>JAUXAC010000121.1 GCA_030615035.1 Dehalococcoidia bacterium | reverse complement strand
CTGGGAAGCAGGTGCTGATATTGTTAAGGTGTTTCCGGCAACAGTGGGCGGACCAAGATACTTAAGGGACATACGGGGTCCACTGCCTCAGATAAGGTTAATGCCAACGGGAGGAGTGAATGTGGGCAACACGCCAGATTTTATCAGGGCGGGTGCGGTAGCAGTAGCCGCCGGCACATCGCTCGTGGACAAGAAGGCAGTGAGTGAGAGGAAGTATGACATAATCACTGAAAATGCCAAAAAGTTTATTGAGGCGGTTAAACTGGCAAGGATAGGGTAAGCTATGGGAATAGAGGAGGGTAATAAGATGTTTGACGTTGTAACATTCGGAGAGACAATGATACGGCTGTCGCCGCCGAATTATCGCAGGTTGGAGCAGACAAACTTGCTGGATGTAAACGTTGGCGGTGCTGAGTTGAGTGTGGCGACTGCCCTCAGCAGACTGGGGTTAAATGTTTCCTGGGTTTCACGCCTTACCGAAAATGCTCTTGGGGCGATGATTCGCAACAAGGCTCGAGAGCAAGGAGTGGATACCTCCAACATTTTATGGACAAAGGACAGTCGGGTGGGGCTTTATTTCCTTGAGTTTGGCGCATCACCGAGGTCTAGCAGGGTCATTTATGACCGGGCAAACTCAGCAATAAGTCAGGTAAAACCAGGTGAGGTAAATTGGGAGGAGGTATTAGGCGGAGCGAAGTGGTTTCACACCAGTGGTATTACGCCGGCATTAAGCCCCAGTGCAGCCCGGGTTACAGCCGATGCCTTGAAAACAGCGAAAAAGGTCGGCTGCAAGGTAAGCTATGACCTTAATTATCGAGCTAGACTTTGGACGGAGGAAGAAGCCAGGAAATGCCAGGAACCATTTATGAAATATGTTGACATCCTTTTTTCAACCGAAGAAGACACTGGCCGGGTATTCGGCATCAGGGCTGACAGCTATCAGGAAGTAGCTAGGAAGCTGGCGGAGAAATTCAATTTCGAGGTGGTTTGCATAACGTTGCGAGAGGTCGTGTCGGTTTTAAGAAACCGCTGGACCGCTATAGCGTATTCGGGAAGGAAGATATATGACGATAAGACATATGACGTGGAGATAGTTGATCGGCTTGGAGCTGGCGATTCCTTTTCCGCTGGGTTTCTATATGGTTATATTACTGGCGACGTGGAAAAAGGACTAAAGTATGGGAATGCCTATGCGGCATTGAAGCATTCAATTCCTGGTGATATAAACTGGTCAACGCTACAAGAGATTGAAAGCCAAATTAAAGGTGCTGGCTTACGTATAAGCAGATAAAACACAGTGGCAATTTGAAAGATTGACCAGAGATTGTTTATTGACCTCATCCCCTTTATTCCCCTGTTCTTTTAAGGGCAGGGGAATAGGCTACCAAAAAATCCATTGACCATAGCCCCGGATATTGTTACACTTCAAATTACTAATAGTAGCCCAAGGGTGATGCCGTGAAAATTTTAACCATAGCTCAGATGCGTCAGGTAGAAGAGGAGTGTATCAAGATTGGCTTACCTCTGAGTATGCTTATGGAAAACGCTGGGATTTGACAGGAACTAATTAAGAGGAGGCGACATTTATGGAAGGTTGACCGTAGTCCAGAGTATTGCTACCTTTTGAATTAGTAACATCAGCCCATTTTTATATTTAATCTACCGCAATCTTAAATTTTGGAGGCTAGATTTGGACAATAAAGAAAAGAACCTGCAGGATATTGTAAATTGTGGTGTGGTGGCGGTAATCAGGGTAGCGAGTGCCCAGGAGGCAGTAGAGGTATGTGGGGCTATTGCCAAAGGGGGGGTTAAACCCATAGAGATAACGATGACCGTCCCTGGCGCAATAGACGCTATCAAGGAGCTCAAGGGTGCTATGAAGGACAATGTGCTCTTGGGTGCTGGCACAGTGCTGGATCCGGAAACAGCCAGGGCTGTGATACTTGCCGGAGCTGAGTTTGTGGTGTGTCCAACCCTGAACTTAGAGGTGATAGAGGTCTGCCGTCGATACAGTAAGGTTGTCATCCCTGGAGCCTTCACCCCAACCGAGATATTGACTGCCTGGGAAGCAGGTGCTGATATTGTTAAGGTGTTTCCGGCAACAGTGGGCGGACCAAGATACTTAAGGGACATACGGGGTCCACTGCCTCAGATAAGGT
>JAUXAC010000108.1 GCA_030615035.1 Dehalococcoidia bacterium | reverse complement strand
CTTGACAAGGCTATCCAGTTACAGCTAGAGGAAGCTATGCGACAAGCCCAAGAGGAAGCCACACCAGAAGCCACAGAACCCAAAAAGGAGCTGGTAGAAGTTCACTAAATAGGGAACTAGCCCCCCCTAGTTAGGCTCTGAAACAAAACGAAAGGGGGGCTTCGGTATGATTAAAACCGATACTCTGCCGAAGTGGGCAACCCTTGACCGCAGAACCTTTTTAGTTTCTATCTTAACCGAATATCTAGCTATAAAGGGCTGGAAACTAGACTTGATGACAGGCGAGTTTTACCACCTTGATTATGAGGCTAGAATTAACCCCCTTATAGCCGACTGGAAGCAGTTAGACAGAGAGCAAAGACAAGCCGAGTGGGAAGCTGAACGAAAGGCTATACACTCATTAGGTCAAAGGACTTACCCCATTAGAGGGCAGTTTTCTGCTGTGTCTAGGGACATTTACGCTGAAAGTCAGCCCCTATACTACCTAGAGGGGCAAGCGGTAAGCGGTCTAACCTTAACGCCTTTTGTCAAAGTGCGTATAGCTTCAAGCTACATCAGATTATATGTAGACTTGGGTAAGGAATTGCGACAGGTCAGCAAGAACAAAAGGCGACAGGGTATCCGATACGGCAAGCCGTTACCACAAAGCACGACAACGGCAATAAGGCAAAAGGTGATGGAAGCGGTCAAGGATTATTATTCCCACTAGAGCATAAAAAAACGAAAGACGCTTCTTATAAGGGGGCGTCTTTTGCCATTTTACCGCTAATTTACTCAAAGGAGAAAAGGCACTTCTCACAAGGGGGTGCTTTTTGCCTTTACACCGCTAATTTACTAAACGAAAGGCACTTCCGTTTAAGGGGGTGTCTTTTGCCTTCATAGTGTTTGAATAGTAGACTACCCCCCTCTCTTCTTATTTTGACCCCGAGGTAAGAAGAGGGGGGCTTTTTATTTTGAGAAAAGGAGGCAAGCTATGAGCAACGGACTGGTCAAGGTAGCGGACGCTAGAACCAGAGAGCTAAAACGGTGGGAAACACCGGAGAAAGGCAAGCCAATGGCAATAATGGAGAACGGTAGTCTGGTTCTGACCAAGGTGGGTAGACAGCTAGGCTACAAGGTAAGCAACAAAGAACTGGTTAGAAGGGGCTAAGCCTCTTCTAGGTTTTTAAGCCCCCACAGTTGGGGGCTTTTTATTTTGAGAAAAGGAGTCAATCTATGCGCATCGACCTCGGCCCCGCCAACCATCACGCAGCCTTGTGCATATCAAGAGTCCGCTGGCTTTCGTTGCACCTGAGATACACCCTGAGAAAGGATGGGATATGGGAGGACCTGATGCAGGAGCTTCGCTCCACAGCTTTTGAAGCGTGGAAGTCGGGCATGGACGATTCAGAGACCCGCCGCTTTGCCCAGAGGCGCCTATACGCCTTTCTCAAATCCTACGGCTTTCGTCTCCATCTTGATGGATGGCACAAATGCGAGAGAACCCTCGAAAGTGTCTACCCAGGTATGGACGACAGGGGCATAGCTCCCAAGGATAATTCGCCGGTGGGTCTTATCAGCCAAGGGGATGACCATCTAGATGAGAAGATTCTGGCTCTTCTCAGAAAACACCCTGAGGGGCTAACCAGGTGGAAACTCGGTACACGTTTTCAGGTCCCCGTTTGGGAAGTTAGCTCTTACCTTGTTCCTATGATTAAGAAAGGGAAAGTAATAGAGATAAAGAGAGAAAGCACCCGCGGCCGGCCCCCAGCTCCACTTCTTCTTATAGCTGGAGCACCGATACCGGAAGAGAAGAACCTTGCAGCTGAGCGGGATGAGCGCATTAGGCAAGCCTACTTTGTCGATGGATGGAGTATTAAGCGAATAAAGAGGGAGCTACACCATGATAAAAAGACCATCCGCAGGGCTATCACGGCAGCCGGCACTGTTTGACTTCTAGTATATTACTAGGAGTATATTATTAGGGGGTCGGGACCACAAATCCCGATCCCCTTTTTTGTGTCTTAAACTGTCGTAAAGTGATGCATAATGATGTAACTTGATGTAAAGTGTATCAAAGTGTATCAAAGTGGCTTCTTCTTCGCTTCTTTTTTCGCTCTCACCCCATAGCGCCCGACACCACCCCTCATCCTCGGGTCCAGCAGGTCTCTCACCGCATCACCAAACATATTTATTCCATAGACCACGATACTCAGGGCAAGACCGGGCCATATGAGCATCCATGGAGCTCGGAGCATATACTCACGCAAATTAAGCATACCTCCCCAGCTGGGAGCCGGAGGGGGTATGCCAAAGCCGAGAAAGCTCAGGCTAGCCTCAGCTAGAATTATCCCCGCCACCCGTAGGCTAAATTCGATAATTACGACTGCCATAATATTGGGCAGGATGTGCCGAATAAGTATTCTGCTGGTGGGACAGCCAATAGCCTTCGCTGCCTCCACATACACATTCTCCTTAATGCCCATAACAGCGCCTCTTATCATCCTGGAACCACCGATGCCCCATAGTATCCCCAAAACAAGGATTATC
>JAUXAC010000080.1 GCA_030615035.1 Dehalococcoidia bacterium | reverse complement strand
TGGAGAGGGAATGTTGTGTCTGCGAGGTTATGCAAGCCCTGGATATATCCCAGTCCCGGGCTTCACGCAACCTTGGCATCCTTCAGGACGCCGGTTTCTTAAAGGTAAGGCGAGATGGAGTGTGGATAGTTTATTCCGTGGACTGGCAAACAACCAATCGCTACTCTACATCTTTGGCTAAGCTGCTGAGAGATTCCCCTATCAGCAATGAGGTACTAGCTCAGGATAGGGAGAGATTAAACCATGCCGTGCGAGTTGGGCCAAGACCATTGCGCAAGTAAAAAATCTTTTGTGTAGCGTATCCGTATATGTAACTAAGTGTGCGAGTATGCAAACAATGGGTCGATAGTATGAACGTGTTAATCTCTATACTACAGGGTGGGTTTGATGCCCTATTAGAATATTTATCGGCACACGTGCTCACTTGCCTGATTCCCGCTTTCTTTATAGCTGGGGCCATTGCGGTGTTCGTCTCACAACCAGCGGTTCTGAAGTACTTCGGTCCTCAGGCGAAAAAAGTTTTATCCTATAGCGTAGCCTCGATATCAGGGACAATCCTTGCAGTTTGCTCATGCACGGTACTACCTCTGTTTGGTAGTATCTATAAGAGAGGTGCAGGACTGGGACCTGCTATTGCTTTTCTCTATTCCGGGCCGGCTATCAATGTCCTCGCCATCGTCTATTCAGCCAGACTTCTGGGCTATGACCTGGGAGCAGCACGTGCCATAGGTGCCATTGTCTTTGCCACTGGCATCGGCCTCATCATGGCCTTCATTCATCGGAAAGAGGAGACACAAAAGGACGCTCAGGCCTTTGCAACACTGGCCGCTGACCCAGAAGCCAAGAGCCTCTGGCAACAGGTGCTTTTCTTCGGCTCTATGGTAGGTATCCTGGTCTTCGCCGCTTCGAAGAACTGGATTGCTACTGGTATCCTGCTGGCTGTCCTAGCTGTAATTCTGTGGCGTTGGTTTAGGAAGAGTGAGATTGCACAATGGATGAAGGAGACCCTACATTTTGGGCGCCTCATTGTGCCCTGGCTCGTGGGCGGCGTATTTGTTGCCGGAATCATCAAGGTATTACTCCCTGAATCTGTGGTGACATCCTATGTGGGTGGAAACAGTCTCCTGGCCAGTTTCATTGCCTCTTTCTTGGGAGCATTAATGTACTTCGCTACCCTCACCGAAGTCCCTATTATCAGAGCATTCATGGATTTGGGCATGGGCAAGGGTCCGACACTGGCACTGCTTTTAGCAGGCCCGGCCCTCTCTCTTCCCAATATGCTGGTCATCCGCAGCATTATAGGGACTAGAAAGACGCTGACTTATATCGCCCTAGTGGTAGTGATGGCTACCATCACCGGATATATCTTTGGGCTTATCACCCAATAAATAAAAATAGGAGGTAGAAAATGAAAACCAAAATTCTCGGACCGGGATGCGCCAGATGTGACCAAATGGAACAAACAATCAGGGAAGTGGTCAAGGAACTAGGTATAGACTTCAGCCTGGAGCATGTTAGAGACGTCAAGAAGATAATGGAATATCCCATACTCCAAACCCCAGGCCTGGTGCTTAATGAGGAACTGGTCTGCTCTGGGCGGGTGCCCACCAAGGCAGAGGTCGCCCAGTTCATCACCACTGCTCTCGATAAGGAAGAAAAGGCTAAGAAGTAGAAGCTAATCTCTCCCGGAGTGAGAAGAAAAGGAAACTTGAATGATGAATAAGGCCTTGCCCCTCGTATTGGCAATTTTCGTGGCTCTGCTACTCGTTACTGTTGCCTGCTCAGGAAGCCCGCCAGACCCTTCCTCAATACCACTAACACAAGTTCTCGGTAACGGCAAGCCTACACTGGCTGAGTTCGGCTCAAGTACCTGTATTCCCTGCAAAGAAATGAAGCCAATTCTAGAGGAACTGGCAAAGGAGTATGAAGAGAAGCTCAACGTGGTGATCGTTGAAGTCTATGAGCAACTAGACCTTGCCCGTGAATACCAGATTATGGCAATACCAACCCAGATACTCTTTGATAGTAGTGGTAAGGAAATAACAAGGCACATGGGGTTTTGGGCCAAGGAAGAAATAAGCGCCCAATTAAAGAAAATGGGGATAGATTAATTTGGAAGGTTTGTTGAGCAATATCGGTGATATTATCCAGAATCAGGGCTGGCTTGCCTTTCCTGCCTGCTTTCTGGGAGGTATCATCTCCAGCGCCAGTCCCTGTGTCCTGGCGATGATACCATTGGTTATCGGCTACGTTGGTGGTTACGCTGAAGGTTCACAGAAGAAAGCCATTCAATATTCACTGGTCTTTACCCTTGGTCTAACTATAACCTTTACCGGTCTGGGAATAATAGCCGGCGCCATGGGTCGCCTGTTTGGTGATGTCGGCAGCTTCTGGAATTATGTCCTGCCTCCAGTGGCTATCTTACTCGGGCTACAACTACTGGGGGCTTTTAAGTTTATTAAGCTCAATATTGGCATATCACAGCGATTCTTACCCAAAAGGAAGGCGCTGCTTGGTGCTTTATTAATGGGGCTTTTCTTCGGCATAGTGGCTTCTCCATGTGCTACGCCGGTGCTGGCGGTAATATTAACCTTCGCCGCTATCCAGAAACAACTTGCATACAGTGGTGGCTTGCTCTTGGCTTACGCTCTGGGACACTGGGTGCTGATACTTGGCGCCGGCATATCCACGGGATTTGCCCAAAGAGTGCTTGAGTCCAAAGGAATCAGCAACTTTTCTAGCTATTCCAAAAAGGTAGCAGGGGTGATTTTAATAGGGACAGGAATATATCTGCTCACCTACCTGCTTTAATAATACTGCCATAGCTGTTAGTATCAATTAAGCTGCTCGGCTAGACAGAAGTTACAAACACTTTCATAGGGGGTAACATGGAAGAAAGAAGACTTGGTATATGGGAGAAGTATCTGACCCTATGGGTCGCTTTATGTATCGGCGCCGGCACAGCCCTGGGGAGGGTATTCCCACAGATTTCCGACACCTTAGCCAAGCTGGAAGTAGCCCATATTTCTATCCCCATTGCTATCTGCTTGTTTGCCATGATTTATCCCATAATGGTGCAGATAAGCTTTGAGGAGATTAAAAAAGCGGTTCTCAGTCCGAAGCCGATAGCCCTCATCTTGTTTGCCAACTGGGTAGTAAAGCCTTTCACCATGGCGCTGTTTGCCTGGCTTTTCCTGAGTGTGATTTTTGGTCACTTCTTAACACCAGAGCAAATACAAAATTACCGGGCGGGATTGATACTTCTGGGGGTAGCGCCCTGCACTGCTATGGTTCTGGTATGGAAC
>JAUXAC010000199.1 GCA_030615035.1 Dehalococcoidia bacterium | reverse complement strand
CCGGGAGACCTGTCAAAACTCTGGTCATACACAGTGTCCACAATCCCGTCAACCTTCATCTCCATAGTGATTGTGATTAGGCTACCGCTTAACTCAGCAGTGCCAAGCACCAGCGACTGCACCTTGTAGGATTTGCCATCTTCCCCAATGGTGCATACCTCCAGTGGCCCCTCGCTCTGCCAGTTCTTAGGCTCAGTGCTGCCAGAAGTGGGTTCAATAATCCCAGGGCAATCTGCCCATTCCCAGGAGGTAGGCGACCCCACAGGAACCTTTTTCATTGCTATCCCCTGACTATGTGCTAATACCTATCTGAACCCATTCATGGCCGTCAGCTGAGTTTTGCATGCAGAGGTAAACCTTGGTGACTTGCCCTGCGCCTGTCCTTTCTCTCATAAACCTGCCAAGGTTCCCAGCTGCCGCTGCCGGAAGGATTGTAACCTCCTCAGTCAGCCCAAAAACCTCGTAGTTTCCTGTCTTCACATGGTGGTCTGAGGGACCAACCCCGGTGAGAGAACTGTGAGCCTTCTCGGCTAGGTCGGCGAGGTTATCGTGAGGCACTACGGTCCCCAGGGGATGCCTCTCGGTGACATCATGCCTAGTCTGATTGAGATACTGGGGGTGATCGTCATCACCAAGGCCAAGAAGATTTCCGTGGTCAACTGTGGTGCCAAACAAAACCCAGTCTGTGCCGTTAAAGTTCTTCTGCCTACCTACATCCTCAATCCAGACGGCAAAGCCCTTATTCGGCGTGGTGAAATCCCACACTGAGCCATCCCACTCGGCAATGTCATCCTCATGCAAAACCCAATCTCCGGTAGCTGTAGCGATAATCAGGTAGCGGTCACCAACCGCTGGAGTCCCCGGCGGGGTATCCAGCTCATCGAGGACACTTGGCTGCCAGTCTAACCCCTGAACCATGCTGTCAACAAGGTCTTTGGTGGCGGCATCACTGCCGGCAGTAGGTGTTGCCAGACCGCTTATCTTCTGGGAGTTCATGTCCAACGCCTTGGTCGGGGCTTTGAGGTCTCCAACCTCAACATTGGCTTTAACCGTTGCCTCAGCTTCGGCATCGGTATACTTGGCGTGGTGAGCATCAGCAATGCCGGCATGGTCGCTTATTTTGCCGTCTACCTCAGTGTCCCTAGCTATCTCGGCCGGTATATCCTCTTCGGCTAAAGCTGCCCAAAGCCAATCTAGTGGTGTTCCTTTTGGAAACATTTTCCCCTCCTTTGTTGAAATTTTTAACTAAACTGTTCATGGCCGTTAGATAAATTTTTCCATCTCC
>JAUXAC010000001.1 GCA_030615035.1 Dehalococcoidia bacterium | reverse complement strand
CGACCTAGGAGATTATAGGCTTAACACCCATTCTCTCCCTAGAAAGGAGGTGATTCAGCCGCAGCTTCCGCTACGGCTACCTTGTTACAACTTCGTCCCAATCATCAACCCCACCCTCGGCGACTGCCTCCCCGACAAGTCGGGGTTAGCCCATCGACTTCAGGTGTTGCCAACTTTCATGACGTGATGGGCGGTGTGTACAAGGCCCGAGAACGTATTCACCGCAGTATGCTGACCTGCAGTTACTAGCAACTCCAACTTCATGCAGGCGAGTTTCAGCCTGCAATCCGAACTGAGGATGGCTTTACAGGATTGGCTCCAGATTGCTCTATTGCTACCCATTGTACCACCCATTGTAGCGTGTGTGTAGCCCAAGGCATAAGGGCCGTGCTGACTTGACGTCATCCCCACCTTCCTCCCCGTTTTGCGGGGCAGTCTCGCCAGAGAAATTAACTGGCAACAAGGGTTGCGCTCGTTACAGGACTTAACCTAACACCTCACGGCACGAGCTGACGACAGCCATGCAGCACCTGTGACGGCTCCTGATTTAACAGGTCGCTCACCTTTCGGGTCGCTACTTCCGACATGTCAAGCCTTGGTAAGGTTCTTCGTGTTGCATCGAATTAAACCACACGCTCCGCTGCTTGTGCGGGCCCCCGTCAATTCCTTTGAGTTTTAGTCTTGCGACCGTACTCCCCAGGCGGGACACTTAAAGCGTTAACTTCGGCACGGAGGGGGTCGATACCCCCCATACCTAGTGTCCATCGTTTACTGCGTGGACTACCAGGGTATCTAATCCTGTTCGCTCCCCACGCCTTCGGGTCTCAGCGTCAGTAACAGCCCAGGAGACCGCCTTCGCCACTGGTGTTCCTCCCGATATCTACGCATTTCACCACTACACCGGGAATTCCATCTCCCCCTGCTGCACTCTAGCCCAACAGTATCGAATGATCCCTCCCAGTTGAGCCGGGAGATTTTACATCCGACTTGAAGAACCGCCTACACCCTCTTTACGCCCAATAAATCCGGATAACGCTTGCCTTCTACGTCTTACCGCGGCTGCTGGCACGTAGTTAGCCAAGACTTATTCCCCAGGTACCGTCATTTTTCTTCTCTGGGAAAAGGGGTTTACGACCCGAAGGCCTTCTTCCCCCACGCGGTGTCGCTGTGTCAGGCTTTCGCCCATTGCACAATATTCCTTGCTGCTGCCTCCCGTAGGAGTCTGGGCCGTGTCTCAGTCCCAATGTGGCTGACCGTCCTCTTAAACCAGCTACCGATCGTTGCCTTGGTAGGCCATTACCTTACCAACTAGCTAATCGGACGCAAGCCCCTCCCCAAGCGCCCGAAGGCTTTAGTGATGGAGCCTTAGCCCCACCACCACATACAGTATTAGCTCCAATTTCTCAGAGTTATCCTTTACTTAGGGGCAGGTTACTTACGTGTTACTCACCCGTTTGCCACTATTCCGATAAATCGGAATCGTTCGACTTGCATGCATAAAGCACACCGCCAGCGTTTATCCTGAGCCGGGATCAAACTCTCCAAAAAAACTTTTACTCTGTTTGAACCTTCCTTCCGCTATCCAGTTGTTAAGGTGCTAAATGCTTTTCCTAAAGCATTAGAATATTATCACAGTCCCATTTATTTGTCAATACTGTGCTACCTGCAAGTTACGAACCTCGGAGCGAGAAACTTCAAGTTGATTGAAGCGAAAGAGTGAGTATCTTATCGAAAGTGGTCGGTTTTGTCGGTTTTGAAGCCTCTTTTTAGTCCCAGGTTAAGCCAGAATTCATTTGACACTTGACACAAAAAGTGCTTAAATATTAATGAAAGGCTCGTGGTGCAGCCGAATCCAATTTGAGGAGGAGTGCTATGAGGCTTCATGAGATATTTGGAGTTTGGCAGGTGGACAGGTGATGCCCTGCCTGACGGCAGGGCAGGCGGAACCCGAACTCGGCTCGTAAGAATAAGCTGGAGTCAATCTCCCAAAGGAGAGACTTAATTCGGTGGTGATCACCGGGGGAGAGTTGAGTTCGAGGAAAAATTTGGTTGACCAGTGGAGGGCACTTTGCAGGAAGTGTTCTCCACTTTTTTCTGAGTGGCTAGCCCTCCAGGTTTTATTTGGTAACCTAGTAACCCCATCCCCCTTTCTCCCCCTTCCCCTTAATGAGGGGAAGTATGCACCCTTGACACAGCACACACCCCACCCCTACAATTACTATTGCTATCAGCCAGTAATGGCACGCCAGCACGAGTATTTCAGCGAGAGGTATAATGGCTAAACTCACCCGGGTGGTGCCCGCCATTCTCACCGACGACCCCAAAGCCCTGGAGGCTATGGTGCGCCAGGCAGAGGTCTTCACTGATTACGTGCAGTTTGACATCATGGACGGGCATTTCGTGCCGTCACAGAGCATAACTTTGGAGCATCTGGCCAGTCTCTCTATGAGGCTAAACTGGGAAGTCCATCTCATGGTGCTGCACCCAGAGGACTACCTGCACGGCTTTCACCGGGCGGGGGCACAGAAGGTGGTCTTTCACTATGAGGCTACCGATTCACCACGAGAAGTCATCTCTCTAGCCAGAGACCTGGGGCTGGGGGTAGGACTAGCTGTAAACCCGGATACCTCCGTTTCTTCTTTTCTCCCTCTGGCCGACGAAGTAGACAGTATACTCTTTCTGACGGTTCACCCCGGCTTCTATGGCAGCAAGTTCATACCCGAAGTCATGGACAAGGTAGCAGAACTACGCAGTACCCGACCTGATATGGAAATAGGCGTGGATGGCGGCATAAAGGAGAGCAATATCACCGAGGTTGCCCAGACCGGAGTTGATGTCATCTACGCGGGCAGTGCTATATTCCGGCAACCACAACCCGGGGAGAGTTTCCGCCATCTTCAGGCACTAGCCCAAGAGAGCTAGGACACAGTATTCAATAGCCATTTCTCTCTCTGGCTACACCAGTTTGCCGACCAGAGTCCTGATAGTTGCCCCGTCACCTGAACTCAGATGAATCCTGACAACTCGCCGCCCCAGCGACTGCAATGTCTGAAGGTCGCCCAGAGCCTGGGCATCAGCCAACACACCGAAAGTATAAGGTTCGCCAGGGATGGGCAGGTCTTTCTCATGGTCGGCTGTAAGCTGGAGGAACAGGCCAGTATTCGGGCCACCCTTGTGCAATTGTCCAGTGGAGTGCAGCAAACGTGGCCCATAACCCAGAGTCGTGGCAATGCGGTACTGCTTCGTCACCTTCCGGCGAAGTTCTGCCAGTGCCTGGTCCACTTCGGGCGTCTGGCGGACATAAGCCATGATGGCCAAGTAATCACCCTGCCTGGCCTCAGCCAGCAGGTCAGCGAAAGAATGAGAAGTCGTCACCACGGGGAGGCGCCCAGATACCTGGTATTCCTGCAGAACGCGCACTGTTAAGTCTTTAGTCGCCTGCACATTGGGCTGGTCAAAAGGATGAATACCCAATATTGCGCCAGCTACAGCCGTGGCGAACTCCCAGCGAAAGAACTCGGCTCCCAGGTCGTAACGCTCTCGTAGCTCCAGGTTCATCACCGGCTGTCGAGAGGACTTGATTTGCTCTATTTCCGTGTCAACAGCAGAGTTGTCATCGCCTTCCATGCGTAGATACATGAACAATCGGTCATCCCCGTAACAGGCGGGAGCCGTCAGGGGCTCACCCGCAACCGGTATGATACCCTTACCGTCCTTACCGAGGCTCTCAGCAAGCATCTGCTCTATCCACAGCCCCAGGCTGCCAATGGAGGGTGAGGTGACGAGGGTGAACTTGTCTCGCCCCTGTCGGGCGAGGGTAGCCATGGTTACTCCCAGCAAAGCACCGAGGTTTTCGCTGGCTGGCACGTCGGAAGCACACCGTTCCCGCATGTAGTTTGCCTGTTCAAGTAGCGCCGCAATGTCAATCCCCATCAGCGCCGCCGGAACCAAGCCGAAGTAAGACAAGGCAGAGTAGCGTCCACCGACATCAGCCGGGTTCAGAAAGACACGCCGGAACTCTGCCTCTCCTGCCAGCTTAACCAGCGGTGTTCCGGGGTCGGTTATCGCCACAAAATTCTGCCCAGCCCGCTTCTTCCCTGCCGCCTGCTCCACCAGGTCTCTGAAGTATTTATAAGAGGAGAGGGTCTCAATAGTGCCGCCAGACTTGGAGGAGACCAAGAACAAAGTACGTGTCGGGTCAATTGACTCCGTTACTGCCTGCACCCAGGCGGGTACGGTGGAGTCCAGCACAATGAGTTCAGGATAGCCAACGGCACTGCCAAAGGTCTGGCGCAATACCTCCGACCCCAGAGCAGCACCACCCATGCCCAGCAGAACCACATTACGGAAACCAGCATTCCGTATTTCTTCGGCAAAAGAGGTCAGGGCTGGTATTTGCTCAGTCATCAGGTCGGTAACGGTAAGCCACCCCAGGCGATCAGCAATTTCTCCAGGCTCTGGCTTCCAGACGGTATGGTCTTTTCGCCAGACACGTGCTATCACTTCTCGTTTTTGGAGGTCAGCCAGAGTTGCTGCCACATCGGGGGAATTTATCATTTTGGGCTCTTTCCCCCATTTAGCAGACGCAGAGCCTCGTCCGCCATGTGCCGGGCGGTCAGGCCCAACTGCTCATAAATTACCTGCCACGGAGCCGACGCTCCGAAGCGAGACAAACCAATAGCCACACCTTCTGGGCCCACATATCGTTCCCATCCCAGCGTCACACCTGCCTCTATAGAGACGCGCGCCGGTATGCTGGCAGGTAGAACACTATTACGATACTCTACTGACTGGGCATCAAACAGCTCCCAGGAAGGCAGCGAGACGACGCGAGCAGCGACGCCTTTCTTCTGTAACAATTTTCCGGCTTCCAGAGCGATGTGGACTTCAGAGCCAGTACCAATGAGTATGGCAGCTGGCGGATTCGCTGCTTCCCAGAGGACATACCCACCACGATGAACACCGCTGGCGGAAGCCAGAGCTTTCCGGTCAAGCACCGGCAGGCTCTGACGACTGAGCATCAAGGCTGTCGGACCGTGACGACGCTGCAGGGCTACTTTCCACGCCTCTACCGTCTCAGTAGCATCGGCGGGACGAAGCACCACCAGATTGGGAACAGTTCGCAGACCCATAAGTTGCTCAATGGGCTGGTGCGTCGGGCCATCCTCCCCCAGGCCGACGGAGTCGTGACTGAAGATATATATCACCCGAAGCCCCATCATTGCTGCCAAGCGTATCGGCGGGCGCATATAATCAGAAAAGACAAGGAAAGTTGCCGTATAGGGAATAATGCCGCCGTGGAGAGCCATACCGCTGGCTATGCCGCCCATGGCATGTTCCCGGACGCCGAAGTGCAGGTTGTAGCCACGGTAGTTATTGACACCGAAGTCACCTTTGTCCTTCAGGATGGTCTTGGTTGATGGAGACAGGTCACCGGAACCACCCATCAGGGAGTGGACCCTGGGGGCAATGGTATTCATCACCCGCCCAGAAGCGGCACGGGTGGCAACAAGTTTGTCCTCGCTCTTGAACAGACCAGCCAGGTCATTATCCCATCCTTCCGGCAGGTCTCCCCGCAGGTCTTCTTCCAGCTGACGGGCTTCATCAGGATAAGCCTGGCGATAAGCCTCAAATCTGTTTTGCCACTCTTCCTGATAATGTCTGCCCCGCTCCTGCGCCTGGCGGAAGTGAGCCAGAACCTCAGGTGGGACAGTGAAGGTTTGCTCATATGTCCATCCCAAGCGCTCTTTAGTCAAGCGCACTTCCTCTTCGCCCAGTGGCTCGCCGTGGGCGGAGCCAGTGCCTGCCTTATTAGGGCTGCCATAGCCAATGATAGTCCGACATATGATGAGGCTGGGGCGGCTACTCTCTGCCTGAGCCATACGTATTGCCTTATCCACACTAGTTACATCCATACCATCAATAGGTCCAACGACATGCCAGCCGTAGGCCTTGAAGCGCCGAGATACATCCTCGGTGAAGGTAATGTCAGTACTTCCTTCGATAGATATGTCATTGTCATCATACAGATAGATAAGCTTACCCAGGCGCAGCGTTCCCGCCAGTGAGGCTGCTTCTGAGGAGATGCCTTCCATGAGGTCACCATCGGAAACAATGGCGTAGGTGTAATGGTTGATGATTTCATGCCCGGGTCGATTATAGTTTGCTGCCAGCCACCGTTCAGCGATAGCCATTCCCACACCGTTGGCAAATCCCTGACCCAATGGCCCGGTGGTTGTCTCCACACCAAGGGCAGGCTCATACTCTGGATGACCCGGTGTCTTGCTCTCCCACTGTCGGAACTGCTTGATTTCCTCCAGTGGCAGGTCATACCCGGTAAGGTAGAGAAGAGCATAAAGCATGGCTGAGGCGTGCCCACAGGAGAGGATAAACCGGTCCCGGTCAGGCCACTTTGGGTCACTGGGGTTATGCTTGAGAAACCGGTCCCACAGCACATAAGCCATTGCTGCCGCACCCATAGGCGCTCCGGGGTGACCAGAGTTAGCCTTCTGCACAGCGTCCACTGCCAGAAACCGCATAGTATTGATACATAACTCATCAAACTTAGGAATGGCCATACTCTCCTCCAAATGTAACCATTCTACCCCGCTGCCACCCTTTTTCTATCAGCCAACTATGATATTGTTTAGTAACCCCATCCCCCTTTATCCCCCTTCCCCTTGATAAGGGGAAGGGGGAGGTGGTGAGAGAGGGACTTCGTCCCTCTCAAACTCCCGATAAGTATGTTGAGGGACCTTGTCCCTCTAAAACTCCCTATAAGCATATCTAGAGGCTTGTTCCCCGTGGTGACTACAGCGCCTCTCTTTGACTCTCCTTTGGTGTCCACTACTTTCTATTCCTCCTCCTTACCCCAACTTTGCATCATCTCTTTCAGGCGCTGAGCCAGCTCAGGATTTGAACGCAAACGCTCAATGAAAATGGGACAGCCCTCCAGTAGAGAATTCTGGGCAGCCGTTGCCATACTGGATAACAGGTTCTGCATGCCGAGGTCAGCCTGCTGTGAGATATTCATCCCCGGAGCTGATGACTCCAGTTGCCGGCGAATGTCTTCAGCGGTGAACCTCATTGGCATCACGCATGACTTATACCACGGGCACTCCTTGCACTGGACTATCCCGTAGGCTTCATTTAGAATATCCCCCATATCCAGCCTCCTTTCCACCTATGACTTATTAACTATGGAATAATCTTAATCAGTCGCCTTTCTATTTCCGTCTTACCTGAAAAAGCACCAACTTTTATATCTTGGATTATACCATCTTTATCAATGAAGAAGGTGGTAGGAATGGCACGAATGTTATACTCCAGAGCTAAATTCTGATTGATGTCAAGTAGCACCAAAAAGGAAAAACTATGACTTTGTATAAAGTCCTTTACCTTAGCGGGGCTTTCACCGCGGAGATCATCAATTATATCAATAGCCAGTATTACCAGCCCCTTGCCTGACCATTCCTTGTCCTCGTATATTTCCTGTATAAGGGGCATTTCAAACCGGCAAGGGGGACACCAAGTTGTCCAGAAGTTGATTAATACTGGCTTACCCCGGAAATCACTGAGGGAGACAGTTTGACCATCAAGACTTTGAAGTTGAAAGTCCGGTGCTAGCCTACCTACCTGCGGGCCTTGAGCAGAGCAACCAGCCATTACCAATCCCGAGCCCAGCACTGAGGCCAGTATTAATACCAGTATTACTTTTAGTACTCTATCCATAGTTCCCCCAAGATAGAATTTTACGCAGTAAGTGAGGAGAGCCAGATTAGGTTGTTGGTTAGAACAAGTACACCTACCGCTATGAGCAGTAAACCGCTGATAAGATAGATTAAGTTAGAATAACGATGAATACGCTTTAATAACGGAGTAATAGAATCAAAAGCTACTCCTACAATCAGAAAAGGGAGCCCCAGTCCCAAGGAAAAGATTGCCAGCAGATAAGCTCCGCGCCACGCTGTTGCTGAATTCAAGGCAAGTGCCAGTATGCCCGCCAGTATAGGGCCAACGCAGGCTATCCAAGCCAAGGAAAAAGTAGCTCCGATAATAAATGAGCGCAAATAACCAGTAGTGCTGCCCAGGGATGGGGTCAGGCGCTTTTCAAAGTTTAACCACGGCACCTTCAGGGCAGCCAGCATGAATAGACCAAAAGCTATCAGCAGGCTGCCAGATATTTTATTGAGCAGGGCTAAACTGGGGTTAATGGCAAATCCAGTTAGTCCGGCAATTGCTCCCATAGTAGTAAAAATCAGAGAGAAGCCAACTACGAAGCTAAGAGAGTGGAGGAATATTGGGAGACGGTTCACAGTAACCCGGTCACCAAATATTTCAGGTCCAACCAAGCTAGCCAGATACACCGGCACCAAAGGTAACACGCAAGGTGACAGAAAAGATAATAGCCCGGCACTGAAAGCAACTGCAATCGATATTTCCATCTTCTTTAATGCTAATTAATTTGGGCTGAAATATCAAATTGGCTAATGGACAAGCCTTCTCTTGTATCTTATAATTCTAGATAACTATGGGTGACATCAATACCCCTTGCTACACCAATTCTTTGCTGATGAAAACAAACGGAGGAGAGCAATTAGACCGCTAAGCTTCACCCAGATTTCCCTGTATCAGTCCTGCCCCTTGTGCTACAAACTGCAATACATTGATGGTCTGGAGCCAAAGGACAGGTGGTATTTTAGCTTTGGCACAACTATGCACCAGTGTGTTGAGTATTTTTTCAGGACAAGAGTGCCCCCACCGCCATCACTGGACGAGTTATTGCAGTTTTATGAGCAGAACTGGCTTTCTGCGGGATATGAGTCAACCGAGGAGGAAACAAAATATAAGACTTATGGAAGAGAGATACTGTCTAAGTTCTGGGAAATTCACAGTGCCGATTTCCGGGTACCGGTAGCTGTGGAGCGAATGTTTCACATTGATATTGAAGGGGTGAAGTTCACCGGCTTTATTGACAGAGTGGATAAGCTGGAGAGTGGCAGGCTATCCATAGTTGACTATAAGACAAGTAAAGAGCTATTTACCACCGGCGATTTAGAAAAAGACCTCCAATTGACTCTATATCAACTGGCTGCAGAGCAGACCTGGCAGCTTCCGGTGGGGAAACTTACCCTGTATCACCTGAGGTCAAATACCCCCTGTAGTTGTGAACCGAGGAACGAGACACGACTGGAGCAAGCCAGGCAGCTGGTGCTGGAGGTAGCGGAAAATATTGCCAAGGAGAGATTCCCAGCTATTGAAAGCCAGTATTGCCCCTGTGATTTCCCAGAGCACTGCCCCTACTACCGGCACAAATACATGGCAGTCACTCCGGAGTTAACCCAGCAAGGCATCCTGCCCGGAATAGCGGCAGCCGATGCTGTTGAGAAGTATGCTTCTCTTCAGGCTCAATTGAAAGAGCTCCAAGAAAAAATTGACGAGGCAAAACAGACGATTATTGACTTCTGCCAGTCCGAGGGGTTAAACCGGGTTCACGGCACCGAGCATGATGTTACATATAAGCTCGTGGAGAAGACAGGCTTCAGCGAGGATGAGGTCAGAGCATTACTTGAACCGGAGGGTTTGTGGAACAAAGTGTTAAGCCTTGACCAAGCACA
Organism: Dehalococcoidia bacterium; assembly: GCA_030615035.1. The sequence continues at coordinate 125,811 of JAUXAC010000001.1, read as the reverse complement.
GCTCAAGCAGCTTCTTACTGATGAGGAAGTTGCCAAGGATATCAGAAATAAGCTGAAAGCCTTGAGGCAGGTTATTGCCACCTATCCCCAGCTATGGGTTAGCAAGATTAAAAAGGAAAAATAGATAATTTTCTGAGATTTTTTACTGACCTCACCCCCTCAGGTTCTATTTAGTAACCCCATCCCCCTTTATCCCCCTTCCCCTTGGCAAGGGGAAGGGGGAGGTTATGGTAGGGGGACTTCGTCCCCCTAAAACCCCCTGAGCATATCAGAGGCTTTGCCCCTCTCTAACCTACGCTCCCCTTATCTTTGTTGAAAATATTTTGACAATAAACCTCTTGCATTTTTATTCAAATTACGGTATTCTTTAACCAAAAGAGAATAGGTAAGCAGGGGTGCCCGAGCGTGAGCGAGGGCATAAATGGAAAGCAAGTCGGTGAAAGTCCGACGCGGCCGCGCCACTGTGATTGACGGATAAGCCGCCAAAAGCCAGAACGCCAGCCCCTGGGTATCCTACATCACTCCGCGGGGAGGGGTAGGTCTTTTTGTTACATCCCCTCGGCTGGAGCGAGGGGTTTTTTTATTTACAAAATAATTGGAGGCGAAGAATGAAGAGTAAACCGTGCAGATTGGGAGTGTTTTTTCTAGTTTTGGTCATAGTCCTTGCCCTTTTTGCGGCTTGTGCACCACCCCCCAAAGAGGTGACATCCTATCTAATTGAAATTACCGACCAGATGGGCAGGGTGGTTAAACTAGAGAAAATCCCACAAAGAATCGTTTCCCTTGCTCCGAGCAATACCGAGATACTGTTTGCCTTAGGCCTCGGCGACCGAGTTGTGGGAGTTACTCGCTATTGTAACTATCCAGAAGAGGCAAAGGAAAAAGAAGAGATTGGTGGCTTTGCTACCGCAGACCCAGAGAAAATCATCGCCCTAAAACCTGACCTCATACTATCCGTTGGCACTTTGCAGAAATCAGTGGTTACGAAACTTGAAGAAAAGGGGCAAACAGTATTCTGGCTTTACCCCAATTCAGTAAACGATGTTTTAGAATCCTTCGAGAGAATTGGAAAGCTGACGGGAAGCTCCGCCGCTGCCCAACAGTTGAGGAAGGATGTAGAAGCAAGGATTGAGAAGGTTGAGGCGAAAATCAAGGATATCCCCGAAGAGAAAAGGCCTACTATCTTCAGAGTGATGGGTTTAGACCCTGTCGGAACTATAGGTGGTGTATCCTTCCAGACTGACGTCTATCGGCTTGCTGGGGGAAGGAATATTTTCGCTGACACTGATAAGGATTACTTTCAACTTGACCTAGAAACCCTGATTAAACTCGACCCAGATATAATTGTTGTATGCGGCGAAGACGAGGAAGAGGCTAAGGCAAGGATAAAAGAGCAAGAAGGCTGGGGAGATTTAACTGCGGTCAAGAAGGGCAGAATCGCTGTCATTTCTTGCGACCTAATCTGCCGACCTAGCCCCCGTATCGGCCAAACCATCGAACAATTGGCAAAAGACTTCCATCCTGAGCGATTTTAGCAAGTGTAGTTGAGTAAAGGAGTTATTTTGATGATGAGACTAATGGCACTAAGTATTGGCATTTTCCTCTTGAGTCTTTTTGCGGCTTGCACACCACCCCCAAAAGAAGTGCCACCATCTACAGGTGAGGTAATAGACCAGCTAGGGAGAGTAGTCAAGCTGGACGGAATCCCACAAAGAATCATCTCCCTCGCCCCGAGCAATACCGAGATTCTATTCGCATTAGGTCTGGCGGATAGGGTTGTGGCAGTAACCGACTATTGCGATTACCCTTCAGAAGTTAAAGAGAAACCCAGCATAGGCGGTTTTAGTACACCGAATATAGAGGAATTGGTCGCTCTTTCTCCAGACCTGATATTAGCCACCTCAATCCATGAGAAAAGAATCATTCCGCAGCTTGAGGGGAAAGGAATAACTGTTTTTGCTTTAAATCCGAAGACTCTTGATGAAGTACTGGAAGCTATCAACTTAGTTGGGGAAATTACCGGGGAAGAAGAGGAGGCTTCCGGATTGGTAGCAGAGATGGAGAACAGGATTAAGGCGGTTACTGACAAAACAGGTGGGCTGCCTGAGGGTCAAAGACCAAGGGTTTTCTACATTGTCTGGCATGACCCTTTGATGGCATCTGGTTCAGAAACCCTGCAGGACGACCTGATTGACAAGGCGGGAGGAATAAATATTGCCCGAGACCTTACTGGTTATGCCGATATAAGTTTTGAGGCATTCATTGCCGCCAACCCCCAGGTAATGATTGCCGGCGGTGGGCACGGTAGCGGTGAGGACTTGCCTCTTCAGTTTGCTAAGAATGACGAGAGATTGAGCGATATGGATGCCCGTATTAACGATCAGGTATATGGGGTAGACGCTAATCTGGCTAGTCGCCCCGGACCACGGATAGTTGACGGGCTAGAAAAATTCGCCGAGTTCATACACCCAGAATTATTTAAGGGGGCCCGGTGAACACTGCTCCGCCAATCCACCCTGCTCGATGGCATGGTCGGCTGTACGGTATCCTAGGGCTTTTCATCCTGCTGGTGGTGATGGTGGCACTGGCTACCACCGTGGGTAGCGTTAAGATTCCCTTCTTAACTACATCCAGCATCCTGCTTTCCAAATTACCTCTGGTCGAGATGACCCCTACCTGGACCGGCACCCTGGAGACCATAATTCTGGAGATACGCTTGCCCAGGGTTATTCTGGCAGGAATTGTCGGTGCTGCCCTAGCCATCGCCGGGGCTACTTACCAAGGACTCTTCCGCAATCCACTGGCCGACCCCTACCTTATTGGGGTCGCTCAGGGAGCAGCGCTGGGGGCAGTCATTGGCTTTTTACTACCGACCACCTGGCACGGTATGGGGTTTGGTATTATTCCCCTGCTCGCCTTCAGTGGGGCACTGATTAGCACCGCCATTGTCTATAATTTAGCCCGGGTAGGCAAAACCATACCTGTGACCACGCTTATTCTCGCTGGTGTGGCTTTAGGAGCGCTTTTAGGGTCAATCGTCTCCTATCTCATCATTTCCAGCGGGGAGAAGATGCACGGCATTATCTTTTGGCTAATGGGTAGCTTCTCCTTGAGCCAATGGTCAGAGGTGAGGGTTGTTCTTCCCTATGTGCTGGTGGGGGTAGTCGTTATCCTGCTTTATGCTCGTCCACTTAATATAATGCAGCTTGATGAGGAGCAGGCTCAGCAACTAGGGATCAATGTGGAAAGGCTCAAGCTGGTACTACTGGTGGCGGCTACTCTGATTACTGCTGCTGCCGTTTCTTTCGTGGGCACCATCGGCTTTGTCGGTATCATCATTCCTCACGCGGTGCGCTTAATCTGGGGTGCCGACCACCGTTTTCTGCTACCATTGTCGGTTCTCACCGGTGCCATTTTCCTAATCCTTGCCGACCTGATAGCACGCACAGTTCTGGCACCTACGGAGATACCGGTAGGAGTAATCACTGCCCTTTGTGGAGCACCTTTCTTCCTCTACTTATTACGGCGCAAGAGAAAGATAATTTTCTGAGGCTAACATGATTAAGATAGAATTGCAGAATGTCTGGCTCGGCTATGGTCGCAAGGTAGTGTTAAAAGAACTGACCTTTCAAGTGAGCCCCGGAGAGATGGTGGGGCTTATCGGGCCGAATGGCTGTGGCAAGTCAACCATTATCCGGACGCTAAGTCGGGTTATCTCTCCTATCTCAGGGAAAGTATTTCTGGACGGGAAGGATGTAACCAAGATACCAAGAAGAGATTTAGCCCGCTTGCTCGGTGTAGTCCCACAGATGCCACTTTTGCCCAGTGCCTTTACCGCTTTTGAGATAGTGCTCATGGGTCGGAATCCCCACCTCAGTCTTTTTCAGTATGAAGGGCCAAGGGAAATAGCTATCGCATGGCAAGCTATGGAAAAGACAGCGACCTGCTCCCTTGCCGGGCGAAGAGTAGGCGAGCTTTCCGGCGGGGAGATACAATGCCTACTCATTGCCCGGGTTCTGGCTCAGGAGACAAAAGCGATTCTTCTGGACGAGCCGACTGCAAATCTGGATATCGGTCGTCAGGTTGAAATCCTTGACCTGATTAAGAATCTCTGCCTGGAGAATAACCTGGCAGTTCTGGCTGCCCTTCATGATTTAAACCTTGCCTCGCAATACTGCGACCGGTTAGTCCTGATAAATAACGAGCGAGTTCATGCTGAGGGAACACCCAGGGAGGTCATCACTCCCGGTAATATCAAGGAGGTCTATGGAGCTGAGAGCTGTGTCTACACCCATCCGCTTAACGGCCTGCCCGCGGTTCTGCTCAGTGCCGGTAACAACAAATCGGCGAAGCCTGAAGGAGGTATAGTTTAACACCGTGGACATTCTGCTCATAGTGTTGCTGGCTTTAACCTTTGACCTGGTTTTAGGCGAACCTCTACGCACCATACATCCTGTGGTATGGATGGGAAAGGTCATTTCACTTCTGGAAAAGGGTAACACCGGTCAATCTGCCTTAGCGCAGTTTTTGTACGGGTCAGGAATAGTTCTGGTCACGGTAGGACTTTTTGCAGTTCCTGCCTATTTTGCACTTCTCTATCTAAAGAGCTTTAGCTTTGCGGCTTATGTGATTGTCGGGGCAGTGCTGCTTAAATCCACCTTTTCTTTAAGAGAACTGCGGCGAGCCGCACTCGGAATCAAGAGGCTTTTGATGGAAGATAAACTGGATGAAGCGCGCTTTGAGTTGCGCTCGCTAGTCAGTCGTGATACCCGGGGGCTGCCCAAGCCGTTACTGGTATCGGCTACTGTGGAGTCAGTGGCAGAGAACACCAGCGACAGCTTTATTGCCCCCTTGTTTTATTTTTTGCTGCTTGGTGTCCCGGGAGCCATTGCCTATCGGGTGGTCAATACTCTAGATGCTATGGTAGGCTATCACAGGAAATATGAGTATCTGGGCAAATTTGCCAGCAGATTGGATGATATACTTAACTTCATACCAGCGAGGTTGACGGTGCTACTTCTGGTTCTAGCCACTTTTTTGTCCCGAAGAGACGGGCATAAATCCTGGCATGTCGCCCTCAGGGAGCATGCCAAAACCGAGAGCCCCAATGCTGGCTGGCCCATGGCAGCAGTTGCCGGTGCCCTCAATGTGCAGCTAGAAAAGGTGGGATGCTACAAATTAGGCAAGGTAAATGCACCACTAGTGCCAGAGACCATTGATAACTCATTAAAACTGGCGCAAATAGCCATGCTGGTCTGGGTCTTAATATGTTTCACAGTAGGAGGAGTTCACTTTGTCCTTACGACGTAGACCTGAGGTTGAAAAGCTAAAAGTCTGCCCTCACGGTGGTATCAATTATGCTGAACTAATGGCTATGGGAATCACTCCCGAGTCAGTTCTTGACTTTAGTGTCTGCACTAACCCATTTTTGCCCCCGCCAAGGGTAAGAGAAATTATCTATACCGCCCCCATTGAGCAATATCCAGACTCGGAGGCAACCGAATTCCGGCAGCAACTTTCGGAAAAGCTGGGGGTAAGTACAGATAACATTCTGGCGGGAAGTGGTACTACAGAACTTATCCGCCTCATCGCTTTGGTCTACTTCAGACAGGAAGACCGGGTCTTGATACTTGAGCCAACCTATGGCGAGTATGAAGTTGCCTGCCAAATCGCCGGGGCTAAACCGGTTAAGCAACGGGGGAGAGCAGAAGATAACTTTGCGCCAAGGCTGGGAGAAACCGTTAACCTCATCAGGCAACACCGCCCCAGAGCAGTCTTTATCTGTAACCCCAATACTCCCACCGGTAAATATCTCACCAGGCAAGAGGTTGAGATGGTTTTAGCTGCCAATAGGAATAGCCTATTCATCCTGGACGAGGCTTACATTAGCTTCGTCGACAATAACTGGTCGGCTATTGGATTGATTTCTGAAGGCAATGTGATTATTTTACGCTCCATTAGCAAGGATTATGCCCTAGCTGGACTGCGTTTGGGTTACGCTGTCGCCAATCAGGGGATTATCAGTAGTCTGCGCCGGGTGTGTCCTCCCTGGAATGTCAATATCGTTGCCCAGAAAGCAGGGGTTATCGTTTTAGAAGATATGGACTATCTCGAGCGGAGCAAAAGGAAGATTAAAGAGGCAAAACACTTCCTCGTAGATGAGCTTTGCCGACTTGGTTTCCAACCACTTCTGTCAGACACGAATTTCTTCCTGGTGAAGGTAGGCAACGCCAAAAGATTCCGCACTGCTTTACTCAAACATGGTATTCTGGTGCGTGATTGCACTTCCTTTGGATTGCCTGAATATATTCGCATTGCTCCCCGCACCATGCCCGAGTGCCAAAAGTTCATCGCTGCAATCAAGGCATTAAAGCAATAAAGGAGGATAAGTTACCAAGCAATCTCGGCACACAACCTTGACTTTTTTACCTCCACAAAATACATTAGCCTTATATATGAACAATCTTATACAACATACAATTGAGATGATAAAGCCTCTGGACGAAGAGGCAATGGCGAAAGCCCGAGCCAGGCAGGACACACTGACCAAGCCGCAGGGCAGTCTGGGCAGGCTGGAGGAACTGTCAATTCAGCTGGCTGGCATTCAGGGTAAGCCTATACCCCAAATCAAGCACAGAGCCATCATTACCATGGCTGGCGACCATGGTGTGGTGGCGGAAAAGGTAGGTAACTGGCCCCAGGAAGTTACCGCCCAGATGGTTGACAATTTTCTCCGCGGTGGGGCGGGAATCAATATCATTGCCCATCAGGTAGGCGCCAGAGTTGCCGTGGTTGATATGGGAGTAGCCACCGAACTGAAACCCAATCCCCAGCTTTTATCGAGAAAGGTTGGCTTTGGTACCCGGAATATGGCTCTCGGTCCGGCTATGACCGCTGAGCAGGCGGTGAAGGCAATAGAGAACGGGATTGAAATAGTAACCGCCGAGGTAGCTAAGGGTCTTGATATAGTGGGCACCGGTGATATGGGCATCGGTAATACCACCGCCAGTAGCGCTATCTGTGCCGTTATGGCTAGAAAACCGGTAGCTGAAGTTACCGGTCGAGGTACCGGGCTAACCGACAAGCAGCTTGCCCACAAGGTAGAAGTGATTAAGCAGGCTCTGGCGGTGAACCACCCTGACCCAACACAACCCCTGGATGTGCTGGCAAAGGTAGGCGGGTTTGAGATTGGCGGGCTGGTTGGAGTAATGCTGGGAGCAGCGGCTAATCGCACTCCAGTGGTTATTGATGGTTTTATTTCCGGGGCAGCTGCCCTTATTGCCACGGCACTGGCACCAGCTGTGGCGGATTACCTTATCCCCGCCCATCTTTCGGCTGAGTCAGGTCACCGGCTATTACTTGAGTATCTTGGACTTAGACCGTTACTCAATTTGGGCATGTGTTTGGGTGAGGGCACTGGTGCTGCGCTGGGAATATTTCTGGCGGAGACTGCAACCAAGATTCTCGCCGAGATGACTACCTTTGCCGAGGCTGGTGTATCGGAAGGAGATGAAACAGGCAATTGAGATTCTTAGCTGCGTTACAATTTCTGACCACTATACCTATACCCTGGCGACGTGAGGTCAGCCCGGAAGAACTAGGGCGTTCTACAGGTTACTTTCCTGTGGTCGGGTTTATCATCGGGCTTGTTTTAGTTGGTCTGGACTGGCTATTCGGTCTTATTTTACCTTCAGCGGTAGTTAATGCACTGCTGATTGTTTCTCTAGTGGTAATTACCGGGGTACTACACCTTGACGGTTTTGTTGATACCTGCGACGGAATAGCCGGTCACAAGACAGCTGAAGATAGATGGCGGGTAATGCATGACAGCCGAGTCGGTGGCTTTGGCATTGTCGGCATCGTGCTACTGTTGCTAGTTAAGTATGTATCCCTGAATAGTATTCCGTTGCCGCTAATGATGACAACCCTAGTGCTTATGCCGGTAATAAGTCGCTGGGCAACGGTCTATGCCATTTTCGCCTACCCTTATGCCAAGCCATCAGGTCTGGGGAAAGCATTCAAGCAGGGAACCAGCTGGCTAAGGTTCACCATGGCAACGCTCATCGCCTTAGTAGTGGTGGTAGGGTTAGCTCAATTGGCCGGTCTGGCGATAATGTTTCTTATCTGGGTTATGGCAGTGGCAATGGCAGCCTATCTCAAGGGCAAGTTCTCCGGGCTTACCGGCGATACTTACGGTGCGATAAATGAGGTAGCTGAAGTTGGTGTGCTAATTCTAGTTACTCTGCTAGCCCGGCTGGGGCTAGCCTAGTCAGGAGAGATAATTGTCCAAGTTACTTCTGGTGAGACACGGTAATACTAAACTAAATAGTGCCGGGAGATACTGGGGGCAGACTGACGTTGAGCTGAGTGCCGACGGGATAAGACAGGCAGAGCGATTACGCAACCGCCTGGCAACACAGAAGATTGATACTATTTATACCAGCAACCTGCAACGGGCGTCAGTAACCGCCAAGATTATTGCCACCAATCATCAAGTTGATATCGTAACCTGCCCTGAACTACGCGAGATTGATTTCGGTAAAATTGAGGGGCTGACCTTCAAGGAGGTAAGCCAGCTTTATCCAGAGGTAGCTAAAGCGTGGTCCAAGCGGAGTCTTACACTGAAGTATCCCGGCGGCGAGAGTATTACTGAGCTCAACAATCGGGTAAGTAAATTTCTGGAGAAACTGGAGAAACATACTCAGGAGGAAACAATACTTATTGTTGCCCACAGCGCACCACTGCGGCTACTGATTTGCCACTTGCTGGGGATAAGAATACAACACTGGCGGCAGATTCGCCTTGACTTAGCCTCCCTCAGCATACTGGAAACATACCCCCAGGGAGCAATACTGAACTTATTAAATGATATTTCTCATTTAGGATAACAGGAGATTACCATGCAGCAGGTTTTTGCCTCGTGGAGTGGGGGAAAAGATAGCTGCCTCGCCTGTTACCGGGCAATAGTTAGCGGTCTAAAAGTTCGTTATTTAGCCAACACGGTAACCGAAGACGGCAAGCGCTCACGCAGTCATGGACTACCTGCCGAAGTATTGCAGGTGCAGTCGCTGGCTGTGGGAATCCCACTGGTCCAACGGCGAACTACCTGGGATAACTATGAAGCTGAATTTAAAAGTATGCTCCACACCTTCAAACAGGAGGGGGTGAAAGGCGGAGTCTTTGGCGATATTGACTTTGAGGAACACCGGCAATGGGTGGAGAGAGTGTGTCAGGAAGTAGATATTGTCCCCCATTTACCCTTGTGGGGAGAGAGCCAGAATAAAATACTGAGAGACCTCATAGATTTGGGGTTTGAGGCAGTTATAATTGCAACTAAAGCTGACCTTTTTGGCAGGGAATGGCTAGGGCAAAGGATAGACCTGAATTTCATAAAGCATTTAGACGAACTAAAGGAGATAAAGGACATTACACCGTGCGGTGAAGCTGGAGAGTATCATACCCTTGTCATTGATGGTCCCCTATTTAAGAAACGTATGGAAATCTTAAAAACAAGGAAGGTCTTTAGAGACACACACTGGTTTCTAGATATCTTGGACACAGAGTTGAGGACTAAGTGATAATATGTTGAAAAATATTCTAATAATTGGTGGTGCCCGCAGTGGTAAGAGTCATTTTGCCCGGGAGCTTGGCTTAAAGTCAGCTCAACCGGTGCTTTTTGTAGCTACGGCAGTAGCTGGCGACGAAGAAATGCGACAGCGCATTGAGGAGCACCGTAAGACAAGGCCAGCTACCTGGAGCACCCTTGAGGTTACCACACATATAGGTAACCAGATTCGTCAAAAAATCGGTAAAGCACAAACAGTAATTGTTGATTGCATAACACTCCTGGTTAATAACATTTTCAGTCAATACAGCGACCCCACCGGTGAGTTAATTGACGCCCCGCTCATTGAGAAAGAGGTTATGGCTGAGATTGACGAACTGGTTGATTGTATTAATCAGGTTAAGGCTCACTTCATTATTGTTAGCAACGAGGTTGGCCTCGGACTGGTGCCCGATAATAAAATCGGCAGATTATATCGCGATTTGCTGGGCAGGGCAAACCAGGTACTGGCACAATGTGTTGACGAAATTTATCTGATGGCAGCTGGTATACCTGTGCGGATAAAACCTGCCAAGGCTATTTGATTGTTTATTAACCCCATCCCCCTTTATCCCCCTTCCCCTTGGTAAGGGGAAGGGGGAAAGGATATATAAGAGAGGCTTCGCCCCTCTTGGACACTCCTGATTATAGCTCCAGAGTATGGGCTGACGCCCCTTCGGGCTTCCCCCCTACTATATAAAGTTATTAGCTTTTGCCTAGCTAAACGCTATGTTATACTTATATAAAGAGCTTCAAAGAGAGTGCTGAATGGCAGGCTTGGACGAAGTAAAGAAAAGAATCGAGCAACTAAGGGCGGAAATTAACCATCATAACTACCGGTATTATGTGCTGGATAGCCCTGAAATCAGCGATGCCGAATATGATGAGTTAATGAGAGAACTGAAGCAACTGGAAGAGCAATGTCCACAGTTCCTGACCCCAGACTCACCGACACAGCGGGTTGGCGCTGCTCCAGTAGAAGCCTTCGGCGTTATCGAACACCCTCGACCTCTATTATCCCTGGGCAACGCTTTCTCTAAAGATGAGCTATTAGCCTGGTACACCCGAATCTCAAAGCTAGTTACCGAAGCGCAGTTTAGCTTCATTGTGGAGCATAAGATTGATGGACTGGCTGTAGCCCTGACCTATGCCAACGGTCAGCTAACTGCCGGAGCTACCCGAGGTGATGGCTTCCGCGGCGAGGATATCACTCAGAACCTGAGAACCATCAGGAGTATACCACTCTCCGTACCTAAAGATGCTCCACCGCGATTTGAGGCGCGGGGTGAGGTCTTTCTGCCTAGAGCTGGTTTTCACAAGTTAAATCAGGAACGGGCGGCGGAAGGGCTACCACTGTTTGCCAACCCCAGAAACGCGGCGGCTGGTTCAGTACGACAGCTTGACCCCCGTATTACAGCCAAGCGCCCACTGGATATTTACATCTATATGCTGGGATATGCCAAAGGCAAGGCAACCCCTTCAACCCACTGGGAAACCATGGAATACCTCAAGTCCCTCGGCTTCAAGGTAAATCCCAATAACCGCCTGTTGACCAGTATTGAAGAGGTTGAAGAATATTACAATAGCTGGGTGGAGAAGCGGGAAAGTCTCCAATACGAAGCCGATGGCGTCGTGGTTAAAGTAAATCAGTTTGACCTTCAAGACCGACTGGGGGATATCGGTCACGAACCAAGGTGGGCAATAGCCTATAAGTTTCCCGCCATTCAGGGCACTACCCGTTTAATTGATATTGGCATCAGTGTCGGCAGGACCGGTACCCTTAACCCCTACGCCATCCTGGAGCCGGTCTCGGTGAGCGGGGTAACTATCAAGCAGGCAGCCCTGCACAACGAAGATGACATCAGACGCAAGGACATTCGTGAAGGTGACACGGTTATCATACAGCGGGCAGGTGAGGTAATACCTGAAGTCGTTGGTCCGGTTAAAAGCAAGCGCAGCGGGCAGGAGAAGGAATTCAGTCTCCTGAAGAAATTACCCAAAAATGATAAGAGACAACCGGTCTGTCCGGAATGCGGGGCTGTTGTGGTTAAGCCCGCAGACGAAGTGATGTACTATTGTCCTAACACTGCCTGCCCTGCCCAGCGGCAACAGAGCCTAGAGCACTATGTCTCCCGAGGAGCTATGGATATTCGAGGTATTGGCGAGAGTTTAAGCGCTACGCTGTTTGAGAAAGGGCTGGTCAAAGATGTAGCTGACCTGTACTACCTCAAAGATAATAAAGAACAGCTTCTCAGCCTGGAGAAGATGGCAGAAAAGAGTGTGAGCAACATGCTTAACGCCATTGAGAAGAGTAAAGATACGCCTCTAGCAAGGCTCATCTTTGCCCTGGGCATTAAACATGTCGGTGCCGAGATGGCGGAGGTTCTGGCCAGTAAGTTTGAAAGCATTGATAAACTGGCTAAAGCCTCAAGAGAACAACTTATGGCAATTGAAACCATTGGTCCCAAGATAGCCGATAGCATCATTGCCTTCTTCCGCCAGGAAGAAAACAAGAAGATTATCGAAAAACTAAGAAAAGCTGGAGTTTGGCCGAAGAGAAAGGCGGTTAAACCAGAAGCACTGCCTCTGACTGGTATGGAGTTCGTCATTACTGGCACACTGGAAGCCTTCAGCAGGCAAGAGGCAGAGGCGAGGATAAAAGCCCTCGGCGGCGCAACCGGAAGCAGTATTACCCAGAAGACCACCTACCTAGTGGTAGGCACCGACCCCGGTTCAAAGCTGGCCAAAGCCCAGAGTCTGGGCATCAAGCAACTTAATGAAGAGGAATTCCTCAACCTCCTGAGGCAGGCAACCTGATATGAAATTAATCGTAGGCCTGGGTAATCCGGGGCGAATCTATGCCCGTAACCGTCATAACATAGGCTTTATGTGCCTCAGGCACTTCGCCAAGACACAGGGCATCCGGTTTGACAAAAAGCAGGGTCAAGCCCGGACTGGCACAGGTGAGGTTGCTGGCAACAAGCTGATAGTGGCCAGACCTCAGACCCACATGAATTTAAGCGGTGAGTCGGTAATTCGGCTGGTGAATAAGTTTAACATCAGCCTCAAAGACCTTCTGGTCATTCACGACGACCTTGACCTTCCTCTGGGTAAAATTCGCATTCGCCGTGGCGTCGGCTGGACTGGACATAAGGGGGTCCGTTCCGTCGCTAAAGAATTGGGCAGCGGGGATTTCTCACTCCTTCGAGTGGGCATCGGACGACCAGCTGAAGGCTCTGCCGAAGACAGGGAAGCCGAGGTTGTTGCCTATGTGCTCAATGATTTTACTCCTGAAGAAAGGAAGACTATTACTCAGGTCATACCTAAAGTTAGCGAGGCTATCCTTAACCTCCTTAGCGAAGGGCTGACCGCAGCCATGAATAAATATAACTAACTCTTTGCGAGACTGCTTATTGACCTCACCCCCTTTATCCCCCTCTCCTTAAAAGGAGAGGGGGAAGGATATTAGAAGAGAGGCTTCGCCTCTCTTGGACTCTCTTTGCTCTGAATTAATAATGTGGAGGATGTTTAAGAGGGGGTAAGGTCACCATAAATCCCAAGAGAAGGGAGTCAGAGAGATAGGTCCCTAAACAATCACACTTTGCCAGAGTCCATACTCAAGTGATATAATCCCTATACATCTAATGTATTCATAAGATGCCAAATAAGAAGAGATTTATTGCCGTAATCGGTGGTAGCAAATGTTCGCCACAGGAAGCCGAGCTGGCGGAAGAGGTGGGTCGTGAGCTAGCCAAGCGAGGTGTCACCCTGGTATGTGGTGGGATGGGTGGGGTTATGGAAGCTGCCTGTAAGGGAGCCAGTTCACAGGGTGGTTTAACTGTCGGCATCCTCCCCGGGAACAGTCGCCAGCAAGCCAATCCCCATGTACAAGTACCAATAGTTACCGATCTGGGCGAGGCCAGAAATGTCATCGTGATTAAATCAGCCCAGGCAGTTATCGCCATTGGCGGCAGCTATGGCACCCTATCTGAGATAGCACATGCTTTGCGGGCTGGCATCCCAGTTATCGGTCTGAATACCTGGTCGCTATCCAGAAATAGCCAGCCGGATAACTCAATAATCACGGCACAGAACGCTGGTGAGGCAGTGAAGAAAGCACTTAGCTTGATTACAAAGTAATAATCAGGTTGAAGGTTATGGAGAAAGAAATGTCAACCATTAAGAATATAAAAGCCAGAGAAATTCTGGATTCCAGGGGCAACCCGACAATAGAGGCTGAGGTAGAATTAGCTGGCGGCACAACGGGTCGGGCGGCAGTGCCCTCCGGAGCCAGCACCGGCAAGTATGAAGCGGTAGAACTTAGAGATAGAGACAAGTCCAGATTTAACGGACTGGGCGTCCTTCAGGCAGTAGCCAATGTTAATGAACATATCGCCGCCGCTATAGTCGGGATGCCGGCTGCAGACCAGGCAGCCATCGACCACAAACTGATTGAACTCGACGGTACGACAAACAAATCACGCCTCGGAGCCAATGCCATTCTGGGAACTTCGCTGGCAGTAGCTCACGCTGCCGCTAACCACCTTGCCACACCCCTATACCGCTACCTAGGTAAGGCAAGCAATTACACCTTACCGGTACCGATGATGAATATTCTAAACGGCGGTAAACATGCTGCCAATTCCACCGATTTCCAGGAGTTCATGGTGGTGCCGGCTGGCGCCGGCAGCTTCAGGCAAGCCCTACAAATGGGCACCGAGGTCTACCACTCCCTAAAGAAGGTGCTCAAAGATAGAGGACTGGATACCAATGTCGGTGACGAGGGAGGCTTTGCCCCTCCCCTAGCCTCAAATAAAGAGGCAATAGAGGCAGTTCTATCAGCTATTGAAAAAGCCGGCTACAAGCCGGGCAAGGACTGCTTTATCGCCCTAGACCCGGCTGCCAGCGAATTCTATCAAGACGGTCAATATGTACTGTCCAGGGAAGGTGCCACATTCAGTTCTATTGAAATGGTTGATTATTATGTCAAGTGGGCATCAAGCTACCCCCTCATCAGCATTGAGGATGGAATGGCCGAGGACGACTGGGATGGCTGGAAGCTCCTGACTGAAAAACTGGGTAGCAAAGTCCAGCTTGTCGGTGATGACCTCTATGTTACCAATGTAAACCGCCTCAGCCGCGGGATTAGTCTAAAAGCGTCAAATTCTATTCTCATCAAACCCAATCAGATTGGCACACTCACTGAGACGATTGCCGCCATTAAAATGGCACAGCAGGCGGGCTGGACGGCAGTAGTGAGTCACCGCTCTGGCGAGACCGAAGATACCACCATAGCCGACCTAACAGTAGGTTTGGATACAGGGTTGATTAAAGCCGGTGCCCCCTGCCGCTCGGAGCGCACTGCCAAATATAATCGTCTCCTCAGAATAGAAGATGAGCTGGGGAAAAATGCCAGCTTTACCGGAATGAGGGCATTTTATAATTTGAAGGAATACGGTAAATGAAGCTCTTATGAATAAAATCGGCATTACCACCACCATTCCTATAGAAATATTGCTTGCTGCTGGCTATCAGCCGGTTGACCTGAATAATGTCTTCATTAATGACCCCAACCCAGAACGACTGGTTAATATTGCCGAGAAGGCAGGCTTCCCCCTGAACTGCTGTAGCTGGATCAAGGGAATCTACGGAGTATGTATGGACTACGGAATTAATACCGTCCTCTGCGTTACCAGCGGCGATTGCTCCAATACCATTATGTTAATGGAAGTGCTCAAGCTTAAAGGGATTAAGGCTATACCCTTCGCCTACCCTGACCAACCCGCTCCCCAGCGAATGCAGTCTGTCTTAGGGACATTAGCCGAGACCCTGGGCACCACACTGGAAGCGGCTAACATAATTAGAAGTGAGCTTCAGCAGAGTCGCAACTTAGCCTTAGAACTCGACCAACTTACCTGGAGAGACGGTTTGGTCAGTGGCTGGGAAAACCACCTATGGCTGGTTTCTACTTCTGATTTCAATCAAGACCACCATAGATACTACTCTCAGTTACAAAGGTTGTTGGCTGATTGCCGCCAACGCCAGCCATATACATCAGACTATTTCAGACTAGCATATATCGGTGTGCCTTCTGTTTATGGGCGTGACCTTTATCACTACCTAGAGAGTAACAACGCCAGGGTGGTATTCAATGAAATTCAACGTCAGTTCGCCATGCCCGAGCCCGGAGGCGCCCTGGCTGAGCAGTACTCCAATTATACTTACCCCTACTCCATATATGAGCGGGTGAAGGATATCACCACCGAGCTCCGCCGGCGGCAGGCTGACGGGGTTATTCACTACGTCCAGGCATTCTGCCACCGAGGCATTGGTGATATTATCTTTCGAGATGCTATTGACTTACCTATCTTGACTCTGGAGGGAAACGATGACTTTTTCTTAACTCAGCATACCAAAACGCGAGTTGAGGCCTTTCTTGATATGCTGCAGAGGGGTCGGCGAAGCTTAAAATGTAGCCAGCAGGCTCTCGGCTAAAGGGAGCGACTGCACAAAAATTACTAAGGGGGTAGAACATGACAACCAAAATCGGAATCAATGGCTTTGGGCGTATCGGACGGTTAACCATCAGGACAATTAACCAATACCACAAAGGTAAATTGGAAGTGGTAGCGGTTAATGACCTTACTGATACTAAAACCAATGCTCACTTGCTGAAATGGGACAGCACCTATGGTCCCTACCCCGGTAAAGTAGAAGCCAGCGAAGAGGCAATTATTGTTGACGGTAAAGAGGTAAAGGTGCTCTCAGAACGTGACCCGGGCAGCATCCCCTGGCGAGATTACGGTGTAGACATAGTACTAGAGTCAACCGGTCTATTCACCGATGCCACCAAGGCAGCGGCTCACCTGCAGGGTGGTGCCAAAAAGGTAATAATTTCTGCCCCAGCCAAAAATGAAGATGTAACCATTGTCCTCGGCGTCAATGAAGACCACTACGACCCGGGCAAACATAAAGTCATATCCAATGCCTCCTGCACTACCAACGGTATTGCCCCGGTGGTCAAAGTATTACACCAGAACTTTGGGATAAGCAAGGGGTTAATGAGCACCATTCATGCCTACACCAACGACCAGAGAATTCAGGATATGTTTCACGATGACCTGCGCCGGGCTCGAGCAGCAGCAATGAATATTGTCCCTACTACCACCGGCGCAGCTAAAGCCGTAACCGTAGTTATCCCTGAACTCAAGGGCAAAATTCATGGGCTAGCCTTCAGGATCCCAACAGTCACCGTTTCTATTATTGACTTTGTTGCCGACTTAGATAAAGAGGTTACCGTGGAAGAGGTCAATCAGGCTTTTAAAACTGCGGCTGAGGGGCCTTTAGTCGGAATCCTGGAGTACTGCCGGGAACCGCTGGTCAGCATGGATTTCAAGGGCAACCCTGCCAGCTCCATTGTCGATGCGCTTAGCACCATGGTTATTGGCGGCAATATGGTTAAAGTTCTTGCCTGGTATGATAACGAGTGGGGCTATAGCTGCCGATTGGCTGACCTGGCTGTTTATATTGCTGATAAGGGACTGTAGCTGATAACAGACGCTTAAATGAGAAGAGATTTTAGAAAGGGTAAAGCCCCTCTCTCATCTACGTTTCCCTTCTCCTTAATATGGGAAGGAGGTAAGGGAGACAAGTAGCCAGATAGTACCACTGACAAAAATTGACTTTACTGGGTAAGAATGCCTAAAATAGTACAGTTGCCTCGCATAAAGGTGAGAAATGAAACTAATAGTTGTAGGTTTTGGACAATGTGGCGGCAGGATTGCTGACGAGTTTGCCCGACTGAACAGAAAAGCACGCGGCCAGCGCGGCATTGATATAGTTAGTGGTGTCTTTGCTGTTAACACTGATGTTGCTGACCTGAGTGGACTAACCAGCATAAAGCCCGATTACCAGCACCGAATCCTTATCGGGGGTCGCAAGACTGGCGGGCATGGCGTCGGCAAAATAAATGAACTGGGGGCGGAGATAGCCAGAGAAGATGGCGACAAGGTTATAGACACTGTAAGAACAGACAAGCGATTCGCTGAGGCGGATGCCTTCATGCTTATCGCTGGTGCTGCTGGCGGTACTGGCTCTGGAGCAATCTCAGTAATATCACAGCACATAAAGGAGCGCTACGTAGATAAGCCAGTATATAACCTTATTGTCCTTCCCTTTGAGCATGAAGAGACAACAGAGGAAAGAACTATATATAACGCCGCCACCTGTCTTAAATCTGCTTATCTGGTGGCTGATGCGATATTCCTTGTTGATAATCAAAGGTATATCATGAAAGATTCATCGCTCAGAAGTAACTTGGCTAAAATTAATGCCACAATAACCGCACCCTTTTACAACTTACTCTGTGCCGGTGAGGAGAAAAAGCACAAATACATCGGGGCAAAAATACTTGATGCCGGTGATATAATACAGACTGTGACCGGATGGACAGTTATAGGCTACGGGAAAACGCAGTTTTCGCTTGCTAAATCTCTCTTTACACGAGCACGCGATTTCAGGAATAAGGCTACTGAAGCCCAAAAGGGAGTTCAAGCCATGGACGAAGCTATAATTGGATTATCACTCAAGTGCAATCCCGTAGATGCGAAGAGAGCCCTATATCTCGTCTCGGCGCCAGCCAAGGAAATGAATATGGACTTAATTAAGGAACTCGGTACTTATATAAAAGGTCTAGCCCCGGAGGCGGTAATAAGGAGTGGCGATTACCCCCGGGAAAGAGGCTCTCTGGACATTACCGTAATTCTGTCCGACCTAAGCGATGTGGAAAAGGTCAGGGACTACTTTACTAAAACAATCAGCCTCATTTCTACTCTTAAAAAGAGACTTGAAGGAGTAGAAAGCAAATATAAAGGAATTGAGGTTACCCTAAAGGATATACCCTCCTTGCTATAATTGCCCAGCCTAAGGCTATTAAATAACAACGTATCAGGCTAGCTATTTAATCTGAATGAAGGACTTCCTCTTTTACCTTGAGAGTTTAGAATAGATATTCCAGGCTTGCTCTATAGTCTCTTCACGCAGTTGCCAAGCTTGTTCTGCAGCCTCCTCCCGCTTTTTCCAGGATTCCTCTATGCTGGTTTCACAGGCTCCCTCGGCTTGCTCTCTTGCTTTCTTATAAGCCCTTCCGGCTTGCGCTATAGCATCGTCACGGTCTTTCAGGGCTTGCGTCATAGTTTCCTCACGGGCTTTTAAGGCCTGCCTTATACTCTCATCACAGGCATTCTTGGCTTGCTGCTCTGCCCTCTTATAGGCCTTTGCTATTTGCTGTTCATTCACTCTATAAGCGCTTGCCACTTGCCGTTGAGCTTCCATATAGGCTGCGTATGCTTTCTCGGCTTGCCCCAGAACCTCATCAAGTGGTCGCGCAAGTTGCTCTTCAGCTTCCTCAGCAGCCTGTTCAACCTGCTCCTCGGCTTCCTTGGCGACCTGCTCAACCTGCTCTTGAACTTCTTCAAGTGGTTGCACAGTTGCCTCTTCAGCCTTCTTACTAGCCTTCCTGGCTCGCTTCCTTTTGTCCGTCATAGGGTAGTACCTCCTTTACCAATTTTGTTGATACACTGACCAATAATCAACCTCTCACCTACCTATTCCTCGACTGCCTCCGTATCTTCTACCGTGGGCTCCTCTTCAGCTTGTTTGGTTTTCTTCGCCTCATACATCCTGGCCAGGAATTCCAAACGCGCCTCAACTTTTCCCTTACCTTTAGCTTTTCCAGTCCCTCTTTTTTCTTTTACACTAGTCTCTTCAGCTCCGCCTATCGGTTCCGCAAAGGCTCTTATCGATGACTCAGTCACTTCAACTTCCGGTTTGCCTATTGCCTCAGTAGCCTCCTTGGCTTCCTCAGTTATTTCCTCAGCTCTGCCTATTGCTTTCTCGAAGGCTCTTAGCGATGACTCAGCCGTCTCCTGAGCTACTTTGCCAGTTGCCTCAGACCGGTTTATCGCCTCCTCGAAGGCTCTCATTGACACCTTAGCCGCTTCCCTAGCGACTCTTGTGGATACCTCCGTAGCCTCCTTGGCAGCTCTAACCGTCACTTCGGCTGCCTCCCTGACAACTTTAGCCGATGCCTCAGCAGCCTCCTTAACCTCCTTACTTATTTCTTCGGCTCTGGCTATCGCTTCCTGGGAGGCTCTGGTTGATGCCTCAACCGCTTCCTGAGACGCCCTTATCACTGCTTCAACAGTTTGTTTGGCAGCCCTGGCTGACGCTTCAGTAGTTTTCTTAGCCTTCTTACTTATTTCTTCAGCTTTGCTTATTGCTTCCTGATATGCATTGGTTGATGCCTCAGATGCTTCCTGAGATGCCCTTGTTGAGGCTTCAACAGCTTCTTTGGCAGCCGTGACTGACGCCTCAGTAGCCTCCTTAGCCTCTCTGCTGATTTCTTCGGCTTTGCTTATCGCTTCCCGGGAGGCTATGGTTGAGGCTTCAGCTGCTTCCCTGGTCTCCTTGCTTATCTCTTCGGCTTTATTTATTGCCTCCTGAGAGGCTATAGTTGACGTTTCAGCTGCTTCTTTGGCTTCTTTACTTATTTCTTCGGCTTTGCTTATCGCTTCCGCAAAGGCTCTGGCCAACGCCTCAGCTGCTTCCCTGGTCTCTTTACTTATCTCTTCGGCTTTACTTATTGTCTCCTGGGAGGCTATGGTTGAGGCTTCAGTTGCTTCCTTGGCGACCCTGGCTGATGCTTCAGCCACTTCTCTGGCTTCCCTGCTTGCTGCCTCAGCCCGGTTCATCGCTTCTCGAGATGCTTTGGTTGATGCCTGAGCCGTCTGCTTAATTTCTTTACTTATTTCCCCGACCTTACCCATTATTTCCTGGGAGACTCCCAGTGAAGTCTCAGCCACTTCCTTAGCCTCCCTACTTATTACCTCGGCTCTGAGTGCCACTTCCTGAGCCGCTCTCGCCGAGGCATCAGCAGTTTCCTTGGTCGCTTTGCTTGCCTTCTCAGCCCGACTTGACGCTTCTCTAGCCGCTCTGGTTGATGCCTCAGCTGCCTCCTTAGCCTCTTTACTTATTTTCTCAGCCCGGTTTGCCGTTTCCTTAGCCGTTTTGGTTGACGCCCCAGCTACTTCCCTGGCTGTCTTACCTGCTTCCTCAGCCTTGTTTAGCTCTTCTTTAGCTACTTTCGCCGACGCCTCAGCCACTGCCCTAGCTTCTTCACTTATTTCACTAACCCGGCTTAATCCTTCTTGTGACGCTGCAAGTGATGCCTCGGCTGCTTCCATAGCTTCCTTGCTTATTTCCTCAGCTCTGGCTATTGCTTCCTGGAAGGCTCTGGCTATTGCCTTAGCCGTTTCCTTGGGGACCTTGGCTGTTTCCTCAGTCCGACTTATTGCTTCCTGGGCAGCTCTGATTGATGCCTCAGCTGCCTCCTTAGCCTCTTTGCTTATTTTCTTAGCCTTACTTACCGCTTCCCGGGAAGCCCTTGCCGAGGCTTCAGCCGCCTCTCTGGCTTCCTTGCTTATTTTCTCAGCCTTTCTTATCGCTTCTTGGGAGGCTCTTGCCGACGTTTCAGTTGCTTCCCTGGCTGCCTTGCTTAATTCCTCAGCCCTGGCTACCGCTTTTTCAAAGGCACCAATATTATGTTCCGCGTCGTTTAAGAGTTCCCTAGATATTTCTCTAACCATCCCTTCAATACCTCTAGTGTTACTAATTCTATTATAGGCTTGCAAATTTTTCAATAGCCCTTTCTTATTCAGAGTGCTAGTAGACCAGTTTGCCATCCAAATTAAGTAAAAACGGGGATGATAGAACCATTTTGTAATCTTACCCTGACATTATTACTATGGACTTTATTACTACGGGCATTATCACCTTGTAACAACAAAAGGATTGACATTATCCTGTAAGTATGCTTAAAATAGTTAAACTTTAATGCTGAGGTGAGAAATGAAATTAGTGGTTGCAGGTTTTGGACAATGTGGTGGCAGGATTGCTGATGAGTTTGCCCGACTGAATAGAAAAGCGCGTAGTCAGCGTAGAATCGAGATAGTTACGGGCACCTTCGCCGTTAACACTGATGCTGCTGACTTGAGTGGCTTAACCAATATAAAAGGCGATTACCGGCACCGAATTCTCATTGGAAGTCGCAAGACTGGTGGGCACGGCGTCGGCAAGATAAATGAACTGGGAGCTGAGATAGCCAGAGAGGATGCCGATAAAGTTATAGATGCTCTAAGAACAACCAAGCGATTCTTTGAGACAGATGCTTTCTTATTCATCGCTGGCGCTGCTGGCGGCACCGGCTCCGGAGCAATTCCGGTAATAACACAACATATAAAGGAACGTTATATAGATAAGCCGGTATATAATCTTATCGTTCTGCCCTTTGAGCATGAAGAAACGACAGAGGATAGGACCGTATATAACTCAGCCACATGCCTTAAATCTACCTATTCAGTAGCTGATGCGGTATTTCTCGTTGATAACCAAAGGTTCGTTAGAAAAGATTCATCGATTAAGCAGAACCTAGCTAAAATTAATGAAATGATTGCTGACCCATTTTATAACTTACTCTGTGCCGGTGAGGAGAAAAAATCCAAATACATTGCGTCGAGGGTGCTTGATGCCGGAGACATAATACAGACTATAACCGGATGGTCAGTAATAGGTTATGGGAAATCGGAGCTACCATTAATCAGGTTTCCCCGGGAACGGTCACGCGATTTCAGGAAAAAGGGCAACGAAACGCTGAAAGGAATTCAAGCCATGGACGAAGCGATAAGTGAGCTATCGCTTAAGTGCAATCCCAAAGATTCAAAGAGAGCTCTGTATCTCATCTCGGCGCCGTCTAAGGAAATGAATATGGACTTAATTAAGGCACTCGGGGATTATATGAGGGATTTAGCTCCAGAGGCTTTAATAAGAAACGGTGATTACCCCAGAGAAAGAGGCGTACTGGATGTTACTGTAATTCTGTCTGAACTTAGCGATGTGGAAAAGGTCAGGGACTATTATGCTAAATCGACCGAACTTATCCCTGAGTTTAAAAAGAGACAAGAAGAAACAGAGGTCAAACTTAAAGTAATTGAAGACGCTTCAAAAGACATACCTTCGTTACTATAATTAGCCAATATAAGCCTATTTCGTCAGTTTTACTGTTCGGAGTGCCGATTATTACATAGACTTGGCAATGTAAATCTGGCATTTATGACCACCCAAATCCCCATTGTGCCTGAGCTATCTTTAACTATCAGTTCGGTGCGTGAAAATTCAGCGTCTATCTACGTAAAGACTCGCTAGAAACGTCACAATATATAGGGTATAATAAAGGAAATGACTTCCCAGGTCTTTTATCGTAGGTGGCGTCCCCAAACCTTAGCTGATGTAGTCGGCCAGGAACAGGTAACCCAGACATTACACAATGCCCTGAGTAGCGGTCACATATCTCACGCCTATCTTTTCTGCGGTCCCCGAGGCACCGGTAAGACCAGCACCGGGCGTATTTTAGCTAAGGCGGTTAACTGTCTTACCAATGGCAAGGGCGAGCCGTGTAATACCTGCTCTATGTGCCAGGCAATAACCGAGGGGAGAGCTCTGGATGTTATTGAGGTTGATGCTGCCAGCAATCGGGGTATCGATGAAATCCGAGAGCTCCGTGCGAGGGTCAACTATGCTCCCAACGAAGCCCGCTACAAAGTCTATATCATAGACGAAGTCCACATGCTTACCAAAGAAGCCTCCAATGCCCTACTCAAGACGCTGGAGGAACCGCCACCACATATTATCTTTATCCTGGCTACCACCGAAATCCATAAAGTTCTACCCACCGTTCTGTCACGGTGCCAGCGCTTTGATTTCCGACGCATCTCTCAGGCAGATGTGGTGAGCAAACTGACCCGTATCTGTAGCACCGAAGGTATTCACACGGAGCCAGAAGCACTGCGGCTCATCGCCAGGGCTGCCACCGGTAGCCTGCGAGATGCCGAAAACCTGCTGGAGCAACTAACTACTTATTATGGTTCCAAGATTGAACTCCAGCAGGTTCAGACTGTCCTGGGTATCACTGGTGACTGGCGAGCCAAAGAGCTGGTTAAGCACATTATTAATAATGATGTTTCTGCCGGGGTGGTTACCATAAACAGTGTTAATAGCGATGGACTGGATTTGCGTCAATTCAATCGAGAACTGGTAGAATATCTCAGAGGACTGCTCCTAATAAAAACTGGCTCCGATGAGGCTATAGACCTTCCGGCTGAGGACATAACTGAATTGAAGGACTTAGCCGCCAAGGCTTCACTACCACAGATATTGAAGGCAGTCAAGCTCTTCGGTCAGCTTGAGCCTGGTTTTGATAACTATTCTACGCTACCTCTGGAGTTAGCGCTGGTTGACTGCACCCTGTCTCCAACCGAGGAAGAACTTCCCAGTCAGGTTGAATATGAACCACGCCAACCCGTAGAGATGGCTACCCCACCAGCGCCTGTACCTCAGCCCAAACAACCAGCAGCCAAACCTAAACCGGCCAAGAAAGCTGAAGAACCAACTCCGAAATCAGTCGACGAAGCTCCAGGAAAAGCCGAGGAAGCACATGCAACCGTGAAAAAAGCCGAAGAGCAAACTACGAAAACGGCTAAAGATATTCAAGAACAGGTCGAGCCAGCCATTACATCGGAACCAACACCGCCAACGGCAGAAAGTACCCCCACCACTCTATCAGAACCAGGTGGTGAAATCGAACAACTGCAAGCGAACTGGAGGCAATTTATCAGAGACGCCCCGGCCAGTATTAGTCGAACTCCGGCAGCAGCTTTACTCAGGAGCGCCAAGCCCCAAGCTATTGACGGAGACACAGTAGTATTATCCTTCAAGTATCCTCTCCATAAAGAGAACATGGAGAAACCCGAGAACCAGCAGATAGCCGAGAAAATCATCAGCAGCTTTCTGGGGCATTCCTGCCGTGTGCGCTGTATTTATGAGCCGGAAGACAACCACCTGATAGAGGAAGCACTAAAGATAGGCGCCCAGATTATTGATACGGAGGAGAAATGAACAAGTTTATCATGCAGCAAGCCCAGAAACTTCAATCAAAGCTGGCTCAAGCCCAGGAGGAGTTAAGCAATATCACTGTTGAAGCCAGCTCAGGCGGAGGCGCCGTTAAGGTTACTATGAACGGTCAACAAAAAATACAGTCAGTAAAAATATCACCAGAAGTGATAAATTCTGATGATGTCGAGCTTCTGGAAGACCTGGTATTGACAGCGGTAAGTGAAGCCATCGCCAAATCCCAGGAAATTGCCGCCGAGCACCTTGGCGGACTGACCGGGGGTCTCAAAATCCCAGGGTTGACCTGATATAGTCAAGGAGAATCAAGATTGGACCAGAATCTCATTCCCGCCGCCGAAGCCATCAATAAGCTCATCCAGGAGTTCAACAAGCTACCTGGCATCGGACCAAAAAGTGCCCAGCGACTTGCCTACCATCTCCTGCGTGCCCCTGATGAACAGACCAAACTCCTCGCCGAAGCTATCCTCTCGCTAAAACAGAAAGTTGTCTTATGCTCCACCTGCTTTAATGTTACCGAGTCTGACCCCTGCCCCACCTGCCGCAGTGACGAGCGCGACCGTAGTAAGATTTGCATTGTGGAACAGCCCCAGGACATTCTGGCTCTGGAACATACCGGGATCTATAAGGGACTGTACCACGTACTCCACGGCGCCATCTCACCTACCGAGGGAATAGGCGCCGATGATATAAGAATCAAGGAACTGCTAAGTCGGCTGCAGGACAGCTCAGTAAACGAGGCCATCTTGGCCACCAACCCCAATCTTGAAGGGGAACAAACCGCCATGTATCTTAGCCGCCTGATTTCACCCCTGGGGATACGGGTTACCCGCCTTGCCCGGGGACTACCCTTCGGCACCGAATTGGAATACGCTGATGATGTTACCCTGACCCAAGCCATTGAGGGCAGGCAGGAGTTTTAACGGCGAGATTTTATGGACGAGATAAAGTATAAGCCAATCGGAGTCATTCATTCCCCATTCAAAGAACCCAAAGGGACGCCCATACAACCAGCCAGTGGCAGGGGTATCGGCGGGACAGTTGAGATATTCCCTGAATATGCTAAAGGCTTAAAGGATGTTGGCGGTTTTTCTCACATTATTCTGATATACCACTTTCATTTGTCCCGAGGGGCGTCCCTGGAAGCAAAGCCATATATGGATAACGAAGTGCGCGGAATCTTTGCCATGCGAGGGCCAAGCAGGCCAAACCCAATCGGCGTCTCCGTAGTGCGTCTGATTAAGATTGAAGGGCGAATACTCCATATTCAAGATATAGACATTGTAGATGGAACTCCCCTTCTGGATATCAAACCTTATGTGCCGGAATTTGATATGAGAGAAGTAGTGAAAATAGGCTGGCTTGAGAAAAGGGTGCATAAACTTTCGACGTCAAAAGATGACGGGAGGTTTACCGAATGATTTGTGCAATTTAATAATAGTGGGGAGAAATGTCCAAGCCGCGGAATTACCAAACTGAAGCCATAATCATTAAGAAGACCAAGCTGGGTGAGGCGGATAGAATCCTTACCCTCTACACCCCACGCCTGGGTAAGATTCAGGCGGTAGCCAGGGGAGTCAGACGTCCCAGAAGCAAACTCGCCGGACACCTGGAACTGCTCACCTACAGTCTGGTTTCACTGGCCAGAGGGCGAAACCTGGATACAATAACCGGCAGCCAAACCATAAATAGCTTCCTGCCGCTGAAGAGTGACCTGTGGCTTAGTTCGTGCGCCCTCTATATCACCGAGCTAGTCACCCAGTTTACCGCCGACCATATTGAGAACCACCCCCTGTTCCAGTTATTGCTGGAGTCAATGGAGTATTTATGCCAGGCGAATGATAAAGAACTGACTTTACGCTACTTTGAGTTGCACCTCCTCAATGAAGTCGGCTACCGACCCCAACTTCAGCAGTGCGTCTCCTGTCACATAGCACTAGAGCCAGCTACCAACTCGTTCTGCCCGGGTGCTGGCGGAATGCTGTGCCCGAATTGCAGTCCGAGCCAGCCTTTAACCTATCCCCTCTCGGTTAATGCACAAAAAGTGCTGCGGCTAATGCAGAGCAGTGATTATAATACTGCCAGCCGGCTAAAAATAGATGCAGAATTATCTCGTGAGTTAGAAGAGGTAATGGGTGGCTACCTCAAATATCTCCTGGAACGGGAGGTAAAGTCAGTTGCCTGGCTGGATACCTTAAGGGAACAAACTAAGCAACTAATACCTAACCGAAGCGCTTTACTGTAAGTCAGAAATAACATACAATAATATGCGACTGAGGGTCTGGAACTCCCAGTCTTTTTGCTATATTATTAGGACAGAGATGGCAAGCAGATTAGACCGAATAACGCGACAACGGCAGCAAAAGCTAGAACAACTTCGTGCCCGCGGCATTAACCCTTATCCTCGTAGCTATCACCGCAGCCACACCACACAGGAGGCGGTAGCACTGCTCAAGCGGAACGAGGCAGGCTTGACCAAGGAGGAGGAAGTCAGTGTTGCCGGAAGGGTTATGGCAATAAGGCGAATGGGCAAGAGTGCCTTCACTGACATTCGTGACGGCTCAGGAAAGATTCAGCTGTTATTCCAGGATATAGACCAGTTTAATGAGGAGCAAATTCAATTATTTAAGAATTTAGATATCGGTGATATCATCGGAGCCGAAGGCAGCTTATTAAGGACAAAGAGTGGTGAACCTACCGTTTGGGTAGGAGAGTTCACCCTGCTGGCTAAGTCGCTCCAGCCCCTGCCGGAAAAGTGGCACGGGCTCAGCGATGTAGATAAGCGATTCCGACAACGCTACCTAGACCTAATCAGTAACCCTGAAGCCAAAGAGACCTTCAAGGTGCGCAGCCAAGTTATTGCCGCGATACGACAATTCCTCAACCAGCGTGGTTTTATAGAAGTGGAAACACCGGTGCTGCAACCATCCGCCGGAGGTGCCCTGGCTCGCCCCTTCACCACCCACCACCATACTCTTGACCAGGATTTCTACCTGCGCATCGCCCTTGAACTCCATCTCAAGCGATTGATTATCGGTGGTCTGGACAAGGTTTACGAGCTGGGTCGCATTTTCCGCAATGAAGGCATCTCCACCAAGCACAACCCCGAGTTCACCATGCTGGAAAGCTATGAAGCTTATGCTGACTATAATGACGTGATGAAGATGCTGGAGGAAATGGTAGCTGAAGTCAGTCGTCAGGTACTGGGCGCCGACCAGATTGAATTTAACGGCAACACCCTCAACCTCAAGCCACCGTGGGCACGCCTCAGCCTTCGCGAAGCAATCATAAAATACAGTGGCATTGACTTCACCAAATATCGTGACGCCGACTCGCTTAGAGCCGAGATGCTAAAGTTAAAAATGGAAGTCGACCCACAGAAAGACCGGGGCAGGCTTATAGATGAGCTAATTTCCACCTTCGTTGAGCCAAACATTATGCAGCCTACCTTTGTTCTGGATTATCCGGTAGAGATGTCGCCCCTGGCCAAGACGAAACCTGACGACGACCGCATGGTAGAGCGCTTTGAAGCCTTTGCCGGCGGGATGGAGATTGCCAACGCTTTCACCGAACTCAACGACCCCGAGGAACAAAGGCGGCGTTTCCGGCAACAGCAAAAGGGGCGCCGACTGAAAGGTGAGGTAACCGAGACGATTGATGAAGACTTTCTGCTGGCACTGGAGTATGGCATGCCCCCTGCCGGTGGGCTGGGCGTCGGTATTGACCGGCTTGTGATGCTGCTAACCAATCAGCAGTCAATCCGCGAGGTAATCTTATTCCCCCAGCTCAGAGAGAAGCCGTAAGAGGAGAAGCTAATGCTCGACCTGAAATTTATCCGCGACAATACCGACACAGTGCGACAAGTGCTGAAGAATCGACAGGATAGTGCCCCGCTGGACGAGATTCTACAGCTTGATTCGGAGCGCCGGCAGAAGATACTTGAGCTGGAAAGCTTGAGGCATACCCGTAAAGAGACTGCCCGAGAAAGGAAAGTGGACAAGGAGACTACCGAAGAAGCACGCAACCTGCGCGTCATGATAAGAGAGCTAGAAGAAGAGGTCAGGCAACTGGATAACCAGCTAGGGGAGCTACTACTGCAAGTGCCTAATGTGCTCCACCCTGCCGTCCCCGTGGGCAGCGGTGAAGAGGACAACGTGTTGGTGCGCACCTGGGGAGAACCCAAAGACTTTGGCTTTACGCCAGCCCCCCACTGGAAACTTGGTGAATCACTGGGCATCATTGACTTCGAAAGAGGGGTAAAGCTATCGGGCACCCGCTTCTATGTGCTCAAGGGACTGGGCGCCCGACTGCAAAGAGCCCTCATCTCCTTTATGCTCGACCTCCATACCACCGAGCACGGTTATCAGGAGGTATATCCGCCATTTATGGTCAAGCGGGAATGTATGGTAGCTTCGGGCAACCTGCCCAAATTTGCCGACAACTTGTACCACGATGAGGAAGATGACTTCTGGTTCGTGCCTACGGCTGAGGTGCCAATTACCAACCTCCACCGTGATGAAATCATACCGCCGGGAAGCCTGCCATTTCACTATGTTGCCTACACCGCCTGCTTCCGCCGGGAAAAGATGTCAGCGGGGAAGGACACCCGCGGCATCAAGCGAGGGCACCAGTTTGATAAGGTTGAGCTTTATAAATTCACCGAGCCGGAAACCTCCAATGAGGAGCTGGAAAAGATGGTAAACGACGCCGAGGAGGTCTGCCAGAGGCTGGGACTACCCTATCGCGTTTCAATGCTCAACACTTCCGAGCTGGGCTTTGCTTCCACCAAGTCCTATGACATTGAGGTGTGGGCTCCCGGCTGTGAAGAGTGGCTGGAAGTAAGCTCCTGCTCCAACTGCACCGATTTCCAGGCCAGAAGAGCCAACATGCGCTACCGCCCCGCCCCTGACGCCAAACCCCAATTTGTCCATACCCTGAACGGTTCCGGGCTAGCCCTGCCCCGAGTGATGATTGGCATAATGGAGAACTACCAGCAGGCAGACGGCAGCATCCTAGTCCCCGAGGTTCTCCAGCCGTTTGTGGGGGAGAAGGTAATAAAATGAGCCAGAACTATTTCGGAGGCTATTAAATTATCGCCAATGTATACAAAACAAAAATATTTTGACAATCCCATCTCATTCTCTTATTCTATAACAAGGCGCATATAGGAGGTGAAATTATAGCGGATAAAGAGGTATCCTGAATTTAAGGCCGTGCTCTATAGAGTAAAGAAGGGCTAACTAAAGGAGGTAAAAACTTGAAAGGGAAGATAAAGAGGATTATCCAGGAAAGAGGATTCGGGTTTATCACTGGAGAAGATGAAACAGAAGTCTTCTTCCACCGCTCCGCTTTGCAGGATGTAAATTTTGACAACCTGGAAGAGGGCAACAGTGTAGAGTTTGACTTGGAGAAAGGGTTTAAAGGACCCCGAGCAATAAATGTAAAGGTGATAACAGAAGAAGCCTAACCAGAGGGTGCAGGTTTCAGAATATCGAAGCCTGCCCCTGATACATAATACTCCAAAGCTGGATCAAGCTGGATCAACAGAATCAGCGTGTCATCCCCTCTAACATGCAAATTGGCTACGGGAGGGGTGTCCGAGAGGCCTAAGGAGGCGGTCTTGAAAACCGCTGTCTCCGTATGGGGACCGTGGGTTCGAATCCCACCCCCTCCGCCATTTATTATTAGGTAACCCTATCCCCTGTGTCCCCTTCCCCTTGATGAGGGGAAGGGGAAGATTTTAGAAAGAGAGGCTAGTGCCCCTCTTAAATACCAATCCATCGTTAACCCGAAGTAAGGAGAGTCAAAGGGAGGGGGATAAAGGTCGAAGACTCTTCGAGGGGTGGGTCACCAAATAAATATTAAGGGGTTCAATAAACAGTCTCAATCAGGCCTGATAGAGACCTTATTCAGCATGGCAAAACCCATCGGATTCAGGTCATACCCCTCAATGTAAGGCTTAACCAGAATATGATTCTGCCCGAACCATAAAGGCACACAGGCAGCACCGTCAACCAGCTTTTGCTCCGCCTGCTGATATAATGCCAGGCTCAGGTCAAAATCCAGCTCCACACCGGCTTCTTCCAGCAGAGCATCTACCTCAGGGTCACTATACTCGCCGTAGTTATTGTCAACCCCGGTATGAAACAAAATATCCAGGAAATCCTGCGGATGGGGATAATCAGCTATCCAGCCGATAAAATACATCTCATCCTTTTCCTGCTTGAGGTGATATAAAAACCTCTGCGGCTCCAACTGCCTAACCTTTACCTCCACCCCCAGGTTCCGCCGCCACTCATGGATAACAGCTTCCAGCGCCGGGGATATCAGTCCTCCCCAGCCCGAAGTTGTGATAGTAATTGGTGGCAACTCAGACACACTGCCATACCTGGAGTCAGCAATCAGTTCCTTTGCCCCATCTACATCAAAATTCAGCCCGGACAAATCTTCATTGAAACCGGGCATACCCGGTGGCAAGATACCATCCGCCCGCCGCACCGTATCCTTATACGCCAGGGAAACCAATTTGTCCTTATCAATAGCCTGACTGAAGGCACGGCGCAGATTAACATCGTCAAACGGCGGTCTGGTAGCATTAAAACCAACGTAGAAGAAGCTTAGCTCAGGCACTACCTGTAGCTCCTGATAAAAGGGACCGGATTTATCGGTAACCTTATCAATGTAATGAAGATAGACACTGGTGACACCGATTTCGCCAGTCTCATACATATTCATCGGCACACCACCCCACAGCTGGAAGACAACTGAATTGACCTTCGCCGGCTCTCCATAGTAAAGCTCGTTCCTCTCCAGAACAAGCAAATTTTCTTTCTGCCATTCCCTGAGCTTGAATGGACCGGTGCCGTTCGGTTGCCGCCACCACCCCCCACCCGATTCCGCATTGGCTCTATCAACAACAAAAGCAGTGGGATAAGTCAGCTTGGACAAGAAATAGGATTTGGGGGCATCAATAGTTATCTGAAGCGTATACTCATCAATAACCCTGACGCCGCGAATTTCCTCAGCCTTACCCGCCAGCACCTCCTCTACCCCGACAATATCACCAAGGTAGGTGGCGGCGGTCAGAGAGCCGGTAGACGGGTCACAGGCGCGCTCCAGGGAGTACTTAAAGTCCTCAGCCCTAACCTCCCGACCATCATGGAAGCTAACATCCTTCCGCAGGTAGAAGGTATAAGTCCTGCCGTCATCGCCAACCTGCCACCTCTCGGCAATATCCGGTGCCGGTTCCAGATTATCATCCAGGCGCACCAAACCACCAAATATCTGCGCTATATACTCGTGGGAGGTCATCTCGCCGGAAACCGCCGGGTCAAGTGTTATCGGGTCAATACCGTATAGATTAAGCTCCCCTTCAGCAGTTGGAACTTCCTGCCCGAGCTGACAGCCAGCAGCAAGCAGGCTGCATAAAAATAATGCCGAAAGAAGTATATATAATGTTCTTTTCATCATTTAGCTCTATAACAAAATCAAAACAAGCCTTCCCGCTTCAAACTGAGGTATTTCTTACCGCCGATAATGATATGGTCCAAGACATCTATACCCATAATCTCCCCGGCTTCAGCCAGCCTTTTTGTTAACTTTATGTCATCTTCTGAAGCTTCGGTGTCGCCTGAAGGATGATTGTGGACAAAAATAACCGAGGCAGCACTAGCCGATACTGCCTCCTTGAATACCTCTCTGGGGTGAACAATGCTGCCATCCAGACTGCCGACCGAAATCTCCGCCATTCTTATCAACTTATTTCTTGTATCCAGTAGCAGCGCCAGAAAATATTCCTTCTTTTTGCCCCTTAGCCTACCTTGGACCAAACCAGTGACATCGTCAGGGGTCTTGACCAATGGTCTGTCCCCGCTCTCCGAATAACTCTCCAAGCGGTTAGCTAATTCAAAAGCCGCCTTAATCTGAGATGCTTTGGCAATGCCAATCCCTCTCACCTGAGCCAGCTCCTCCACCGCGGCGCCAGCAATGCCTTTAAGGCTACCGAACTGGCTCAGCAGCCTCTGGGCGGTTACCATCACCGATTCACCGGCAATGCCTCGCCCCAGAATTAGAGCTAAAATCTCCTGAGCCGAAAGAGCTTCTACACCAAACTTTTGCAGTCTTTCTCTGGGTCGCTCCGAAATCGGCAAGTCATGAATTGTAAATGACTTCTTCACCATCGTTACTACCTTAACCGAGGCTCATCACTCCGCGATATACTGGCGCCACAAACTATCCAGACCATCCATATCAAAGCCATAAACCCTGTTCACCGCCCCATCATAGCTACTGCCTTCACCGAAGGCATTCAACAACTCAAGCATCTGGCTCTGCCCGTAATTACTAATAAGAAACTCAACCAGACTATAACTCTGGATATAGCCGAGAACGGCTTCTTCGGCATGGGCAGAAAAGGGGCTAGATAGACTGCGCACCGAGATAAGGCTATCTTCAGCTATTGCCTTAGCGAGTACGGTAGCATATATTGGCTCCGGTGTTCCCTCACCATACATGGCTAAACCTTCATCAAGCCAGGTAGGCAGGTCATTGTAGGGATTAAAGGTCATCTGATGTATAACCAGATGGGTCAACTCGTGAGCTAACGCCCGCCTCCCCCAGTCAAGATTATCCGGGGGTATCCCAATGGCAATAGCACCATGTCTGGTAAAAGCTACTCCTCCCGTCCATTCCTGAGGGAAAATCATGGCTCCCAGCAAATCCTGAGTACTAGCGTAGATATATATCTCCACCGGCTTCTTCAGTTCAGCACCGGTATCCTCAGCCAGTCGAGCCAATACCTGTTGAGCCGTCGTCATTATCTCATCGGCGAAGGGCTGGTTCCCCTCATACCAATACAGGGTTACCTCACCTTCGGTTAAGTTGTTCCATAAATGACGAGTATCATTAAACTGCACCCGGGCTGGTTTGGTTTCAACTCTATTACCTCCAACATCCTCTACTGTCCACCAATACTCCACAATACTCCCGGGAGGCAATCCACCTGTTTTCCGCATATCCCAAGCCCATTCAGCTTCAACTGTAGTTGCCGGCACAAACTCAATATAGACCTCGCTGATTACCTGGGCGAAACTTGCCCGGTCAACAGTATAGTGAAGACGAACATCAGTGATATTGACATCACTCTCAGCTGAGAAGCTAAAGTTAAGCTTTAAAGGAAACTCTGCCTCAACCGATTTACCCAGTATTATCGGTCCATCACTGGCCTGAACCGAGATGGGGCTCAATAAAACCAGAAACAGGCAAACAACTAAGGCTAATAAGCTCAACTTTTTTATCATTCTTCTTTACCCATACCAGACCTGAGATAAGCGGTTATGAAGTCATCCAATTCTCCGTCTAACACCGTTTCGGGGTTGCCGGTTTGATAATCAGTCCGGTGGTCTTTCACCATTTTATACGGATGGAGAACATAACTTCTAATCTGGTTACCCCAGCCAGCGGCTATGCGCTTTCCTTTGAGCCTGGCTTTTTCCTCAGCTTTCTTGGCCAGCTCTAACTCCAGCAGGCGAGATTGAAGTATTCTCAAGGCAATTTCTTTATTCTGGTACTGAGAACGCTCACTCTGGCAGGTAACCACCAGCCCTGTTGGCAGGTGGGTCAACCTGACGGCACTGCTTGTTTTCTGCATATGCTGTCCCCCGGGTCCGCTAGACCGGAACGCATCAACCTTCAGATCATCAGGCTCTACCTTAACATCAACATCAACCTGGGCTTCAGGCATAACCTCCACCAAGGCAAAGGAAGTATGCCGAGCATGGTCAGCATCAAAAGGAGAAAGGCGAACCAGTCGATGGACGCCGTGTTCCGATTTCAGGTAGCCAAAGGCATAATCACCATCAATCCCAATAACCACACTCTTTACCCCAGCCTCCTCACCTGGAGAAATGTCCAATACCTCTGCCTTATAACCACGGCGCTCAGCCCAGCGAAGATACATCCTCATTAGCATATCTGCCCAGTCCTGAGACTCCGTGCCCCCGGCACCAGCGTGAACAGCCAGAATAGCATTCCTAGCATCATACTCACCACTAAAAGCCATCTGGAATTCCAATTCGTCAAGCGTGGAAGCTATCTTCTCTACCTCGGCCCGAATCTCTGCCTGAAGTGAGGCGTCTTCTTCTGTCAGAGAGATTAACTCAGTAATGTCAGCCACCCTTTTCTC
Source organism: Dehalococcoidia bacterium (assembly GCA_030615035.1). The sequence continues at coordinate 91,003 of JAUXAC010000001.1, read as the reverse complement.
CAGTTCCCACCATATCTGTACTACTCTTTTCAGTTCGGCTAACCGGCGCATAACGTTCTGCGCCTTGACCTGGTCTAGCCAAAAATCAGGCTGGGCTGATTGTTTTTCCAGTTTAGCGATTTCTTTTTCTCTGGTGGCAATGTCAAAGATGCACCAGTGCCATAGAAATCCTAGACCGCAAATCTTCTAGCTTATCTGTTAACTCCTGCATCTGTCCTCACTCTTCTAAGCAAAAAGTTTCCCTTGATAGTCTGCTTCAGACATTACAGTGTCTCTTACCGGCTCCAAATTGCCTCCCGCCGCCAAATGGGCAAGCCGAGCCGGCTCGGGCAAGCGATAGCCCCGGCAGCATTTCAGCACCCAGTGAATGGCAGTTTGGAGGTCAACCTTATGACCTATGGAAACAAAGACGGGACTTGCCCCGAGCTTGGTCCGCAGGACTGCCCCTATGATTTCACCATTATCTATCAATTCAGCATAGCTACCCGGCTCAACCCCGGGTACTTTATGGCTGCCACACAGACGGGACTTGGCGCAACCAATCGTTGGTGTGTTCAGGAAGAGTCCCAGATGGGAGGCGAGGCCCATTCGTCGGGGGTGGGCAACTCCCTGACCATCAACCAGAATAAGGTCAGGAGTAATTGCAAGCTTTTCACAGGCAGCCAGTACCAATGGCGATTCTCTGAAAGACAAAAGCCCAGGGATGTAAGGAAAGTTAAGCTTCTCGTTCACTATTTTTGTTTCCACCAGTCTGAGTTCAGGATAACTCAAGATAACCACAGCTCCAGTAGCCATCTCCTGTGCTTTGCTTGCCGATATATCCACACCGGCGATAAAACGGGGGGTGGTAACCTCACTAACTTTAGACACTCTGGCTGCCAACCCCAGCTGTATATCTAAAGCCTGAGTAATGCTGACCTGCCAACTGTGCAATCTCTCTATTTTCACACCCCGATTATAACCTCAATCCGTTCTCCTGACAACTATGTTTTTCTACCATTGACAATCTCCTATCTATGATGCATAATATTTAGGTAATTTACGTAGGAAAGGCTGGATAAGACTGGATAAGAATGGTAAAGATTAGATTGCGACGTGTAGGTGCCAAGAAGAGGCCAAGTTATCGGCTTGTTGTTGCTGATGTCCGAGCACCCCGTGATGGAGCATTTATTGAAATCATTGGACATTATGATCCTCTCACTGACCCGGAAACGATAGTTATCAATGAAGAAAAAGCACTACGCTGGTTAAAAGAAGGGGCGCAACCAACAGATACAGCTGCCAGATTACTAACAACGGCAGGTATTGTAGAAAAGTCCAAAACAAGTAAGGAGAAAACATGAAAGAACTCGTAGAGTACATCGCCAAATCAATCGTTGATGCACCTGATGACGTGAAAGTCGAAGAAGAAAATGATGAGAACGGCATAACGCTTAAGCTACAGGTTGCCGATGAGGATAAAGGGAGAGTCATTGGCAAGCAAGGTCGAATAGCTGAAGCCATACGCACCTTACTCAGGGTAAAAGCGGCTAAAGCCGGCACCAAAGTTAGACTCGAGATTATCTAAAGGACTCTCTGTTTAATTAGCCGCTGCTTTTTGGAAGACCTGGATTAGACCCTTGGCCTTCTTCTCTTCACTTTTTCCGCTACCTTGATGCGAGCCAGTGCCCGATGAAGTGATGCTTCAGCCCGAGTCTCATCAATCCCGGGGGCTTGCCTTGCGGCTAGTTGCTCTTGAGCCCGGCGCTTTGCTTCTTCCGCCCGAGCCATATCAATTTCCCCAGCCCTCTCCGCAGTATCAGCCAGAACCACGACCCTGTCGGGTCGTACTTCAAGGAAGCCACCGGAAATAGCCAGAGAGACTTCCTCCCCTCCCTTCTTTACCCGCAGTTCACCCGCCTGCAATGTAGTCATCAAAGGGGCATGGTGTGGCAAAATTCCCAGTTGCCCTTCAACACCGGGAGCGATAACCATATCCACATCCTCGGCATAAACCGACCGCTCCGCAGTAACAATATCAAGTCTGATAAAAGCCATTATTATGTCCTTGACTTCTCAGTTTCCTCCGCCTCCTCCCCCTGCTTCTTTTCTTCTGCTACTTCACCTTCACCCGCCAGCTCCTTAGCCTGCTCTACCACTTCATCTATTGTACCCACCATATAAAAAGCTTGCTCCGGCAGGTCATCATATTTTCCTTCCAGAATCTCCTTGAAACCACGCACCGTTTCTTTCACCGGCACATACTTTCCCTTCCTACCGGTGAAAACCTCAGTAACAAACATTGGTTGAGACAAAAACCTCTGAATACGACGAGCTCTAGCCACCGTAGGTTTATCTTCCTCGCTGAGTTCCTCAATACCCAATATAGCAATTATATCCTGCAGGTCCCTATAGCGTTGCAGTACCCGCTGCACTTCACGAGCTACCCGGTAGTGCTCTTCACCAACGACGCTGGGAGTGAGTATGCGAGAGGTTGAGGCCAGCGAGTCAACTGCTGGATATAATCCCTGTTCAGTAAGAGCCCTTTCCAGAGCAATAACCGCATCAAGATGACCAAAAGTGGTAACTACGCCGGGGTCGGTATAATCATCAGCGGGGACATATATAGCTTGAAAAGAAGTAATTGAGCCTTTTTTGGTAGAAGTAATCCTCTCCTCCAGCTCACCCATCTCCGTAGCCAAGGTGGGCTGATAGCCCACTGCCGAGGGCATGCGCCCCAATAGAGCTGACACCTCCATACCGGCTAGAACATAGCGATAGATATTATCAATAAAGAGCAAGACATCTTGTTTTTCAACATCGCGGAAGTATTCCGCCATAGTCAGTCCAGTTAGTCCCACACGGAGACGAACTCCGGGAGGTTCATTCATCTGACCAAAGACCAGGACAGTCTTATCAATCACGCCTGAAGCCTTCATCTCATGCCACAGGTCATTGCCTTCACGAGACCTTTCACCGATGCCGGCAAAGACCGAAAGTCCGCCATGCACGGTGGCAATATTACGAATAAGCTCCATAATAATAACTGTCTTGCCTACCCCAGCCCCGCCGTAGGCACCTATCTTGCCCCCCTTAGTAAAGGGGGTAATCAGGTCAATAACCTTAAGCCCGGTCTCCAGCATCTGAGTGGTTGTCTCCTGTTCCTCAAATGAGGGTGGAGGCCGATGTATTGGCCAGTGTTCTTTAGCCTTAACCGGACCGAGGTTATCTAAAGGCTCTCCCATAACATCAAATAAGCGTCCCAGAGTGGCTTTACCTACCGGCACCGAAAGTGCTGCCCCGGTATCTATCGCCTCGGCACCCCTCCCCAATCCATCGGTAGGCGATAGAGCCAAACACCTGACCCGGTTATTTCCAAGATGCTCCTGAACTTCAAGCACAACCTTACTACCACTGGTGGTAATCTCAATAGCATTGTAAAGTGCTGGCAACTCATCAGGTGGAAATTCTATATCAACCACCGTCCCTATTATTTGAGCTACCTTGCCTTTAGCCATAATAACCTCCTTGCTAAGTTAAAGCTGCAGCGCCACCGGCAATATCAAGAAGTTCTCTAGTAATTGACTCCTGGCGAGCTTTGTTATACATCAGGGTTAAGTCGGTAATAAGCTCATTAGCGTTATCCGTAGCATTTCTCATTGCTACCATTCTTGCCGATTGCTCACTGGCAATTGCTTCCAGAATAGCGTGGTAAACCTGCATCTCAACAAATCGGGGTAAAAGCTCACCCAGCACTACATCAGGGTCTGGTTCATATATATAGTCCACATTCTGCGCCGCGGGTATGCTTGCCGGTTCGACAGGAAGCAGCTGCTGCAAAACCGGTCTCTGCACCATTGTGGAGATAAATTTGGCATAGACTAAATAGACCAAATCAACGATGGCGCTACTATAGTCATCAATAATAACACGGGATATAGGCAGAGTATCAAGCAAGCTAGGGCGGTCACCAAGCTGGGTAAACTCAGCACGGATATCACGGCCATACCGCCTCATAAAACCCAGTCCTTTGCGACCAACGGTAACAAGGGTAACCGAGACAGCTTGTTCCAGTATAAAGCTTGCTGTCAGGCGATTGAGATTAGTATTAAGTCCGCCGCACAAACCACGGTCAGGAGTGACATGGACTATGGCAACTTTAGCCGCCTGTCTTCGCTGCAACAAGGGATGTAACGCCCTGCCCGCCTCAGGTAAAGCTGCCAAGTTGGCTATGACCTGTTGAATCTTCTCCGAATAGGGTCGTCCGGCTAAACCGCGCTCCTGTGCCCGCTTCATCTTGGAAGCAGCCACCATCTCCATAGCCTTGGTAATCTTGGCGGTGTTTTGAATACCCCGTATTCGGCGACGAATTACGCGAATATCAGCCAATCTTCGACCTCACCCTCTTAATATTTTGCTTGGTAACCCTATCCCCCTTTATCCCCCTTCCCCTTGACAAGGAGAAAGGGGAGGTTACCCAAGAGAGGCTTCGCCTCTCTTTAACTCTCCTTTATTCTTTATAATATCTACTCCTTAAAGGAGGGGGAAGTTTACTCTTTTGAAAGGACTTCACCCCGCCGAATCTACCCCGAAAAGCTTTGTTTGAACTCCAAGATGGCTTTCTTTAGAGCTTCTTCAGTCTTGGCGTCGATTTCCTTTTTCTTGGTAATAGACTTGCCTATTTCAGGGTGATTTGCCTCCATAAATTTATGGAAATCAACCTCAAAAGCAGTAACCTTGTCTATAGTTACATCATCAAGATAACCGTTAATTACCGCATACAGAATCATAACCTGCTTTTCCAGCGGCATAGGAACAGACTGGGGTTGTTTTAGGACTTCAGTGATTCGCTGGCCACGGTCAAGCTGAGCCCTTGTTGTCTTATCCAGTTCACTGGTGCCAAACTGGGCAAAGGCAGATAGCTCACGATATTGAGCCAGCTCCAGTCTAAGTTTACCCGCCACTTTTTTCATTGCTTCAGTTTGTGCGGCACTCCCCACTCGAGATACTGATAAGCCCACATTCAATGCCGGCCTGATACCAGCATTAAACAGGTCTGTCTCCAGATAAATCTGGCCATCGGTAATAGAGATTACATTAGTTGGAATATAGGCAGCGACATCGCCAGCCTGTGTCTCAATAAGAGGTAAGGCAGTAAGAGAACCGCCACCATATTCTGGTGCATATTTGGCGGCTCTTTCCAGCAGGCGACTGTGCAAATAAAAGACATCGCCTGGATAGGCCTCCCGTCCGGGGGGACGGCGCAGCAATAAAGAAAGCTGGCGATAAGCCCAGGCATGCTTGGAAAGGTCATCATAGATAACCAGGGCATCTTTTCCCTGTTCCATAAAATCCTCGCCTATAGCACAGCCGGCATAAGGAGCCAGATATTGCAGAGCCGCCGATTCAGAAGCACTAGCCGCAACCACAACGGTATGCTTCATGGCTCCGTGAGCCTCAAGGGTGGCTACCACCTGCGCCACTTTAGATTGCTTCTGACCGATAGCGACGTAGATACAGGTTAAATCACCACCTTTTTGCGCAATAATGGTATCAAGGGCGATTGCCGTCTTACCCGTTGACCGGTCACCAATAATGAGTTCTCTCTGCCCTCGACCTATAGGAATCATGCTGTCTATCGCCTTAATACCGGTTTGCACCGGGGTATCTACCGACTTACGCAGTACAACATTGGGTGCAACCCGCTCTACAGGTCGAGTCTTATCAGTCTTAACCGTGCCTTTGCCGTCCAAGGGACGACCCAAGGGGTCAACTACTCGCCCGATAAGTGCCTCACCCGCAGGCACCTCAACAATCCGACCGGTGCAACGCACCTCATCGCCTTCTTTAACTTTGGTATAGTCACCAAGGACAATAGCAGACACGCTATCCTCTTCCAGGTTCAGCGCAATGCCCATAATTTCATTGGAGAACTGAAGCAGTTCATTATATTTGGCAGCGGCTAACCCGTGTATCCGAGCAATGCCATCACCAACCTCAATCACAGTGCCCACATCCACCATGGTTACCGCCACGCCAAACTGCTTAATCTGCTGTTTAATAACGGAAACGATATCCTGTCCTCTTGTAGTCATTTAATCTACCTTACCCCCTTATACTTAGTAACCCTATCCCCTTTATCCCCTTTCTCTTATCAAGGGGAAGGGGAATGGGTATATAAGAGAGGCTTCGCCTCTCTTTGACTCTCCTCTTGTATATCTCTCCTTCAAAGGAGATGGGGAAAGTCTAGGCTTTGAAGGGGTGAAGCCCCTTCAAACTTCCCCCCGAGCAACCTCTGATTATCTCCCTGCCGCAACTAACTCTCTCTTTAAAGCCATCAATTTACTACGGGTGCTGCCATCCAGCAATTTATCACCAATTCTAGCTACAATTCCGCCTATCAAGCTGGGGTCCACTTCACACTTGAGCCTTACCTTCTTGCCCACCATGGCACCAAGATGTTCGGCTAACTTTACCCTATCTTTATCATCAAGGGGAACAGCAGTAGTAACCTCAGCCGACTCAATGCCACGGTAGCTATCCAGCAGCCGTTGATACCCATCAGCAATATCACCGATTATACTCAGCCTGCCTCTGGTTACCAATAAAAGAACCAAGTTTAACGCCATAGGGTTTATGCCCCTCAGTCGTTCGGATAGTAGTCTGGCCTTATCCTCAAAATGAAATCTAGGACTCTCCAGCAAAGCCATAAACGCGGCATCCCCGACCACGCTGACAACCTTTTTCAGGTCAGGCTGCCACCTGTCTAATTCTTTTGTCTCCAGAGCAATCTCAAATACTGCCTGGGAGTAGCGCCTAGCATAACCTCTTCTAGCCACGGTATCTCCCTAACTGTAACAAATTACTTCTTTTTCAGGGTTGTGCTTTCTTCCAGTACTTTGTCAATAAGCTGGCGATGTGCTTTTTTATCTAAGGAACGGTCAATAACCTTTCCCGCCGCCAGTATAGTTAAGTCGGCAACCTCCTTGCGCAGTTCATCAATAGCCTCGTCCCGCTCCCGTTGAATCTCGGTGCGGGCTCGGGCGATAAGGGTTTCCGCTTCCTGTCTGGCCTCTTGCTGTGCCTTTTGTTTGACTTCTTCGCCAATTTTTACAGCATGTGCTATTCTCGCCTGCCCCTCGCTACTTGCAGCTTCAAGTTGTTTTTTAACTTCTTCTTCAGCATGAGCTGCCTGCTCCTTAATATCGTCAGCCTGCTTCATACTCTCCTTAATCCGCCGTGAACGCTCATCAAGCATTCTCATAATTGGTTTATAGGCAACCAGATACAAAAGACCAAACAGGATAGCAACATTGACAATTTGCGCCACTAATACTGGTAAGTTTATACCAAGGTCAGCGAGTCCCCCCATTTTTTCTCTCCTGATATATAAATTCCTCTTAAAGCGCCTGAAGTGCACCTAGACAGAGAATACAGCTAGAAACATCATACCAATCAGAAATACTGCTCCTAAAATTGCTGACGCAATGATAATTGCGATAGAAATAGGTATCCCATCCTGTCCCATAATAGCCTCCTTAAATAATCACTACACAACCATAACCAGGATAATGGCGATAATCAGGGCATAAATCCCGATAGCCTCGGCAAAGGCGGTAACCAGTATCATATTAGTCATTATGGGACCACTTGCCTCCGGGTTGCGGGCCAAGCCCTGCAGAGCGGAATAGCCAATAAGTCCAATGGCTAGCGCCGGTCCCAATAGCCCCAGGCTAGCTGCTAATCCCACTGCCAGTAATTTCATTGTTGCTGGATCCATTCTCTACCTCCTTTTAATAATTGCCCGAAGCAAAATACTCCTTATGTCAAGCTGCCTCCTCCCCATGATGAGCCACCGCCAAGGTAAGAAATACCAGGGTTAGCCCGCCGAAGATAAGTGCCTGGACAAAGCCAATGAGCAATTCAAGTCCATAAAACGGTAAGGCAAACACCCAAGGAATCAGGAAAGCAGCCATTAGCAGCAGTATTTCTCCTGCCGTCATATTACCAAAAAGACGGAAGGTAAAACTGACGATGCGCACAAATTCACTCAACGCTTCCATGAAGCCGACAAAAATATGGATAAACCCGGTGATTAGTCCACTAAATCCGGCACGAAATCCACCTCTAACCATCTGGGCGACACTTCTAAAAAACTGTCCCACATTAATAAACTTGGCCAGATAACGAATCCCCAGTGATCTTAATCCAAAATACTCAACGAAGATAAAGGACACCAGTGCCAGTGCCAGAGGCATATTTATATCGGTATTGGCACCCCTAAGCAAATGCACATGTTCACCCTCGACAGTAGCAGCCGTTATTGAGCCAAACCCAGGAATCAGGCTCAGCCAGGCATTAAAGGCGACGAACAGAAAGATAGTGGCTACCACGGGGAAGAATCGGCGTCCATACTCCTCCCCGGCAACACGCTGGCAGAGGTTATAGAGCCAGCCGAGCAGAAATTCAAAGGCACTCTGCAATCTACCCGGCACCACCCTCATTCGGCGAGTAATCACGTAGGAAAAGCCAACCAAGAAAATTATGGTAAGCCAAGCGCCGATAATACTGTTGGTAATAGGAAAGCCGAACAGATGAAAGATTGTTTCGGGGGGAAGGCGAGGCTCTGGCTGGGGAACACTAAGCCAGCTTGGCAACCCGAGGTCACCGAGCATACTCCTGCCCAGAGGACCAATAATAAAGCCAACTACAAAAAGTAAGAGGAAGACAAGCAAAATCCCAGCTAAAATGGGAAGAGAGAAACCTAAACAGCCCCGTTTAGGCATCAGCTATTCTCCTTGCCTTGTTTGTTACCAATGAGGGGCAGAAGCATCTGGTAAACACCATAAAAAGCAATCACAATTCCAAGAACCAACCCGACTATCACCAGGATAGGACTAGTATTCAGTTTACTATCAAGCCAGAGGCCGGCGAACACACCCAGCACAATCGACCCGCCAATGAAAAAACCCACTCCAACCAGCCTTAGGGCTGCTACCCATTTACTCATGCCAGCCTCAATATTCTGACTGTGAGCAGCATATCAAATCTGTTCCACGAGGTCAAGCTAGTTTTTTGGAGATTGTTTACCAACAAAAGAGCCCTAACATTTTCAATATCTAGGGCCCTTTACTATCAATATCAGAGTTAGAAGAATAACCGTGCCTTAATACCCGAGACTACTTCTGACCAAAAAGCTGAGAGAAGTCCCCATCAAATTCCTTCATGAAATTGTGCATAGTCAGCACATCATCCCCCTCAATCACATTATCTCTGAATTTATGCAGCTCTGCTTTCGTGAGGTCAGTAACCGCCCCAAGTACCTTATCCTCCTTAACTACAGCCGCCACTAGACATTGAGTATGACAAGCTGAACAAAGTACTTTCAAAAACCACAGGTCTTCACGGTGACCAATAACATCAACATTATATGCTTCGTAATGGTGCCCACAAGAGTCACATTTCATAGAAGTCATCAATCTTTTGATAAGTCTCTCTTCCATCAGCAGCCTCTGAAACCATGAAGCCCCAGCTTAAGATTTGCGCTTATCAAAGTCATCCAAATCAAGAGTACTAATGAAGTCATAGAAAGCCGAGAGCTTCTTCATTTCCTCTTCGCTCACCTTCTTGTCCTTACCACCAGCTTCTCCCGTTTCTTCAAGAACAGGTTTTCCCGTCTCCTCATCCAGCAGAATACCAGCTTTATCCAAAACCGCCTCATCAACAAAAATAGGTACTCCAGCCCTTACCGCCAGCGCCAGGGCATCACTGGGGCGAGAGTCAATTTCTACCTGCCCTCCATCCACATTAAGAATAATTTTGGCAAAAAAGGTATCGCTTTTAAGGTCGTTAACAATAATAGAGTCAACAGTAGCCCCCAGCGAATCAATAACCAAGCGAAGCAAGTCATGAGTTAAAGGTCTCGGCACGGTAACACCCTGTAATTTTACGGCTATAGCGTCTGCTTCCGCAGCGCCAATCCAAATAGGTAGGTAACGTCCTGCCTTCTTTTCCCTCAAAATCACCACTCGCTGATAGTTCATTAAACTAACCCGAATGCTGTCGATGGTCATCTCTATCATAACCGAACCTCCCTATTTCTCAGCCAGCACATTAATTCTACGCTAGGTAAAATATCATTGTCAACTGAAATAATGCAGAGCGGTTATTAATCTCACCTTCTCTAAGATTTATTAAGGGGAGAGGGGATATGTTATAATAAACACTGCCAACATTAATCCCATCAACCCAACCAGAGAGATAGTCGCCAGAGCAAAAGAGAGATTAGAAACTCAGTGATTAAGCAGCTTAATATTCGCGAAATGAGTGAAGAAAGGGAAGAAAACCTCTCTCCTTATGCCGTGAAAAGTAAGCTGTCACAAGGCAGGCTTAAACACGAAGAGCCCTGCCCGATACGCACTGTCTTCCAACGCGACCGGGACCGCATTATCCACAGCAAGGCTTTTCGGCGTCTCAAGCATAAGACTCAAGTTTTTATTGCCCCCCTGGGTGACCACTATGTAACCCGGCTTACCCACACTCTAGAAGTTTCTCAAATAGCCCGCACCATAGCTCGAGCCCTGAACCTTAATGAGGATTTGACCGAGGCAATTGCCTTAGGTCATGACCTGGGGCACACTCCTTTCGGGCATGTGGGTGAGGACGTCCTAAATGAACTCTACCACCAAGGGTTCAGACATAATGAGCAAAGCTTGCGGGTTGTTGACCTCTTAGAAAAAGATGGTCAGGGACTTAATCTTACCTGGGAGGTGAGAGACGGTATCCTGAATCACTCCAAAACAAGGGAAGAAATCCTGGGAGAGGGGTGGGGAAAAGTAGATACTCTTGAGGGTGAGGTGTGCAAGCTATCTGATATGATTGCTTACATCAACCATGACATTGGTGATGCCATAAGAGCCGACATTATCACTGAGCGTGACTTGCCAATTTCAGCTGTCAAAATACTTGGTATCTCCCATTCACAACGCATCAATACCATGGTCAGTGATATTATTGAAAACTCGTGGACAGCCAGAGGTTGTGATAAAATTATAACAGGTAAACCGGCTATAAGTATGAGTCAACAGGTTCTAGAGGCGACAGATAATCTCCGTGAATTTCTTTTTGAGCGGGTGTATAACCTGCAAGCAGCGCAAGAGGAGGCGGAAAAAGCCAGAGAAACGGTATGCCGGCTATACGACTACCTTAAAGAACATGAGGACAAGCTGCCATTAGAATACCGTGCCTATAGTGATGATACGGAGCGGAGAGCAGTTGACTATATCGCCGGTATGACCGACCAATATGCCCTGAGGCTGGCTAAAGGACTCCGAAGATGAGCGTTATAGACGAGGTAAAACAAAAAACAGACATTGTTGAGGTTGTCAGCCGGTACGTCGCATTGAAAAAAGCGGGACGGAACCTGGCCGGACTATGCCCCTTCCACAGCGAAAAACACCCTTCTTTCTTCGTCTATCCCGAGCAGCAGAGCTGGCATTGCTTCGGCTGTAATACCGGTGGGGATGTTTTCTCTTTTGTGATGAAGAAGGAGAGTATGGACTTCGGGGAGACGCTGCGTCTCCTCGCCGAAAGGGCAGGGGTCACCATCCCATCAAAGTTTGAGCGAGAAGGGAGGAAGGGAGAGAAAGAAAGGCTACATCAAATTAATGAGGCGGCTGCCCAATATTTTCATAACCTGCTTCTCAACTCTCCAGAGGGAGAAAAGGCACGAAGTTACGTAGCCAGCCGGGGGTTCACCGCAAAAACCATCGCTGACTTTCAGCTGGGCTTTAGTCTGAATAGCTGGGAATCCCTAAAGCAGTATCTGCTGGAAAGAGACTATGCCGAAAGTGAAATGCTCAACGCTGGCTTAATAATAGAAGCAGAGGATGGTAAAACTCATGACCGATTTCGCAATAAGCTAATGTTCCCCATACTGGATACCAGGGGACGTGTTATTGGTTTTGGGGCGAGGGTGCTTGATGATTCCCTACCCAAGTATGTTAACTCACCGCAGACACCACTCTTTGATAAGAGTAGCAGCCTTTATGGCGTAAACCTTGCTGCTGCTAGCATAAGGCAGCAAGAGGTAGCGGTGATTGTAGAGGGCTACATGGATGTTATCACCGCCCACCAAAATGGCTTCAACAATGTGGTTGCCTCTATGGGCACCTCGGTCACCGAGAAACAGGTCGGTTCTCTAAAAAGGCTAAGCAAGAATATGATTTTAGCTCTTGATGCTGATGTTGCCGGGGGAGAAGCCATGCTACGGGGGGTAGGTTATGAAAACACCATCGGGGCTGAACTGAGAGTCGTCATACTACCTGAGAGCAAAGACCCCGACGATGTTATTAAAGAAGATGCCAAAATCTGGCAGCAACTGACAGAAGATGCCCTGCCCATAGTTGATTACACCTTCGATGTGGTTAGCTCTAAACTTGACCTGACTACCGCCAGAGATAAATCTTTAGCCGCCGATAAGCTGTTACCCATCATTGCCGAGATAAAGGATAATATCCGCCGCGACCACTACCTGCGAAAATTGACTAAGTTAATTGGAACCAGCTATAATAGCGTGGAGGCTAGTCTAAAGGAATATCTGGCAAGGCGCAGGGCTCAAACACCGAGGCAGGCAGCCACTACCCGTGTGGTGCACCCGGTTGTGTCCAGCCCTCTGGAGGAAAACTGCCTGGCTCTGATGCTGCAACACCCTGAATTTAAAGGTGGTGGCGAAGAATTTCCTCCAGAATATTTTGAAAATAGCGAAAACCGAGAAATCTTTATCACCTGGCAGCAGGTTGATGACCTGACCAAACTCAAGGAAAAACTGGATGAGTCTATTCATGAGTACTTTGATTCCCTTATAAACAGAAACTTGCCAACTAATAAGGTAGAAGAGCGATACGCCGATTATAACCGTAGATTGAAGGAAAGATATTTTAAAAACCTGGAAGCAAAGAGGGCTGAAGTATTTGCCTCCGAAGCGGAGTCAGGAGGCACTGGTGCTGACCTGGCGAAGCTTAAAGAGGAAGGGATAGAGCCCAGCGTTCAACTGAGAGAAATTTTTACCAAAAAAGGCCAAAGGAGGTCGGAGACAAGGAGGTGAGGAATGAGCCTAGAAAAAGATAAGAACCACTCCCGGTTCCCTCCCGAAGATGAGAGCGATAAAGAACTGTCCCCAGATGAAGAACCAACCCCTGAGTTAAAATCTTCAGATGGTCTATTTGCCTCCTCTCAGGAGCTTGATGAAGAATTAGAACAAGAAAGTGTAACTAAGCCGGGCAAACCATGGCATGAGGCAAAGCACCTCGAGATTGAGAAACCGGAATCCCCGGCAGATTTAGAATTAAGAGCACCACCAGAAGTACAGGATGAGCAAGACATAACCGATGACCCGGTTCGTATATATCTCCATGAGATTGGTAGAGTGCACCTGCTCACCGCTGACGACGAAAAAGTCTTAGCCAGAAGGGTGGAGGAGGGTAAACACCTCAACGAGATAAGACAACAATACCTACAGAGATATGGGAGGTCGCCTTCAGCAACCGACATAATACTTATGATGCTCAAGGAAGTTGGGCAGGCTTCCTCTGTTATCCGTCTCCTCCAAAAGCAGTTGGACTTAACACCAACAACCGGTTTCATAGAGAGTATCTCTGATGCCAGATTACGAGATAGCGTTAGTAATACCATCGACCAACAACTAATCTTTACTACCGCCTTTCAAATAGGTAAGTCCATACCGGAAGCAGAACAAATTCTTATTAAGCTGTCGTTAGATAGCAAGCTATTACCGAAGAAAGTCCTGGCTACTATCGGAGATAGTGTCTCTCTAACTGATATAGAGGCACTGATAACGGATAGTGCTTTCATTAGCTCTATTCAGGCTTATGAAAAGCGACTCGAAGCATACCTGAGGAATATCGAGTACGAGGCTAAAAAATCAGAAAGGCATCTCATTGAAGCCAACCTGCGTCTGGTAGTTAGCGTAGCTAAGAAACATATCGGACGGGGTATGTCTCTCCTCGACCTCATTCAGGAGGGGAATATTGGGCTAATGAGAGCCGTGGAGAAATTTGATTATCGGAAAGGTTACAAGTTCAGCACCTATGCTACCTGGTGGATTCGTCAAGCTCTCACCCGAGCCATAGCCGATCAAGCGCGTACCATTCGCATCCCGGTCCATATGGTTGAGACCATTAATCGATTGCTCAAAACAAGTCGTCGCCTTGCCCAAGAATATGGACGGGAGCCCACCTCTACCGAAATTGCCAAAGAAATGGAAATATCTCCAGAAAAGGTTAGAGAGATAGTCAAGGTATCACAACTGCCAATATCACTAGAGTCACCAATAGGTGAAGAGGAAGACAGTCCCTTGGGTAACTCTATAGAGGACAGAAATGCCTTGCCACCGGTTGATGCTGCCTCCAAGCAACTCTTGAAGGAGCAAATTGAGGATGTGCTCTACACCCTTACTCCCCGTGAGCAGCGAGTGCTCCAGCTTAGATTCGGTCTGGAGGATGGGCGAAGCCGGACTCTGGAAGAAGTGGGAAAAGAATTTAGTGTAACCAGGGAGCGAATTCGCCAGATTGAAGCCAAGGCGCTGCGTAAACTACGTCACCCCAGCCGAAGCCGAAAGTTAAAGGACTATCTGGAGTAAAGGCTACCGGAACATCCCCGTTAAATTCCGGGGCAGTTTACCTCTTACCCCCATCTTCATCAGCTTCTGCATCTGGTGAAATTGATTGAGGAGTTGATTAACATCCTGTGGAGTTACCCCGCTCCCCCGAGCAATGCGACGGCGTCGGCTACCACCGATAATGACTGGATTATGCCTCTCCTCAGGAGTCATAGAAAGTAAAATTGCTTCAACCTTCTTTAGCTGCTTCTCTTCAGTACCCTCGGGTAGACGTCCCGCTAACTGCGACAAACCAGGCAGCATCTCAACCAGTTGCGCTACCGGACCCATTTTCTTAATTGCCCTTAGCTGGGAGAGGAAATCATCTAAACCGAAACTGGCCGTCTGTACCTTCTTTTTCAGCTCCTCAGCCTGCTGTTCATCAAAGGTCGCCTCAGCCTTCTCAATAAAGGTAAGTACATCACCCATCCCCAAGATGCGTGATGCCAAACGGTCAGGGTAGAAAGGTTCAAAGGCATCAATCTTCTCACCAATACCAATGAATTTAATCGGGACGCCGCTAACCCAGCGGATAGAGAGGGCTGCCCCACCCCGGGCATCCCCATCCATCTTGGTCAGGATAAGCCCGGTTAGACTTACCCGAGAATGAAAGTCCTCGGCTATCCGCACCGCATCCTGACCGGTCATAGCATCAACTACCAGCAGTATCTCAACTGGTTTTAGCTCTCTTTTAACCTGAGCTAACTCTGCCATCATTGCCTCATCTATGTGGAGGCGACCCGCCGTATCAACTATAACCCAGGTAGCAGCTAGAGCCTTGGCTTTAGCCAGAGCATGAGCACAGATATCCTGACTCGTGGCGCCAGGAGCCTCACTATAAACTGGAATGTCAAGCTGTTTACCCAAGATAAGTAGCTGCTCTACAGCTGCTGGCCGGCGGTTATCGGCAGCCACCAGCAAAGGGCGCTGTCCGGAATGCTTTAGATGAAGTGCCAGCTTGGCTGCAGTAGTAGTCTTACCACTGCCCTGCAGTCCAACCAGTATGGCTACCGATGGAGGTTGAGGTGATGATTCCAGGCGACTCTGCCCCCCACCGAGAGTAGCAATAAGCTCTTCATTAACGATTTTGATTATCTGCTGGGCTGGAGTTAGGCTCTGCAGTACCTCAACACCAAGTGTACGCTCTCTCACTCTGGTGGTGAAATCTTTGACCACCCTGAAGTTTACATCCGCTTCCAGAAGGGCTAAACGCACCTGGCGCAGGGCTTCATCTATATCCTTTTCACCAAGCCTGCCCTTGCTGCCCAACCGGCGAAATACTGTGCCTAACTTGCCACTAAGAATCTCGAACATTTAACCGAGCTCATTCTAAACGGGAGAAACCTTAGCCGTCAAACTGAGATTCCTTTTTTGGGCATAGGGAGACTAAGAAAGCTTTGTTCTAAATGGGAATAGATATTCGCTAATGCTTGGCCTTGCCTTATCGTCTCTGCCCCCTTAGTCTCCCTAGGAAAGGAGGAAAAGGTGAGAGCAAGCTTGCTGATGCCAAGTGTCCAGATTATAGACTATTAAATGCCATTTGTCAATACCCTGAGAAAGAATTTTTAATAATTTTCTTAATTACTAATTATGCTAAAATAGATAAACAAAGGTCATCATGAGGAACTGAAAAATGATTCCCGTTAAATTAAAGATGCACAACTTTATGTGCTACCGGGATAATGTGCCACCGCTCCACTTTGAAGGCATCCATACTGCCTGCCTGTCGGGGGATAATGGCAACGGTAAGTCAGCCTTAATTGATGCTATGACCTGGGCACTGTGGGGACAAGCCAGGGCCAAAAGCGATGATGACCTGGTCCACTCCAATCAGAGAGAAATGGAGGTGGAGTTTGACTTTACCGTCGGGCAACAGACTTACCGCATCATACGTAAACGTTCCAAGCCCAAGCGGCGAGGTAGTTCAGGGCAAAGCCTCCTGGATTTTCAGATAGCTGCCGGGGATGGCTTCAGGTCAATTACCGGCAATAGTATCGCCCAAACACAGCAAGAAATTATTAATAAGCTTCACATAGACTACGAAACCTTCATCAATAGTGCTTTACTGAAGCAAGGCAATGCTGATAGGTTTACCAACAAACGACCAGCCGAGCGCAAGGAAGTGCTGGGCAACATTCTAGGGCTTTCTGTCTATGATGAACTTGAAGGACAGGCCAAGGAGCTGGCTAAACAGCAAGAAACGGAAAAGGCACAACTGGAAAGCACTATCAAAGATATCAGTGATGAATTAGACCAAAAGCCAACCTACCAAGCCGAATTTGAACAAGCGCAGAGTGAACTCTCCCAAATAGAAAAGGTAGCAAAGGAAAAAGAAACCAGACTAAATGAGATACGACAGGAAAAAGAAGTTCTGGAAAGAAAGAAGATGCAACTAGACCAGCTAGAGACACACATAAGGGAGAGGGAAAGAAGCCTGGAACTCCTGGATGAGCAGATTAAACAACATCACTTCCGGCTCAAGGAGTATGAGGAGCTAATCGCCCGACGTTCCACTATAGAAGAAGGCTATACTCAGTTTATCGAAGTAAAGAAACTGTGTGATGAGCTTGAGCAAAAGTTCAGGCAGTCGGTCAATATGGAAAGGCAAAAATCGCAGATAGAAAGCAAAATAAAGGAGGCTGGACAAGGCCTACTCTCTGAGCATGCGGTGACTCGAAGCAAGATAGAAGAACTGGAAGCCAAGTCACAGAAACTATCCCAGCTCAAAAATCAGTTACAGCAGCTCCAGACTCAACTAAGCCAATTGGCGGAGCAAGAAGAAGTATTGCGCAGAAAAAGACAAGCCAACCAGGAACTACAGACTCAGGTCAATTACCTGGAATCTAATAAAACCCGGCTAGAAAAGGAAATAAAGGAGGCAGGGGAAAAACTTGACCTCCTGTCCACCCAAACTGAAGCTAAATGCCCGTTATGTGAAAGGAAGCTCGAGATAAACAACCTACAGCTTATTGAGTCAAAATACAGTGCCGAAAGAGACAGCAAATCCGAATCCCTGAAATCAAGTCAAGTCGAGCTAGCCCAAAAGAAAATAGAGCTTGAGTCGCTGGGAAAGGAGATATCTCAGCTAGAGGTACCGCTAAATCAGGAGAAAGTCTCGGTACAAAGTAGAGCCGGCATCCTTAGGAAAGAGATGGCTGAATCTGAAGAGGCGGATAAACAGTTAGCTGAGGAAAGAGAAAATTTAGCTGAAATTGAACTGCATCTAGCCAAGAAGGATTTTGCCACTGCCGAGCAAGAAGCACTAAGGGAGCTTGAAAGTGAGTTAGCCAAACTTGATTACGATTCGGAGAAGCACGAACAGGTGCGGCATCAGCTGACCAACCTAGAACAGTATGAAACTCCCAAGCGAAAATTGGAGGAAGCTGACAGGCTCATTGTCCAGGAAAAGGAGGCGGCTTCAAAAGCTGAGGCAGCGGCTCATGAACTGCGAAGCAGTCTAGAGGTTGATAATCAAAAAAGGCAAGACCTGACCGTAGAACTCAACTTACTTCCCCAGCTACTAAGCGATATAGTCCAGGCAGAAAGTGAGCACCAGACACTGGCGGCACAACAAAAGCAAGCCCAGGAGACATTGTGGGGTATAAAGACAAAGCTGGAGCGTTGCGATGAACTAGAGATAAAAAAGAAGGAGAAGGAAGGGTTACTGGCTCAAGCTTCAAAGCAGGAAAGTATTTATAAAGAACTGGCTAAAGCCTTCGGCAAAGGGGGAATACAAGCCCTGCTTATTGAAATGGCACTCCCTGAAATTGAAGTTGAAGCCAACAGGCTACTGGGGCGCATGACGGACAATAGAATGCATGTGAAGTTTGAAACCCAGAGAGAATCAAAGAAGGGCGATGTTATTGAAACTCTGGATATCAATATTTCTGACGAACTGGGGATGCGCAATTACGAAATGTTTAGTGGTGGTGAAGCCTTCCGCATCAACTTTGCCATTCGCATTGCTCTGTCCAAGCTACTAGCCAGACGCGCCGGAGCACCACTTCCGACCCTAATTATTGACGAAGGCTTTGGTACTCAAGATAGCACCGGCATAGAGAAACTTAAAGAGGCGATAAACTCCATTCAAGACGATTTTGACAAGATAATCGTCATTACTCACATTGAGGAACTTAGAGATGCCTTCCCCACCCGGATTGATGTCATCAAAACTGCCGAAGGCTCGACACTGTCAGTAAGCTAGCAATTTATAGTCCCAGGTCATCGGCAATTCCCTTCATTGCCTCCAGCCCCAGCTCGATAAACTCATCAAGCTCAAGTCCAATTTCGCTGCACAAAGCAATTTGCTCCCTATTCGCCCCAGCGGCAAAGCTCTTTTCCTTGAATTTTTTCTTCACCGAGTTAGGCTCAAGGCCAGCCAATTTCTTATCGGGGCGAACCAAGGCGGCAGCAATAATTAAGCCGGTTAACGGGTCAGTACAAAATAGAGTCTTATCAAGTTTTGTCTCACGGGAGACGCCGTGTCTCTCATTATGGCAGAGAATGGCGTGAGCCATAGTCTCACTAGCTCCCAGTTCCTGTGCCAGGTCAGCCCCCAGCTTGCTATGGCTGGCCATATCACCCTCGGTAAGCTCAACATCTATATCGTGCAGTAGCCCGGTAAGACCCCACTCCTTCTCATCCTCGCCAAAGCGCCTGGCTAGAGCCCACATAATAGCCTCGGTAGCCAGCATATGCTTTACTAAATTTCTGTTCTCTACATTAGCTTTAATCGAGTCAAGCGCTTCTTCCCGGTTCATTGGTTTTTCCCTCACTTCCAGTCAATTTTACTAGTAAAATCAAAATAAGTCCAGTAGCATAGTTAACCGGTTAAAGCCGGCTCAATATTTCTAGTCAGCACCCTACCCAGATACTGCCCGGTGGCTGAAGCCCTCACCCGAGATATTTCCTCAGGGGTTCCGGTAGCGACAACATAGCCACCCTTGTCACCAGCTCCTGGCCCAAGGTCAATAACATAATCAGCATTCTTAATCACATCCAGGTGATGCTCAATGACAATCACCGTATTACCAGCATCAACCAGGCGCTGTAGCACGCGGAGCAGTGCCGCCACATCCTCAAAAGAGAGACCGGTGGTAGGCTCATCAAGAATATACAGTGTCCTGCCCGTAGACCGCTTCGATAGTTCAGTAGACAGCTTCACCCGCTGCGCCTCACCACCGGAAAGGGTAGGTGCGGGCTGGCCGAGACGAATATAACCCAGCCCTACATCGTGCAAAGTCTCCAGCTTGCTCCTTATTCTGGGGAAATGTGCAAAGAAAGACAGAGCTTGCTCCACCGTCATATCTAACACTTCAGCTATGTTCTTACCCTTAAATCTAATCTCCAGCGCCTCACGGTTATAGCGCTTTCCCTTGCACACTTCACAGGGAACGGTTACATCAGGTAAGAACTGCATCTCAATCTGGATAAACCCCTCGCCACGGCAGGCTTCACAGCGTCCACCCTTGACATTAAACGAGAACCGCCCCGGCGCATAGCCTCTCATCCGAGCCTCGGGAACAGTGGCAAAAAGCTCACGAACCGAGGTGAAGGTGCCAGTATAGGTAGCCGGGTTACTCCGGGGAGTGCGCCCAATGGGAGACTGGTCAATATTGACTACCTTATCAATATACTCCACACCGATAATATCATCGCAGTCGCCAGCCCTTTCCCTTGACCGATAGAATATCTGGGCTAGCTTCTTATGCAGGATTTCATCAATGAGGGTGCTCTTGCCACTGCCTGAAACCCCGGTGACACAAACAAACTTGCCCAGCGGAATATGGACATCCATATTCTTCAGGTTGTTCTGCCTCGCCCCCTTTATTACTACCTCTTCGCCGGAACCGGGACGACGCTTGCTGGGTAAAGGAATCTGCCTCACTCCGCTAAGATATTGACCGGTTATAGACTCCTTACACTCCATAACATTGGTTAAACTGCCAGTAGTTACAATCCAGCCTCCATGCTCCCCGGCCCCGGGTCCCATATCAATAATGTGGTCGGCCGCCCGCATCATGGCTTCATCATGCTCCACGACCAATATAGTATTGCCCAGGTCTCTCAGTCGCTTCAGGGTATCAATCAAGCGAGCATCATCAGCCGAATGCAAACCCACCGTTGGCTCATCGCAAATATAAAGGACACCCATAAGTCCACTGCCAATCTGGGTTGCCAGGCGAATCCGCTGTGCCTCGCCGCCACTCAGAGTAGCCGAAGCGCGGTCAATGGTGAGATACTCCAGACCGACATCCTCCAGAAAACTGAGGCGGGCTTGAATCTCCTTCAGGATTTGATGGGCAATCATTTGCTCGCGCTCAGTAAGAACACTATCACCAATAGTAGTCACCCACTGCAATGCCTGTGTAACTGACATTGAACTAACATCCATAATATTTCTACCACCGATAGTAACCGCTAAAGACTCTGGTTTAAGCCGTTTACCCTGACAAATCGGGCACGGCGTAGATACCATATAGCGCTCAATATTAGCCCGGGAGTGCTCCGACTCGGTATCCCGGTAGAGCCGCTCC
Source organism: Dehalococcoidia bacterium (assembly GCA_030615035.1). Next base: position 69,811 of record JAUXAC010000001.1, on the reverse strand, counting down.
ATACAGGGAATCACTCCTTCGAAACCGTTATAGTACTCTCTAATCCGCCCGAAACGGTTGCGGTACCGGTAGAGCTCGCCTCCCTCCCCATATAGGATAAGGTTAAGATAACGTTCACTCAGGTTTTTTACTGGAGTATGAAGGGAAAAGCCGTAGCGCTTGGCTAAAGATTCTAGCTCCCCCATATGCCAAGAGAGCCACCACCCGGGGTGAATTGCCCCCTGAGCAACCTGTAGTTCCTTATTAGGAATAATCATCTCAGAGTCTATCTCCAGATTGACTCCTAAGCCAGTACAAGCCGGACAAGCACCGTGAGGACTATTAAAACTGAAGGTTCGAGGGGCAATCTCACCCAAGCTAATCCCGCAGTAGACACAGGCAAAGTGTTCTGAGAACAGTAACTCCTCACCGTCAACAATGGATACCAGCACCACCCCTGCCCCAAGTTTGAGGGCAGTCTCCACCGAATCAGCGATACGGCTCTGGCTTCCACTCTGACCAATTACCAGCCTATCCACTACCACTTCAATAGAGTGTTTCTTGTTCTTATCCAGCTGAAACTCTTCAGAAAGGTCATGGATGTGCCCATCAACACGCGCCCGGACATAACCCGCTTTGCGCAAGTCATCAAACACCGTCTGATACTCACCCTTGCGGTCTCTAATCAGTGGCGCCAGAATCATGATGCGGGTTTTCCCGGGGAGACTCTGAACGGCGTCAACAATCTGCTGTACGGTCTGCATAGTAATCTCCCGGCCACACCTAGGGCAATGGGGATGACCAACCCGGGCAAAAAGAAGCCTCAGGTAATCATAGACCTCGGTGACAGTGCCGACTGTAGAGCGTGGATTCCGACTCGGTCCCTTCTGGTCAATAGAAATAGCCGGGCTCAGTCCTTCAATATAGTCGACCTCAGGCTTCTCCATCCTGCCCAGAAATTGGCGAGCATAGGCAGACAGGGATTCCACATAGCGGCGCTGCCCCTCGGCATAGATGGTATCAAAGGCTAAAGAGCTTTTACCCGAGCCAGAAACACCGGTAATAACCACCAGCTTATCACGAGGGATAACCACATCTATGTTTTTTAGGTTGTGCTCACGAGCACCTTTGACAATTATGGCATCTAAAGGCATTTAAAGACTCTCCCTACTGAAATTATTGTAGCATTAAGGACTTAAGTGCAACAAGAAAATGCTTTTGATCACTCGTTTAGTGACCTCCCCTTAAGTTTTTATTTGGTAACCCTATCCCCCTTTATCCCCCTTCCCCTTGATAAGGGGAAGGGGGAATGGATATATAAGAGAGGCTTCGCCTCTCTTTAGCTCTCCTCGCTCTGGGTGAAGGCATTTAAGAGGGGGTGAGGTCACCCAATGAAACTATAGTGGACGAGAAACTAAGTTTCCAAACAATCTGCTAAGTCGTTTGCTTCCCCTTGGCTTGTAGTGCTAAAATCAGCGCAGGTTAGCTATCGTGCGTAAAAACAAATATCGTAGCAAAGTAACGCCAGCCATCGACGAGGTAAGCCTTCGTCACCTCACTGTCGACGAAGCACTACTAAAGCTTGACCAATACCTTCATGATGCTTTTATGGCCGGCTTATTCCAGATCAGGATAATTCACGGTAAAGGTACCGGGACTCTGCGCCGGGTAGTCCAAGAGCGACTCACCAAGCATCCTCTGGTTAAATCATACCGCCCCGGTGATTACGGGGAAGGGGGAGATGGGGTTACTATAGTTCAGTTAGCCGAAAAATAGCTATTTGCTCAACAGACAACCCGCCAGCACATTGAAAGGACAGCGATTTTCAGCTATAATTCTTATGTAATTCGTGGTGAGTGTCGCCTAGTGGTCTAAGGCGCCAGGTTGTGGCCCTGGAGAACGAGGGTTCAAATCCCTCCACTCACCCCACTTTATCAGCGCCTATAGCTCAGCGGACAGAGCATCGGTCTTCGGAACCGAGGGTCGTGGGTTCGAATCCCTCTGGGCGCGCCAATACATCGCTTCCCTTTGTCGAAATAAGTTCCTTCAAAGCAACGGAGACCTAGCCAATCTACCAATTCGGTGCGTGGCTCAGCCATACTTATGGTCAGAGTTTGTCCGGCGAGATGTACTCCCCGTATCTTTCTCTCGCCTTGTTCAATCTCTCCCGCTGCTCATTAAGTACTCCAAAGATCTCTGCCGGCGTATCAGCAACATTTTCCCGGTAGAATCTCTCCACTCGCTCAATCTTAGCCAAGTTTTCAGGAACGCGAATCGTGAATTGCTTGACGTAATCCTCCTCCGCATAGTCTTTACTCAATACTTGACGGAAGAGCCGACACAAATCCTCGTATTTGGGAAGCCAGCCAGTAGGAGACTTTATCGCCCCGGCTTCATTACGCACGCGTAGATCCATCCACTTTACCCACACGTGCTTATCCCGGCGATCGTTTAAGAATTCCCCTGTTTTCAAATCCTTCAAGAAGTAATTAACTCCAAAGACTGGGGGCGCTTTCTTAAGCCCCTTTCCAAATTCCAAGTAGTTCTTAAGATACTGCCCCAAGGGAATAGAGATGAAGTCTTGAATGCTCATGATATTTATCTCATATTTACCTTCTTCCTCAACAAGGGCAAAGGTTGTTTCTGTCTCCAGAGCTGCTCCATAGGCGATAATACCGTGCTCCCAATCAAAGCCCTGTTGGACGGGCACATAACCCCGATAATCGCGACCACCATATATTATGCCACTCAACTCTACCCCTAGGAGGTTTCCCAACTCAGGATCGCAATTTGGTACTGCCTTGAGGGCTACAGTATAGCGGGCGTTCTTGTGAGCTGGCAGAATTTTTTCACCCGCCTCATCGGTCTTACCTTCGTACCAATGCCCGGTGTAATTCGTTCCGTACTTAGGAAGCTCACTACCCATTCCCAACCACCAAGGCTTGGCATCCTTGATTAAAACATTGGAAAAGATAATCTCTCCCGGACTGGTAAGTATCTGGTGGATTAGGGGGTCATCCTTAGGATTGACGTCATGAATAATGCCGAAGATACCAGCTTCAATATTCACGGCACGGCAAACTCCACCAATATTACGAACATAAGTGATGTCATCAGCCAGGATGGTCTCCCCTGGAAGCATGGCGGTAGAGGTCTTGCCACAGGCACTAGGAAAAGCACCAGCAAGGTAAGTCTTACGACCATCTGGACCATGCACTCCCATTATCATAAAATGCTCGGCTAGCCACCCTTCCTGATGAGCCTTACGAATAGCTAACCGAAGGGCCAGTTTCTTAAAACCCACGGAGTTACCGGCATACTGATTATTAACACTGTAGACGGTATTTGTTAAGTAATCTATGTAGATGCGTTTCTTGTCGTGATCCAAGCTCGCCATCTTCTCGTTCAATTTTCCTGCCGAGTGTAAAGTCTGGAAAAATTCTGTCTCTGGACTTGCCTGGCGGAATGCATCATAACCCTTTCGATAGAGGAGATCTACACTGTGAGCTACATACCAGGAATCGGTGCACTCCAAGCAGTGGATGGTAAACTCAGAGTCGGCTGGTCCTAGAGTAAGGAAGCGAACAATCATCGTGCGACCCCTCATCGCATCCCTAAGCAGACCCTTTACTTCCGCAAGACCTTCATCCTGGTCAATCTGATTGATGGCTTTGCTGATGGAGTCTCCCTTGGGCACGAGGAACTTGGTAACCGCACGGTCTCGTCCCTGGTCATAGGGACCATCAAAATGGAAGGTGTGCCCCGGGATGGCTAAAGCAGCGCTCTCCTCACCGGTGACAATTGCCATGTTTCGTATATGGGCAACCTCATCAGGGGTATCACTGCAGATGAAGATTCTATCCGGGTTACAGAGCTCAGCCGCTTCAGCAATGATCTGGTGAACTTTAGAATTATCTATGGCGCACAGCTTCTGATAGTCGTCTTGGCTAATTCTTGTTCCGAGTATGCTTCTAGTTTTATCCTCCATTTAGACTCCTTTTCTGGCTGAAAAATTTATAGCAGGGGATGCTTGCTGGAGAGCCTTAGATAAGACCCACCCTGAAGATGGAATCAGCTTGCGATTCTGGTGTTAATTATAGCATTAATTGATTTCGGAATACTAATTATAAGATTGCTTGTCAATCCCCAGTTCAAGATTTTCTTGCTAAATGACCTCTTAATGGTATAATTTTAGGGAAGACGAGAGTTTATGATTCGTAAGTGCCAGGCGGATAATGCCCAGAGGATATATTTTATCATTAACGAGGCAGCCAAAGCCTATGATGGTATTATACCAGCCGACTGTTATCATCAGCCCTATATGCCTATGGACGAACTTGAGCGAGAAATGAAGCGCATGAGTTTCTTCGGCTGGGAGTTAAATGGAGAACTCGTTGGAGTAATGGGGGTTGAACCGATTAAAGATGTTACGCTTATCCGCCATGCCTATGTATTACCCCAGTGGCAAAAGCAGGGAATAGGCAGTAAACTATTAGAAAACCTTATGGGTCTGGTTACTGCTTCTCGTCTGCTGGTCGGGACATGGGCTGCTGCTCGCTGGGCAATTGATTTTTACCAGAGGCACGGCTTCAGCCTATTACCGGATAAGGATGAACTGCTAAAGACATACTGGGACATCCCCCAGCGACAGATTGAGACCTCAGTGGTTATGGGAATTAACATTAAGAAGGACGCAAAGGAGCAGCTATGAACAGTAGATGGTTTAAAAGGCTAATTCAAGTTACAGCAATGGCTCTCACCATGGCGGCAATATGCCAGGAGCTGGAAAAGCCCAGAGAGGAGAGAAGGTGGCACGGGGTAATTGCTGGTTTTGCACCTTATGACTTTCGGATACCTACCTTTGAGAAGTTCAAGGAGGCTTACTGGAACCCCTATGAGAGCCGAATTTTTTCTCCAAGAGTATTCGGTATCGGCTGGGCAATCAACTTCTACGCCCTGCTGGAAAGGCTGAGACTTATTGGGCAAGCTGTCTCCGAGGATGACTTTCTGATGCCGGGTAAACATATGAGAGAAGTATTGACACACGGCATAGAGACAGAGTGAAGATGCCCTGCGAATTCCGCAATCCGGTGAAGAAGCTGAGCATGAAAACAGGATAATACCTATCCTCTTACCATTCTCCCCCACACCCCATCCCCTCTAATCTCCACCAGCTTCACCGGCAACAGCTTGTTGTTTAAATCCTCACTGCTCTCAGTATACACCTTTATATAGTTGTCGGTGAGGCCAGACCAGATACCACCGGTCTGCTTCTCCCATAATACCATCATAGTCCTGCCCAGAAATTGTCGGCTGAAGTTCTGGGCGCTTTCCCTGGCTAAAGTCAGCATCTTCTGGCTTCGCTGCTTTTTAAGCTGAGACCCAACCTGATTAGGCATCTGCGCTGCCTCAGTTCCCCGGCGCGGTGAGTAGGGAAAGACATGGATACGGGCAAATTCCATCCGCCGACACAACTCGTAGCTCTCCTGAAACTCTGCCTCAGTCTCACCGGGGAAGCCCACAATAATATCGGTGGTAATAGCTGCCTCAGGCACGACCTCGCGAATCAGAGAGACAGCTCGCTGATAGTCAGTGATAGAATACTGCCGCTTCATTCGCTTAAGCACCTCATTGCTACCACTCTGGAGGGACAGGTGAAAATGTGGACATAGCCGGCGGTCATGCCATAACCCGATAAGCTCGGGGGAAAGTTCCTGGGACTGGAGGGAAGACAGCCTTAACCTGATTACACCAGTCTCAGCCAGGATATGCCCCAGTAACTTCCTCAGATTAACTCCATCACAGCGATATGAACCGATTTCAGTGCCAGTCAGCACCACCTCTCGGCAGCCTTCAGCCGCCCGCTGCCTGACTTCGGTAATCACCTGGTCAACCGGCACGCTTTTCTCACTTCCCCGCACCAGAGGCACAATGCAGTAGGCGCAAAAGTTGTTGCAGCCATCCTGAACCTTGATAAAGGCACGAGTCCGGCAACCATTATAATGGCAATTCGTCCGAATAGAGAGTGGTCGGCTCAGGCAACCAGACTCGTGCAGTCGTTGTAGTAGATACGGTTTCTGCTCATTACCTACGACCAGAGCAACACCCTCAATCTGAGACAGTTCCTGAGGTGACCGCTCCGCATAGCAGCCAATCGCCACCAGCCGGGCATCAGGATTCTGGCGGTGAGCCAGGCGGAGCTGATGGCGGGATTTACGGTCGGCAATATGGGTAACCGTGCAGGTATTCAGGATATAGACATCAGCTTCATCTACTGCTGATACCAGCCTGTACCCTGCCCTAGCCAATTGTCTGGCTAAAAGCTCCATCTCCGCTTGATTGAGTTTACAGCCCAGGCTATCTAAAGCAACTTTTGTTCTTTTAATTCCGTTCAGTTTCATTTCCGTTCTTGCAGGTTTTATTAGGTGACCTCACCCCCTGTGTCCCCCTCTCCTTATCAAGGAGAGGGGGAAGATTTTGAAAAGAGGGGCTGGACGCCCCTCTTAAACGCCCCATAGCCATTATACTGTCCGGATTCCCGGCGGGTCAAAAACGAGGCAAAACTGAAACTGCACTTGTAAATAATTTGAAATTATGGTAAAAAATTAACTATACCCATCAAGGAGCACTGTATGGTTCGTAAAATTGTGGAGAGGGTTCCAGATAAGCAGTTGCAAGAGGACCTGGAGAAATATAGGCAACGGGCTCTTGAACTGGGTGCCACTGATGCCAAGGTCATTACCACCGATAATGTGGTGATTGACGAGAGGGTGCTGGCGAAATGTACCTATCCCAAATGCCCCGGCTACGGAACCAACCTCAACTGTCCTCCATACGCGATGGACCTAGACCTAGTTAGAAAAGTGGTGAATAACTTTCGGTATGCTGTATTTGCCAAGGTAGATGTACCCTCTGAGGAGATAGCCGGTCCTGAGGCCAGAGATAGGGATCTGGTCGCCCCCTGGCGAATAAAAATAACCGAAATAATATCAAAGATTGAGGCCGAGGCCTTTTATGACGGCTACTATCTAACATTGGCCTTCGGTAGCGGATCATGCAAAAGTATCCTTTGTCCTAAAGTCGAGTGCAGTGCCTTGGTACCGGGACAGCCCTGTCGGTATCCCTTAAAAGCTAGGTCCCCCATGGAAGGCGCTGGCATGAATGTCTTCGCCATGGCAACCAAGGTCGGCTGGGACATCTATCCTATTGGCGGCTCCACATCACCATCAGAAGTGCCCTGTGGATTAAGAGCGGCGTTGGTGTTTATCGGATAACTGTCCCTATTCTTTAACACAGGTGAGGAGAAAAGGATTAAGGTTGATAGATAATAGCAAAAATAGAGTTGTAGTTACGGGAATAGGTACCGTCAGTCCCCTTGGTCTGGATACCGCCACTACCTGGGAAAACCTTATTGCTGGTAAGTCCGGGATTGATTACATTACATTGTGTGACCCTGAGCCTCTTGAAACCAAATTTGCCGGTGAGGTAAAGGGATTTGAGCCTACTAATTACATGAGCCGCAAGGATGCCCACCGGATGGACCGCTTTGCCCAACTGGCGGTAGCTGCCAGCCCCGAAGCAGTGAAACAAGCTAGACTAGAAATTGATGACAGAAATCAGGATAACATCGGCGTCATAGTTGGCAGCGGGATTGGCGGGCTGACTACCTTATTTGAACAAAGCAAGGTGCTACTGGAAAAGGGACCAAAGAGAGTAAGCCCGTTCTTAGCACCAATGATGATAGCCGATATAGCCGCCGCCCAGGTATCCATTGCGCTGGGGGTTAAAGGACCAAACTTCTGTATCACATCAGCCTGCTCCAGTGGTTCAGATGCCATCGGTGCCGCCTATGAACTTATCAAGCACGGTGATGCTGAGGTTATGATAGCCGGTGGCGCCGAGTCAATAATAAACCCAATAGGTATCACCGCCTTCAATGCTCTTAAAGCTATCTCAACCAGAAACAGTGAGCCACAATTAGCCTCCCGTCCTTTTGATGCCGAACGTGACGGCTTTGTTATTGGCGAAGGGGCTTGTGTTCTAATCCTGGAAAATCTTGCCCATGCCCAAAAGCGAGGAGTTAATATTCTGGCTGAAATTGTAGCCTATGGCGCTACGGCAGATTCCTTTCATGTTACCCAACCAGCTGAAAATGGTGAGGTTGCTGCCAGAGCCATGCAAATAGCCCTGGAAAAGGCAGGAATTGCTCCCAGCGAGGTTGATTATATCAATGCCCACGGTACTTCTACGCCACTTAATGATGTAACGGAGACCAGAGCCACAAAAACCGCTTTTGGTGATTATGCCTACCGTATTCCGGTAAGTTCCACCAAGTCAATGACGGGGCATCTTATCGGCTGTGCTGGAGCTATTGAGGCAGCAATCTGTATTATGGTTATCCGACATGGTATCATACCACCGACCATCAACCTCACCCACCCTGACCCTGAATGCAACTTAGATTATGTGCCTAATGTCGCTCGCCGAGCCAAGGTTACCACCGCCCTTTCCAATTCCTTTGGTTTTGGGGGTCATAATTCGGTCCTAGTCTTCCGAGAATATTCTGAGGTATAAGCTTGAGTCACAGTCGTTGGAATCTTCTGCCACCGGTTCCAGACAAACAACTAGTTAACGCCTCAGGTTTTTCCCCACTAATAGTCCAGCTTTTATATAATCGTGGTCTAACCGAACCATTTCAATTACAATCCTTCGTTGCTGGTGATAAGAGTCTTTCCGGCGACCCCTTTCTACTACCCGATATGCACCAAGCAGTAGCCAGAGTGTACCGAGCTTTGCTCTCCAGCGAAAAAATCGCCATCTACGGAGACTTTGATGCTGATGGCATAACCGCCACTGCCCTGCTTGTCCAGGGGCTTTCAGCTCTTGGCAGCAAGGCTATCCCCTACATACCACATCGCCTGACAGAGGGCTACGGGCTGAAAAAAGCTGCCCTGGAGAACCTTCACCGACAAGGTGTTAGCCTGGTTATTACTGTTGATTGCGGCATTACCAGCCTGCCCGAGGTTAAGAAGGCACAAAGGATGGGACTCGATATAATTATTACCGACCACCATACTCCACTATCCGAAATCCCACCCGCTATTGCTATTGTTGACCCCAAGTTGCCCAACTCAACCTATCCTTTCTCAGAACTAGCCGGCGTTGGCGTAGCCCTCAAGCTGCTTCAAGCTCTGTTTCAAAGTCTTGGCAGAGAGCAGCACATGGATAAGCTAATGGACCTGGTAGCCTTAGGCACCATTGCTGATATATCGCCACTACTGGGAGAAAACCGGTATCTGATTAAAGAAGGGTTGAAGCAAATGAATACCACCCCCCGCCTCGGCATTAAGGCAATAATAACCCAGGCTGGACTAAATATAGGGAGTCTTGATGCCAAAAGTATCTCCTGGATTATAGCCCCGCGCTTGAATGCTGCCGGCAGACTGGAACACGCCCTGACCAGCTATAAATTGCTGATGACGGACTCGCCACGGGAAGCAAACCAGCTAGCTATCTGGCTGGAGGGGAAAAATGCGGAACGACAAAGACTAACCACTACCACTTTGGCTAAGGCCAGAGAACAAGTACTGGCAATGGGAATTTCGCCACTTCTGGTCGCCAGTGATAAGGACTATCCCATCGGCATTGCTGGACTGGTAGCCGGTAGACTGTCGGAGGAATTCTACCGACCGTCAATTGTTATCAAAACCGGTGAGAAGATAAGTAGCGGCAGTTGTCGCAGTATTCCCGAATTCAATATTATCGCTGCCCTGAACCAGTGCCGCGACCTGCTCTCCCAGTTTGGCGGGCACTCGCAGGCTGCTGGCTTTACCCTGCCGACCAAGAATTTGACTCGCCTGAAGCAGACGCTTCTGCAATTGGCAACCACCCAGCTAGCCGAGGTTGACCTTCGTCCCCGCCTAGACATTGACGCCAGTGTTTCCCTGCCTGACCTTGGTGGAGATACCTTCCAGGTAACTCAACAGTTAGCTCCCTTTGGTCGTGGCAATCCAGTGCCCATTTTCCTCAGCCGTGGGGTAGAGGTTATTGATTGCCGCACCATGGGTAATAATGGGGAGCACCTGAGGCTGAAACTGAAGCAGGGTGGCTGTGCATGGGATGGGGTCGCTTTCAGGTTAGGCAAATATCTGGCCGAGGTAGCCTCGCCCCTTGATATCGTCCATAATCTGGAGATAGACCGGTGGGGTGGAAAGGAGAGACTCAGACTGAACATCCTGGATTTTGCGCCATCGAAGTAAGTTTAGATAAGATAATTGACTAGAAAACTTCTTAAGTTCACTGGATATGACAGGTATGAGTAGTCAGATTCTTTATATTGCCATCGCCATAATATGTGCCTATTTGATTGGCTCCTTTCCCACGGCTTATATCATGGGTCGTCTCAGGAAAGGGATAGACATTCGTGAGGTAGGCACCCGAAATATGGGCGCCATGAATGTCTTCTACCAAGTGGGATTTGCGGCGGGCATCACTGTTCTGGCAGTGGACATCGGCAAGGGAGTCGCCGCCGTTGCCTTGGCTCGCTGGCTGGGAGTGCCGTTGATAGCCCAGCTTTTTGCCGGAGCGGCGGTGGTAATTGGTCACGGCTTCCCGGTATTCCTCAAGTTCCGTGGGGGGAGAGGAGGAGCCACCTGCATCGGCGTCCTTGTTTTCCTTATGCCATGGGGCATCCCCTTTTATGCTGCCATTTTCGGGATTAGTCTGTTGCTAACGCACTACCCCACCCTCAGCTACAGTGTAGCTTTTCTCTGCTTCCCCTTTGTCGCCTGGCTAAAATATCACTCGTGGGAGTTCATAGTTTTTTCCATAGGCATACTGCTGCTTCCGGCAATCAAATATATCCCCAGAATAAAAGAGATGCACACTAAGGCAGGTAGCTGGCGCCACGTCTTCCTGCGCAAAAACCTAAGGGATAGGTTTTAGGGAAATCCCTCAGACTTCGCCCTCAGCTAGCTGGGTCACGTAAGACGCCTTCCGTCATATTGTTACTACAAAGGGGGGTACCACACTGTAAAAAGTAACCTCGCGTACAGGGGAACCTGCACTCGTTTGACAAAGAGGTTCTCTTTAGTGTAAAATAAAATATTAGTTCCAGTGTAGGTTATTGCAAACTTTTTTATCGCTTTCGACTAATCAAGTATTGGGTGACCGAGCTCTAACTAAAATTTAGAAGAGAGGAGGCCATCCAATGAGTTTTCAGGATAAGTCTCTCCAGTGTTCCGATTGTGGGGCTACCTTCACTTTCAGCGTTGAGGAGCAAGAGTTTTTCCAATCCAGAGGCTATACTAATGAGCCAAAGCGCTGTCCCGAATGCCGCCAGGCAAGGAAGTCAGAGCGTTACGGAAACAGCAGCTATGGGTCCAGACGCCAGATGTTTCCTGTGACATGCGCCGAATGCGGCAAAGACACCGAAGTACCCTTTGAACCTCGCGGTGATAAGCCAGTTTACTGTAGCGATTGCTACCGTAAAGTCAGAATGAATAGGTAATGCTGGGGTTTGACCTCAGAGGACATACACGGGCTGAGGATAATTGGCCCGTGCATGCCCCTAGAAAGTGTTGGTGTGTTATGTCTTTGCAAGTCGAGATACGTGAAGGTGAATCCCAAGATTCCCTGTTGCGTCGCTTTCAAAGGATTGTACAGACGAGTGGAATTATGCGCGAGGCAAAGGCCCATCGTCATTTTCTATCCAAAGGAGAGACGGCACGTTTGAAAGCGCAAAAGAGCGCCAGACGAAGGCGCGGTTACGGGTAAACCAGAAAGCAACTAATTAGCTAATGTTTCTGGTCGAGCTCAGCATAGGTACTTGAGGCGAGACAGTCGTCGTGGGGTTACGAAACTAAGTAAAAGGAGCACTAATATGAAAATCTATGTGGGTAACTTATCCTACGAGGTAACTGAGGAGGAATTACGCCAAGAATTTGAAGCTTTTGGAAAGGTTGAATCCGTAAATATCATAACGGACAAGTATAGTGGACGACCAAAAGGATTCGGGTTTGTTGAAATGCCAGCAGTGTCTGAAGGTCAAGCCGCAATTACTGGCCTCAACGGGAAAACCTTACGAGAACGGACACTCAATGTTAATGCGGCTCGGCCTCGCTCTGATGACAGAGGCGGTGGATTTGGCGGAGGAAGACAGAGAAGATATTAAACTCCCTCTTCATTTATTTCTGCTTAAGACACACAAAATATATTCATAACTCCGAAGAACTATTAGTTTAGGCGTTAGTTACAGACAGTAGGCCAAGACTAACCCAATCACCAAAGAAGGGTGGGCAATATGAATATCTATGTGGGCAACTTATCTCTGGGTGTAACTGAGGAGGAACTGCGACGAGAGTTCATGGCTTTCGGAGAAGTGATATCTGTAACCATTATGAACGATAAGTATATTGGCAGTGGTCAATCCAAGGGATACGGATTTGTTGAAATGCCGTCACAATCTGAGGGCCAAGCCGCAATTACTGGCCTCAATGGAAAAACACTTAGCCATAGGACGATTGATGTTATCAAGGCACTCCCTCTTTCTGACAACGGTGGCAATTGCTCCTATAGTCACAAGAGCGGAGGCAGGTACAATAGGAATGTAAGACAGAGAAGAAGCTAAACCGTTAGTCATGATCTATATGCCTAAGATGTATAACAAAAAGCCAGATTGTATGATTTGACAATTTGGGCTACTGTCATATGATTTGGTTATTTTTTTATTATTAATAAAACTCGTGGATACTTTTTGTGAAAAAGCGCTGCATAGGCATACTACAACAGCCCTTTCCCAACTTTTAACTCGGGAGAATAGACGAGCACTTTCTGTTCGAGATCATAGAGGCAGTTACTTTGTTCTCGCCTAACGCGAGGCAAACCTATTTCTTGAAAATAGCGCTCCATAATCTTTGGTAACTTGCCTTCCTCACCCTCCTTTGTCTTTTCTAATTCGTTAATCTCATGGTACATTCTGTACACATGCTCATATGGGATTTTATCCTTGCTTTTTTGTTCCTGAGTGAAGAAAGATTCCAAATCATAAAAATCGAGGCCGAGTTTATCTTTAATTGTTTTTTTAGAAAGAAACATGCCAAATGCAATATCAATCATGGCATGGAGTTTTGTTTTGATAACAGTTGAGACAACATCCCCAATATGTTGGCGTAGCTCCGGTTCTTTTTCAGGAAAATATTTTGCGCCTAGGTTGTATGCAAAAAAAGGAGCTGCTGTATGCAGGGAGGGAGAGCAATTTATTGGTTTTAGCAATGTCTGAGCCACGTGCAATGCGTGTCCACTATGCTCAGTAAAATGAGGCATAATTGTCGGTACTTCCCTAAATGCAGCGCCCCCTTCCTTAGCAATATCTACATATGCACACCTGATATCATTAAAGGACTCACCAGACGTTGCATCTCCTAATTTTATGAAAGTTGGAATGAACTTAAAATTAATAAGCCAATAGTCAAGAGCTGAATTGGGCTGAAAGGGGATGCTGTGATCCATGCTAGTGTAAACAACATAGAATTCCTGATTCTTTGGAAAGCGTCTGTTACTAAAATAGTGCGACCAGTACTTCACGACGCTCTCTCCAAGTAATACTGTATTCTTTGTATATGACGGTGTCTTCTTTACAAATGACGCTGTCTTTTTTAGATTCATTCTGACCTGCTCCTCATAATTTATACCACTTTCTAAGTTTGTGTTGCCAACATGATTGCCTCTGGAGCAGGCGGCCGTGAGTTAAGCGCGCTGTGTAGCAGGATTTCACTGTTAACAATTAGCCAAATTGTTCACTGACAGACTGAAGGTGACAGAAGAGACAGGTTTTAGAAAAAGGTCACCTTCTATTCAGCAGAACTCTCTACTTTAACCCACCTCGTCCTCAAAGCCAGTAAGGGAATGGCGATGGCTAAAACTATTATGGCAATTACCTGAGCCTGATGTAAGCCAAAGAGGAAGGGTGTCCCGACTCGCAGGAAATCAGTGCCGAGCCGGTATACTGAGTACAGACTAAGATAAATAAGAAACAGCGAGCCATCAGGCTTAAACCGCCCCCGCAATTTCAGTAATACCGCAAAAACCAACAAATTCCATATTATCTCGTAAACCGTCGTGGGATGAGTTGCCACCCCTAGAGGACAAAGGCTATTAGGATGGGTATAAACAATGCTCCACGGTAAGAAGGTTTCTATCCCATAACAGCAGCCGTTTATGGTGCAACCCACCCTGCCCACTGCCTGAGATAGTATGATGCCCGGCGCTGCAACATCGGCAAAGTAGCCGAACTGAAACTTACTGAATTTACTATAAACCCAGACACCCAGGGCGGTACCTAGAACACCACCGTAGGCAGTTAGACCGCCGCCGCCGATTATCTGCCCCAGGTTCTGGCTATAGTAATCCCAGCCATCAATGACATGGAGCAATCTTGCAAATACTACCCCAGAAGGGATACCCACCAGCGCCGCCGTGAAAACAGTATCATAAGAAATGTTGGCTCCCTTTTTAACCTCTCGCAGTATCCACAATGCAACCACCGCAATAGCCAGGGCAATAAAGATGCCATACCATCTGACCTCAATTGAGCCTATGGTGAAGGCTACCGGGTCTATACTTATGGTAATCATCGTTCCTCCAAAAATCAGGAGCAGAGTGCCTCGACAAAGGACTCCGCATTAAAGAGCGCCATATCCTCCAGCTTCTCACCAGTACCGACGAACTGGATTGGGATTTGCAACTCATCACAAATAGCCAAGACTATACCACCCTTGGCAGTGCCATCAAGTTTAGCCAGAAAGATGCCGGTTACGCCTACCGCCTCAGTGAAATACCTGGCCTGGGTCAAACCATTTTGCCCAGTGGTAGCATCAAGCACCAGGATTACCTCATGGGGTGCGGTGGTATCAATCTTAGCCGCCACTCGCTTAATCTTCTTAAGCTCCTCCATCAGGTTAAACTTGGTGTGCAGTCTACCGGCAGTATCAATAATTACTTCATCAAGCTGCCGACTGCGCGCCGCCTGCAGGGCATCGTAGACCACCGCCCCCGGGTCAGCCCCGGGCTGATGGGCAATAACATCTACCCCCGCCCTCTCCCCAAGGCACTTGAGCTGGTCAATAGCCGCTGCCCGAAAGGTATCAGCCGCAACCAAGATAACACTCTTACCCTTATTCTTCAAGCTATGAGCAAGCTTGGCAATAGATGTTGTCTTACCGCCGCCATTGACACCTACTGCCAGAATAACCCTGGGCAAGGACAGGTTATCAGGGATTTCCTGAGGAGTAATCCTCAGGATATTGACCATTTCTGCCTGCAAGGCAGCACATACCAGCGAACCCTGGTCAATCTTCTCTCTGGTCATTCGCTGTCTTACTTTCTCAATGAGCTTTTCAGTGGTGTTGACTCCTACATCGGCAGCAATGAGCAGTTCCTCTACCTCTGACCATACCTCATCACCTATAGCTGGACGGTCGAACAGGTGCATTGCTTTAGCAAACCAGGTATCACGACTGCGCTTCAGGGCTTGTTTAATGAGGTTATTTATCTACCTCACCCCCTTAATCCCCCTCTCCTTACGAGGTTTTAAAGGAGAGGGGGAGGGATATGGAAGAGGGGCTTCGCCCCTCTTAAAATCTCCCCTTATTTATGGTTTAAGGCTTTGCCCTTTTAAAACTCCCTCTCTATTTATAGTATATGCTACTTCACAGAAAAAGGGCAAAAAGTTTTTTAAAGAGGCTGGCTGCCCTTTAACCTCGCAGATACAGGGGAATTTAGAGAGAGCTAATGCTTATTTGACCCCGCAAACGTGGGGGAGTTTGAGGGGGCGTCAGCCCCCTCTTTCCACTCCTCCCCTTCCCCTTGGCAAGGGGAAGGGGACACAGGGGATGGGGTTATTAGGGATGAGGAGAAGGGCGGGTCACTTTTCTACTTCCCCAGCAGCCCTTCCAGCAAAATTCGTGCCGCTTCCTTATCAAGAGGTTTATTATTATTGCCGCACTTGGGCGACTGTATACAGCTTGGGCAGCCCTCCTGACACGGGCACTCGGCGATTGCCCTCAGTGTAGCCTGCCATAATTCGGCTATCATGTCAAAACCCTTCTCCGCAATGCCAATGCCGCCGGGATAGGCATCATAGATAAATACCTGGGCTCTCCCGGTATCGGGGTGGAGAGGGGTAGATACGCCACCAATATCGTTGCGGTCACAGAGGGCAAACAGGGGAAGGATGCCAATAGCGGCGTGTTCCGCCGCGTGCAGTCCCCCGGCAAAATCCAGTTCAGACTCGACCAGCTTAGCTACAACCTCGGGCGGCAGGTCAAACCATAGCGCCACAGTTGGAAAAGTCTGGGGCGGTAAATCAAGCGGCTCTTCCCCAATTACCTCCTCGGTGAATTGCGCCTTCTTCTTAAAGCCAACCACAGTAGTGGTAACCTCTACCTCACCCAGGTACACCTTAACCTGCCCCACACCTTTACTACGTTTTACTTCCACAATGTGTAAATCTTCTAGTTCCTTTGTCTGGGTATAGTAAGTAGCCGTAGTCGGTGCCGCATAGGCAGTGCGGTTAGTCAAATCAAGCCTGGTGACCAAATAGGACTCTCCCTGATGAAGATAGATAGCTCCGGGGTGTATCTGAAAGAAGGCAACACTAGCTTCTACAGTTTCCAATAGTGAGGCAGTCGAGGTATCCACAACAGCGAAATTCTGCCCGGTGGTAGAACGAATATTAACCGCCTGAGCCGGATAGGCGATAGCCGGTGAAAGATACCATTTC
This sequence comes from Dehalococcoidia bacterium, assembly GCA_030615035.1. Next base: position 53,052 of record JAUXAC010000001.1, on the reverse strand, counting down.
TGACTGCGTTCCCTGAGTATGCCCTGCCCCCCCAGCACCTCCCTTTCCTGACTCAAGGTAGAGCCAAAGATTTTTTCATCATCATTACTTAGTGGACATTCCCAGGCAGCACACATCAGATGAGCCCTCAAAATATAGGGGTTGCCGGGGTTAACCAGAGCATTCTCAAAGCTCTTCCGAAAAAAGGAATCAGGGTGGCGCATGAAATACTGGTCCAGAGGATTATCTAGAGCGACCAGGAAACTCAGCGATTCACCCTGGCTTCGGCCACTTCTTCCTGCCTGCTGCCAGGTACTGGCAATGCTTCCCGGGTAGCCAGCAAGCACCGTAGCCTCCAAGTCACCAATATCTATACCTAACTCCAAAGCAGTAGTCGTTACCACACCCAAAAGTTGACCGCTAAAGAGCTCATGCTCTATTTGACGTCGCTCCTCTGGGAGATAACCAGCCCGATAAGGTTTGATCTGTTTTGACCGCCCCGGGCTTACTTCGGCTAACCTCCGCTGCGAATAGATGTAAATAAGCTCGGTTAGACGGCGAGTGCGAGCAAAGGTCAGAGTGCGGATATCACCGCTCACTAACTCCGTAAATAAGTTGGTTGCTTCACTATTGGCACTGCGCCGAACACTCTTGGCCTTATCCATAATCGGGGGATTCCAGAAAATAAAATCCTTCCTGCCATGAGGTGAGCCATCATTGTCAACCACCTCAAAAGGTAAACCTACCAGTCTTTCCGCATGCTCACCGGGGTTAGCTATAGTTGCCGAGCTGCAAATGAACTGAGGGGTCGAGCCATAAAGGTGACACAGTCGGCGCAGGCGGCGCAGGACACCGGCGACATGAGAACCAAAAACACCGCGATAGGTGTGAGCTTCGTCTACCACCACGTACCGCAAGTGGCGCAGTAGTCTTGCCCAGGATTGATGATTGGGCAGTATGCCAATATGGAGCATGTCAGGATTGGTAAGTATTACTCTGGCTCGTTTCTTTATCTGAGCCCGCTCCGACTGCGGAGTATCACCATCAAATGTATCAAATTCCTCTATTTGAAATAAATCAGGGCAAAATAGCTGGCGTAAACCACGGAGCTGGTCCTGAGCCAGAGCTTTGGTCGGAAAGAGGTAAAGGGCATAACCATTGCTCTCTGTTAAAAGTGCCTCCAATGCCGCAATGTTATAGCACAGGGTCTTACCACTGGCACTTGAAGTTGCCACCATCACATTCTTTCCCTGACGGGCTTTATTCACTGCCTCAGCCTGATGAGTATAGAGAGGCAACAACCCGTGTTTACTGAGGCAATCTTGAAGTTGGCAAGATAAAGGTTCGTCTAATTCAGTATAGGTCGCTTCACGGGATGGAATATGCTCAACATGGGCAATTTGACCAGCGTAGGTGGGTTGAGTCTTAAGATGACGAAGGAAAGCCGAAGTATCCATTATGACTCCCCTTATCAAATAGGTAGAATCTCAATTTCATAGTCGAGTATCTCTACCCCGAAATGAGTGTTAATAACAAAATCCACTACCTTTGACAGGACTTCGTTAGTATACCGGTTATCATTGCTTACACAGCAAATTCCGATGGTAGCCAGTTGCCAGCGGTCGTGGTTATCAATTTCAGCTACAGAAACATTAAACTTGTTTCGTATCCTGGTAGTGATAGGTTTCAATATTTGCCGCTTACCCTTGAGAGACAAATTTTCCGGTAAACGAAGGTTTATTTTACAAACACCGACATTCATGACACATCCAGCCAACTGGGAAATCACGACTCAAAACTTCAAATGCTCTACCCAAGAATCGTCCTATCTCTAATCTATCACCCCTCTCCACGAGTGTCAAACAAGGACATCACAGAGATTGTTTATTGACCTCACCCCCTTAATCCCCCTCTCCTTAAAAGGAGAGGGGGAATTGGTTATATTAGAAGGACTTCGTCCCTCTAAAACTCCCTGCAATTACATTTGTAGGCTTCGCCTCTCTTTAACTCTCCTCTAGGCTCTCTCCTTTCAGGGGGATAGGTTACCAAACAACCTCAAACCTAACTCTACTTGCCCAAGGTATTACTCATATGTTATCATTAAACGTAAAATTTTATGTTATAGACCATCTGCGACCAAATTCTGTGGGGGAAGAGCTAGATGCCTAAGATTTATTTTATTGATGTGACCAATCGGGATGGAGTTCAAACAGCAAAGCTCGGCTTATCCAAGCTAGAAAAGACCATGATAAACATTTACCTGAATGAGATGGGCATCTTTCAGTCTGAGTTTGGCTTCCCCACGACCAGGCACGAATCCCTTTACCTGAAGGCCAACCTGGAACTGGCTGAGATGGGAGTCCTGCAGCCTATCCGTTTGGGAGGATGGATAAGAGCCATCAGTGATGATGTGGAGACAGCCTTTAAGCTGGTACCTGATATCCGTCATCTCAACCTTTCGATATCGACATCAGACCAGATGCTCAAGGGTAAGTTCCAAGGGAAAAAGAAAAGGGACGACATTATAAGCGATATGGTTGCTGCGGTTGATGCTGCCAAGGCTCTTGGTGCTGAGAGCATAGGTGCCAACGCTGAAGATGCCTCCAGGACAGGTCTAGATTTCCTAATCAAATTCGGTCTGGCGGCTAAAGAACACGGGGCCGATAGACTTAGATACTGTGATACCCTCGGTTACGATAACTCTTTCACTATCTACGAAACTACCAAGGCACTGGCGGAAAATACCGGTATGTCTATTGAGATTCATTGCCATGGTGACTTGGGGATGGCTGTTGGCAACTCTATTGCCGGAGCTAAAGGAGCTATAGATGGTGGACAGGATGTATATATCAACACCACTATCAACGGCGTTGGGGAAAGGGCAGGAAATGCCGACCTGGTGGCGGTTGTTCTCGCCATAACTAAGTCAAAGAGCTTTGCCGAAAAGTATCAGCTGGGAAATCCAATCAAATTATCTATGGCTTATAAGATAGCCAAGTTTGCTGAATATGCCTTTGGCGTTGACATTCCAATGAACCAGCCTGGGGTCGGCGCTAATGCCTTTGCCCACTCCTCCGGTATACATGCTGATGGCGTATTAAAGGACCCGGAAAACTATGAGCTATATAGCTTCGAAGAACTGGGGAGGGGGGAACCAGTGACGGTAGAAACCGGAAGAGAAATTATTGCCGGGCAGTATAGCGGGATATCTGGCTTCAGTCATATAATGGGGAAGATGGATGTTAAGTTTGCTGATAGAGAAGAGGCCAGCGAGATTTTGGAGCTGGCAAGATATGCTAATGTAGAATCACAAAAACCTCTCGTGGAGGATGAACTGCTGTTTATAGCCAAGTATCCCAAGATTGCCAGGAAACTCCTGACCCTAACGCCGTTGGAATAGCTACCCAGCGGATAATAGCAAAGAGGTTGTTTGAGAAGGCAGCCTCTTTTCTTTGGCTATGAATATGTTATTATTAGTATTGAACTGGTATTCATATACCCGCGGCTAAGGATTACATAGATTAGTTCAAATAATAGAGCGTAAACATGATGGCTAAAGAAGTGGTAAGACTGGATGATATATGGGTGCATTACGATAGCATTCCGGTACTGGAGGGAATAAACCTATCCGTTGAGCCTAATAACTTCCTTGGCATAATAGGCCCCAATGGCGGCGGCAAGACTACCCTGCTTAAGGTTATCCTGGGACTGATAAAGCCAGACCGGGGCAAGGTTTCGGTTATGGGGCAATCCCCCGAGAGGGGACGGAAATTCATCGGTTATATTTCTCAATATAACCTGTTTGACCACGATTTCCCAATAAGCGTTCTGGATGTGGTGCTTATGGGGCGCTATAGTAAAGCCGGGCTGGCCCGACGCTATAGCGAAGAAGATAAAAGAATAGCCAATGAAGTCCTTAAGACCGTCGGCATGCTAGATTATAAAGACCGGCAAGTAGGCAAACTTTCTGGCGGGGAGCAACAGCGGGTCTTTATTGCCCGAGCACTGGTTACCGACCCAAAACTACTGCTTCTCGATGAACCTACAGCCAGCATTGACCCAAATATGCAAGCCGAATTTTATGAACTTATTGACAACTTAAAACAAAGGATGGCTATCATCATGGTTTCCCATGATATCAGTGCTGTTTCCATCTATGTAGACCAAATTGCCTGTCTTAACCGCCAACTGTTCTATCACGGCTCAAAAGAGGTATCCGCTGAAGCACTAGAAAAGACCTACCGCTGCCCGATACAACTCATAGCTCACGGTGTCGTCCCCCACCGCGTACTAAGGGAGCATTAAAGAAAATGCTGGAAGTGCTCCAGTATGAATTTATGCGGAATGCGCTGATTGCGGGTCTGCTGGCTGCCATCGCCTGTGGGATTGTTGGCGTATATGTAGTGGTGAAGAGAGTAGTTTTTATCAGTGGTGGGATTGCCCATGCCTCCTTCGGCGGCATTGGACTGGGATATTTTCTCGGCATAAACCCGATACTAGGCGCCATGTTCTTCGCCATTGCCTCCGCTCTGGGTATGGGACTGGTGACCAAGCGGATGAGACTTCCCGAGGACACGGCTATTGGCATCCTGTGGGCGATGGGAATGGCACTTGGGATAATCTTTATCAGTCTGACTCCGGGGTATGCCCCGGATCTTTTCAGCTATCTCTTCGGCAACATTCTTACCGTGCCTGCCTTCGATTTAATGCTTATGCTTATTTTGGATGTCATTATAATTACACTAGTATTACTGTTTTACAAGGAGTTCTTGCTTCTTTCCTTTGATGAGGAATTCAGTACTATAGCTGGAGTTCCCACCGAACGTCTATACCTTCTGCTACTGTGCATGATTGCGCTAACCGTAGTTGTGTTAATAAGGGTTGTCGGCATTATTTTAGTCATTGCCCTTCTCACCATTCCTGCCGCGCTAGCCAGACAGTTCACACACAGTCTCAAGAAGATGATGCTTCTTTCCATCCTGGCGGGGGCTGTCTTTACTTTCAGTGGTCTGTGGCTCTCCTATTTGCTTGATTTAGCCTCCGGAGCGACAATTATTTTGGTCGGAGGGATTGTCCTTTCAATCTCTTTTGGCGTTTCCAAATTGCGCCATAAGAGTAAGGGCTATAACCATCAGTCTCATAACACTGCCTGACAAAGCCAACGCGAGGTTGCCTCTTCGAAATATATAACATATAATCAGTGGGGAAATGAGACTTCGTATCACTACCCTGAGTGAAAATACAGCCAACAGGGGTGACTTCCTGGCGGAGTGGGGGCTGAGTATCCTAGTAGAAACAGAGAGAGAAAACATCCTGTTAGATACTGGAAGAAGCCTCTCCGCCAGCTATAACACTGGTGTTCTTAAAATTGACCTGACTCGAATCGATAAGATTGTCCTGAGTCACGGTCATTATGACCATACCGGTGGTTTGCGCCAAATTCTGCGCAAGATGAGGAACGAGGTAGAGATAATAGCCCATCCTGATGTATGGGCAGCTAAGTACAGCCGCCACCAAGGTGAAAAAGATAAATATATCGGCATACCATTCCAACGCCAAGAGCTAGAAAGCCTCGGGGCAAACTTCACCCTGACTGCAAAACCAGTGAAGGTAGCCGATAACATAATGACTACCGGCGAGATATCCATGGTAACTGGTTATGAAGAGATAGACCCTGCCATGTTCGTCAAAGATGATACTGGCTGGCACCCGGATAAGCTCCTAGATGACCTGGCACTTGTAATAAATACCGAGCTTGGCTCAGTTGTCGTTTCTGGCTGTGCTCACCGTGGCATTATCAATACCCTATATCATGTTAAGCAGATTACTGATGGAAAACCAATACACGCCGTTCTCGGTGGCGCTCACCTCATCAGTGCGTCCGAAGAGCGAATCCGGTTAACCATCGCAGCATTAAAAGAGCTTGACGTGAAAAGATTAGGTTTAAACCACTGCACTGGCTTGCCGGCAGCCAGTCTTCTGGCTCAAGAGTTCGGCGACAAGTTCTTCTTCAATAATACCGGCAATAGCATTGAATTAGGATAAGGAGTAGCTACGAAGCTTTCAGTTCAGTTAACCCCAAAACACAAAAAAGGTCTGCTACTGGCCAACCCGGTGATGACTGCCGCCGGCACCTTTGGCTATGGGACAGAATATAGCCAGATATTTGACATTCAAAAGCTTGGGGCTATTGTATGTAAGGGAACTACCCTTGAACCCAGAGAGGGAAATCCACAGCCGCGGCTAGCCGAAACCGCTTCCGGTCTACTTAACTCGATTGGCTTGCAGAATATTGGTGTTAAAGCTTTAATCAAGGAAAAAGCTCCGCTTTGGGCCAGCTGGCGCGTACCGGTTATTGTTAACATTGCCGGTGAAACTGTTGACGATTATGTCAAGCTGGCTAGTGAGCTGGACGGGGTAGCTGGAGTCAGCGGTATTGAGGTAAACGTCAGTTGCCCCAATATTAAGACAGGTGGTGCTGAATTTGGCGCCAACCCCGAGTCAGCCGCCAGGGTAACCGCCGCGGTCAAATCGGCTACTTCCCTACCGATACTGGTCAAGTTAACCCCAAACACTAGTGATATAGTTAAGGTAGCTATAGCTGTGGCTGAAGCCGGCGCCGACGCCATATCCCTAATCAATACCCTGAAAGGCATGTATATAGATATAACCACGCGCCGACCCCTATTGGGCAGCAAAACCGGTGGTCTATCCGGACCAGCAATAAGGCCGATAGCGCTGGCTATGGTATATGAGGTGGCTGGTGCCGTGGAGCTACCTGTCGTCGGCTGTGGGGGCATAACCACTGGCAGTGACGCTATAGAGTTCATCATGGCTGGAGCCAGTGCCATCCAGGTGGGCACGGCCACCTTCACCAACCCCCGCGCCCCGCTTGACGTTCTGGAAGGAATCGAACAATTTATGAAAAAAGAGGGGATAAAGGATATAGCCGAGCTTATTGGTGCGGCACAGAGCTAGAAATTCAGTTCCTCTTCAATAAGACTCGGAATCTCTGCCTCTCTCTCCCTCATCTGGCGTTCCTGCTCGGGTTCTTCGTGGTCATACCCCAGAAGATGAAGTACGCCATGAATAATGAGAATGGCTAACTCCTTTTTTATAGAGTGATGGTGTTCCTCTGCCTGTATTACTGCCTGGGGGCAGGAGATAATTACTTCACCAAGATGGTGCACGCCGTCGGGAGGCACTACGAATATTTCACCCGCCGCCGATGTCATGTAAAAGGCTAATACGTCCGTGGGCTCATCTTTTCCCCGATAGCTTTTGTTTAATTGTCGCACCCTCTCCTGGCTGGTAATAACCAAGCCAAGCTCTACATCAGAGTCAGCGCCCTGCGCAGTGAGAACCTGCTCAGCCACTCTCCGCAGCCAGCTCACCTCAGGACACCCCTCAAAGTCGCCATCAATTAAAACATTAATCTCCATATTCGTTCCGTACCAGTCATCATAGCACAGCTAAGTAAAGCTCTCAAACAAGGAATACGGGGTGTTTAAGAGGGGTGTCAGTCCCTCTTCTTTTTCTCTCCCCCTCTCCTTTGAAGGAGAGGGGGATTAAGGGGGTGAGGCTGATAAAACCTCTAAATAGGTTTGAGCAAAATAAAGGGTTGTGATATAGTAAATGTACACAAAGCATTATTGTAGGACTGAGGAGGGATCGCATAGTGGTCTAGTGCGGGCGCCTGCTAAGTGCTTACCCTGGGAAACCGGGGTCGAGGGTTCGAATCCCTCTCCCTCCGCCAAATGAAGTGACATGCCCCTTGATAAGGGGTATTATATTATTACTACCAGAAGGCAGGAGAAATATGCCTCAATATCATATCTGGACCATAGGGTGCCAGATGAATAAGGGGGAATCGGAGCGGCTGGGTAGCTACCTGGAGCAACTGGGGTATCAAGCCACGGATACTGCCGGGGAAGCTGACCTCATCATGCTCAATAGTTGTGTGGTGCGCCAGAGCGCGGAGAACCGTGTCATCAATAAGCTTAATGCCCTTCGACCACTAAAGAAAGCACAGCCAGACGCGACTCTAGCTGTTACCGGCTGTTTAGTAAACTCTGATATTGACCAGCTTAAAAAGAGCTTCCCCCATGTTGACTACTTCTTCAAGCCGGGAGACTATCCCCCGTGGCTGGAAAAGCCTGAGTCAGTCCCAGTATTACCCCGGCACCCCTCACCCAGCACCTTTGTTCCCATCATTCAGGGTTGCAATAACTTTTGCTCCTATTGCATTGTCCCCTATCGTCGTGGTCAGGAAAGGAGTCGAACCATATCCGAAATAGCCGGGGAGGTTAAAGAGCTAATGCACCGTGGGGTAAAAGAGGTTACCCTGCTGGGGCAAAATGTTGATTCATACGGGCATGACCTGCCTGACAAACCAGACCTAGCTGACTTATTGAGTGAACTGAATACTATAGATGGGCTGGCACGCATACGCTTCCTGACCAATCACCCCAAGGACATGAGCCATAAACTCATTGAGGCAATAGCTTCCCTAGACAAAGTCTGTGAGCAGATAAGTCTCCCGGTTCAGTCAGGCAGCAATGATATTCTAAAGGCAATGAGACGAGGCTACACAATAGAGCAATACCGACAGCTCATCACTCAAATACGAAGTAAAATACCCGGGATAGCCTTAAGCACCGATGTCATTGTTGGCTTTCCCTCAGAAAGTGCTCAGCAGTTCCAGCAGACAGTCAATTTGCTCTCCGAACTGAGGTTCGACACCGTCCACGTAGCTGTCTATTCACCGAGAACAGGAACCACAGCTTCCAGAGAGTTTGAGGACAATATCCCGCTGGCCGAGAAAAAGGAGCGATTAAATACAATTGAGTTGCTCCAGGAAAGAATTGCAACTGAAATTAACGCCCAGCTATTAGGCAAGACACTTGAAATTCTGGTAGAAGGAATGGTAAATGGTAAGTGGCAGGGTCGCACCCGTACCGGTAAACTGGCATTCTTCAACGACGACAATAATTGTCTGGGACAACTGATAAATATCAGGATTAATAAGACAAGTCCCTGGTCACTACAGGGCAAATTAATCAGGACTAACTAAATAAGGAGGAGAAATGTTAAAAGCGGGATTAATAGTGGGATTACTCATCACTGTTCTGGTCTTTATAGGCGGCTGTGCTCCGGCACCAGCGGAAGCTGAAGAGGGAGGATTCGACTTCTCACTAATTATCTTTCTAGTATTGATTTTTGGTATTTTCTATTTTCTCCTGATTAGACCGCAGCGCAGGCGACAGAAGCAACATCAAGAACTGGTGCAAGAACTACAAAAGGGTGACAAAGTAATTACTGCCGGCGGAATTTACGGGGTAATTGAAAGTATCAGTGATGAGAGTGTCGTTCTGAAAATAGAATCGGGGTCGACCATCAGAGTAGCCAAAGGCAGTGTATCCGGCCGACGAGAAAAAGATAGATAGAGATTTTTTAACAACCCTATGCTGGCTATTTAATCAGAGAGTAAAGCCGCAGAGGTAATTAAATGGCTTACTACGACTATATTATAGTGGGCAGCGGTATTGCCGGGCTATATACTTCCCTGCTGGCAAAAGAACAGAGGAGCGTGCTGGTTATAACCAAAGGCAGTATTGACGACTGTAACACCAAATATGCCCAAGGGGGTATCGCTGCTGCCATAGGTAGGGGAGATTCTCCTGAGCTTCATTTTAAGGATACCATAGCCGCTGGAGACGGACTGTGTGATGAAGAGGCAGTGCGTATATTAGTTAACGAAGCCCCAGGTCGCATCGCTGAACTCGTCAACTTCGGGGTACCCTTTGACACCCTTGATGGAGAGATTGCCCTTGCCATGGAGGCGGCTCACAGCATCCCCCGTATCCTGCATGCCGGGGGTGATGCCACTGGCGAACATATTGAAGTCACGCTAAGCAAGCTGGTGCGCTCATCAAAAATCAAGGTACTTGAAGATTGCCTGGCTACCGAGATTCTGATAGATAAGGGAGCAGTGAGGGGAATAAAAGCCATTGACTGTCACACTGGCTCTATTGATGAATTTGAATGTCGTTCTCTGATTCTGGCTACCGGTGGCGCTGGACAACTATTTAAGTTCAATACGAACTCAGATATAGCCACCGGTGATGGCATCGCCCTCGCCTATAAAGCCGGAGCAGAGATTGTTGACATGGAGTTTTTCCAGTTCCATCCCACCGCTCTGAGCCTGCCCGGGGTAACCCCTTTCCTTATATCTGAAGCGGTCAGGGGTGAGGGAGGGATACTACGCAATATAGATGGTTACCGCTTCATGCCTGACTACACACCACAGGGTGATCTGGCACCACGAGACATAGTAACCCGTAGCATATTATACGAGATGAAAAAAACGAGTTCAGATAGAGTCTTCATTGATGTTACCCATCTACCACCCTATGTTACCACTACCCGCTTTCCCAATATATACCAGTTCTGTCTGGCTCACGGCTTAGATATTACCGAAGAGCTGGTACCGGTGGCACCGGCTGCCCACTATATGATGGGTGGCATCAAGACCAATAGTTGGGGAGAAACCAATATCGCTGGATTATTCGCCACCGGAGAAACTGCCTGCACCGGAGTGCACGGAGCAAATAGGCTAGCGTCAAACTCAATGCTAGAAGTGGTCGTGTTCAGCAAGAGAATTGTGGGAAAAACCGGAAAGGGGATTAAACAAAGGGCATCTAGTGTCACCAAAGGCACCGAAGCTCACCACTTGTTGAGCCAGAGACAGGTTCCGGAGACTGCGCCAGCACCCAGCCTTTCTGCTTTGCAACAGCTACACTGGAATAAAGTAGGCGTCATCCGCAACCGGGAAAGCCTGACCCAGGCTGCCGATATTCTGGCGGCACGGCAAAAGGCATTACCTAAACCTACTGACCGCCCTTCTTACGAACTCAATAATCTTGTGCTGACCGGTCAATTAGTAACTGAAGCGGCACTTCTCCGGGAGGAAAGTCGTGGCGCCCATTTCCGCTCCGATTTCCCCCAGAGCTCTCCTCAATGGCAACACCACATCATATTCACCGCAAAATGATACGGAGAGTTAACAAGAGGCAAAGCCACTCTCTCAAAAACTAACTTTCCCCCTCCCCTTTGAAGGAGAGGAGGGATACAGGGGGTGAGGATGACAAATAATCCCCGACTACCTGAAGAACAAATTGACAATATTATAGACATTGCCCTGGCTGAAGACTTAGGTCACGGTGATATAACCACCGAGGTATTAATACCACCCCACTTACAAGGTAAAGCATCCATACTAATTAAAGAAGCTGGCATAGTAGCCGGTGGTGAGGTAGCCAAGAAAGTTTTCCTGGGGGTTGACCCGTCACTTAAAGTAGACCTTCTTATTAAAGACGGCACCAAAGTTCAACCCGGAGATATAGTAGCCACCATTTCCGGCAGGGTAGCCAGCATCCTCAAAGCCGAGCGGACAGCCCTCAATTTTCTGCAAAGACTCAGTGGCATCGCTTCACAGACAGCCAAATATGTAGCCAAAGCCCGTGGCTTCGCGGTCGATATTACCGATACCCGTAAAACTACCCCCGGTATCAGGTTGCTGGAAAAGTACGCGGTGCGCATGGGTGGTGGCAAAAATCACCGCCTTCACCTGGGTGAGAGCACCCTAATCAAAGACAACCATCTAGCGGCACTGCGTGCAATGGGCATGAGCCTGAAGGATATTGTCGCCAAGGCAAAACAGAATACTCCCGAGAGGGTAACGGTTGAGGTAGAGGTTAATACTGCCCAAGAAGCCAAGGACGCCGCTGAGGCCGGGGCTGATATAATTATGCTGGATAATATGAGCCCCGAAGAAATGCGAAATGTCGTGAACTCACTGCCAAGTCAGGTTAAGGCAGAAGCCTCAGGAGGGATTACACTGGCTAATGTCCGGGCGGCGGCTGGGGCTGGAGTTAATATAATATCTATCGGCGCTCTCACCCATTCCGCTAAAGCCCTGGACATCAGTCTTGAGCTTGAGCCACAGACGCTAAAGTTACTCTAGGTCGCCTTGGGCGGATGCACCAAGCCGCCAAGCCCATGCTAGATGAAGTAATTCAAGATATCATAGTCCCAGAAACTTTATAGCTCCTCCGGAAAGAAAAATCGCCAATCCAGCTAAAGCATGAGAATATTTTTCCAGTTGGCGCAACGGTAACCTCGACAACCCGTAGAGGGAAGCCAAAACTATAGACAGCATAGTGGCAATAGTCGTCAATCCAAAGATAGAGGCTACCATCACTACACTCATCATATTGTTCCTGGCCGCGGGATACATCACCAGAGGAATCAATGGCTCACAAGGACCAAAGACGAATATGGTAAACAGAACCCACGGGGTTAACCTGCCAAGTTCTGAACTGTGAGGGTGAGAGTGGTCTCCAAGGTGCTTATGAGGATGTAGATGAGGTTTCCCACTCTCATGCACATGTAAATGCTCATGGGTACGATGGCGGATAACTCTATGTAGCCCCCAAATGAAATATGCAAACCCAAAGGCAATAAGAAGCCAAGCAGCTAATTCACCGCGAAACGACTCGACCACCTCCAATTTGAAAACAGCTATCCCTAGCGCAATACCTATAAAGCCTAAAACAACAGAACTCAATACGTGACCAACTCCGCAGAGAAAGGTAATCATAACCGTCTGGACACTACTCCATTGCCTCGCTTTGGACAGGACAATAAAGGGTAAGTAATGGTCTGGGCCCAGGATAGTATGCACAAATCCTATGGTTGCCGCTGTGCCGGCTAGAATAGCAATTTCACTTAACATAGTTGTTCCTTCCTAACCTCTCAGAAAAAGCCAAAAAGCATAGCAGTTAATATGGTTGCCTCTGGCACACTTCCTCCAACTTCTTATTTGTTACAACCAATTTCTCCTGCAACCTTTAGAATTTTTCTTTGCTATCCAATAGTATTGTTACCGGACCGTCATTATGGATTTCTACCTGCATATACTGCTGAAAGCGTCCGGTCTCTACTTTTAAGCCAGTAGCACGAACCTGCTCCACAAAGTACTCAAATAACTCTTCCGCCTGAGCCGGTGGTGCCGCCTCAATAAAACTAGGACGGCGTCCCTTTCTGGTGTCAGCCAAGAGGGTAAACTGGCTTACCAGTAATAGTTCACCATTAATATCCAGAGCCGAAAGGTTAAATTTACCCTCTTCATCAGAAAAAATACGCAGGTTGGCAATTTTTTGTGCCAAATACTGTGCGTCCTTTTCGGTGTCCCCGCTGGCTACTCCCAGAAAAACCACCAGTCCCCGACCTATTCTACCCACTTCCTCATCACCGAGGCTAACCGAGCCTGTGGTAACCCGCTGCAGTAGTGCTTTCATTCACTACCTTCCTTTTTCTTCCCCTTTTCCTTGCCGGGCAATTCCTCCTTACCTTTCTCAGGTGTCACACTCTTACGACTATCGGTAGTATAGAAACCGCTGCCTTTAAAAATAACCGGAATAGAACGAATGACACGGCGTGCTTTACCCTGACACTCAGGACATATAGCTACCGGTTCTTCATCAAAGTTCTGCTTCCTTTCAAAACGAACTTGACAATCACTACACTCATATTCATAAATGGGCACCACTTCACCTCAAACTAATTTTTCCGACATATTTTACACTAATAGCTTCGCTCAGGCAAATTGCGATTGTAAGTGGTTAGCAACCTATCCCCTGCCCCCTATAGGTTTTTATTAGGTGACCCTATCCCCTTTATCCCCTTCCCCTTAATAAGGGGAAGGGGAAGATTCTGAAAAGAGGGGCTGACGCCCCTCTTAAACACCCCCCACATTATTAACCCAGAGTAAGGAGAGGCTTTGCCCAGAGGGTGGATAAACTCCGCTAGGAACTCTAACGGGATAAAGGGGGTGAGGTTAATAAATTAATTTTATGATTTTTCAAAACCTCGTTACTCCCCTAGACTTATAACCAAAAAAGGGATAAAATTAAATAAATGAAAGTTGGGAAGACAATATGTGTTTAGCAGTCACCTGCTTATTATTAACGGAAAAGAAGCACTGTGCCTAAATAAGCCAGTGCTTCTTAGATTAAGGAGGGAATAATTATGCAGTCCAGCCTAATTGGCAAAGTTGAAAAGGCCAAGCGCTACGCCCAAGAGACAGACCGAGTTACCTTCTCTGAGTTCTCAGTGAAATTCCACGGCGATAATGACAACTACAATACTGGCTATAAAGACGGTAAGTGGCATTGCTCCTGCCACTTTTTCTCAAGTTGGGGGCTCTGCAGCCACACTATGGCACTGCAGAAAATTCTGGGCAATATGCTACCATCAGAAGCCCTGACCACACAATATGAGATTACCCAATGACTGCCGTTAACTAGCCTGCCTGACATTATCAGCTTATCACAGTCCAGCCCCAGGGAGGATAAGGTGAATTTCACCGAAAAGCTGACGAAAGCAATCAAAAAAAATAAGAGTTTACTCTGTGTTGGGCTTGACCCTGACCCAAGTCTCATGCCTGACAAAGTAAGTGTTTTTGAATTCAACCAGGCAATTATTGAGGCTACTTCCGACCTGGTATGCGCCTATAAACTCAACCTTGCCTTCTATGAGGTGCTAGAAGATGAGGGACTTGATGCCCTGAAACGCACGATTAAATACATTCCAGATGACATACCGGTAATAGGCGATGCCAAGCGGGGTGATATAGGTAATACGGCTAAAGCCTATGCCAAGTCTATCTTTACTAATTTTAACTTTGATGCGACCACAGTAAATCCTTACCTGGGCTTCGACTCAATAGAGCCCTTCATCCAGTACCGAGACCGGGGGGTGTTCGTCCTGTGCCGGACATCAAATACCGGCGCTGTTGATTTTCAGAACCTTCGCTCTGAGGTAGAGAATAGCTCTCGTCCCCTATTTGAAATAGTCGCCCTAAAAGTCAGTCAGTGGAACACTTATGGCAACTTAGGTCTGGTTGTTGGCGCTACCTATCCTGAGGAATTAAGACTGATTCGCCAGAGCCATCCCGATATACCGATTCTGATACCCGGCATCGGTGCCCAGGGTGGAGACCTGGCCTCAGCGGTTCGCTACGGGGTAGATAGTAAAGGAGAGAAGGCAATTATTAACTCCTCACGACAAATTATATACGCCTCAAGGGGAAAGGATTTTGCTCAATCAGCCCGCCGTGCCGCCTCATCACTACGAGAGCAGATTAACTCTCACCTGTCTACACTTACCTCATAAGCAAATACCAACGCCGAGGCAAAAGCATGGTTATAGAGATAAAGCTTGGTGATGTGGTTCACCTGAAGAAGAAGCACCCCTGCGGCAGCTATGAGTGGCAGGTGGTAAGGCTGGGGGCTGATATCGGGATTAAATGCCTTAAATGCCAGCACCGCGTCCTTCTGGGAAGAAGCGTCTTTGAGCGCAGGGTCAAAGAATTTATTTCCCGGGGTGAATAATGACCCGCCGGATTATGCACATTGACCTGGATGCTTTTTTTGTCTCGGTAGAGCAGGCGCAGAATCCCGACCTCAAAGGCAAGCCGGTAGTCGTTGGCGGCAAACCTGACCGGCGGGGTGTGGTTGCCTCAGCTTCATACGAAGCTCGTCGCTTTGGTCTATATGCCAGCATGCCGCTTGCCACCGCCAGCCGCCTCTGCCCTCAGGCTATCTTCATAGAAGGCAACTTTCACAAATATCGCGATGCCTCGCAAAAGTTTATGGCTATTCTGGCTGATTTTTCCCCCTATCTGGAGCCATTGGGTCTTGACGAAGCCTACCTGGATGCCACCGGCTTTGAGTCTATCCACGGCACCATCAGACAAATGGCAGTAGTAATAAAGCAACGAATTAAAGAAGAACTGAGCATTTGTGCTTCAATAGGCATTGCCAGCGGTAAGGTGGTCGCCAAGATTGCCTCGGAACTATCCAAGCCAGACGGCTTACTGGAAGTGCCGACGGGAAAGGAGCGCTCTTTCCTGAAACTGTTGCCAGTAGCCAAATTACCCGGAATCGGCAAAAAGAGCGAGCGAATATTAAAAGGTTTGGGCATCAACACCATTGGGCAGCTGGCTGCCTTACCTTTAAGTGTACTCAAGAGTCACTTCGGCGCGGTCAGCGAGTTAATACATAACCACGCCAATGGCATTGATAATAGAGAAGTAGAGCCTCCCGGTGAAGCCAAGTCCATCAGCCGAGAAACCACTTTCGGCAAAGATACCAGAGACTCATCATTCCTAAAGGCAACACTGCGCTATCTTAGCGAACGGGTGGGTAGTGACTTGCGCCAGAAAGGTAAGCTGGCGAGGTGCGTAACCTTGAAGCTGAGATATGCCGACTTCACCACCATTACTCGCCAGCACACCCTGAGCCAGGCCAACGATACCGACCAGATTATATTTGATATCGGAAGCAAGCTACTAAGGAAAGAATTATCCGGGGAGAAACAGGCGGTTCGCCTCATTGGCATCGGGGTATCAAATCTGGTAGAAGCCGGTCGGCAGCTGGAAATGCTGGACGCATCTACTCAAAAGCTGGAAAACCTAAACACTGCTATTGACCGCATCCGCAAAAAATACGGCTTCACCGCGATACAAACGGGAAGAACACTGCTGCTAAAAGATATTTTCCCTGAGAGTGATGATGGCTATACCCTGCAAACGCCGAGTCTTTCGAGGTAGGGAGTGGGGAATTTACCACTTATCCCACGTCCAGCAGTCTCTTCTCACCCTCTATCTTCTGGATTTCGGTTATGTCCTGAGTAACCTCAAGGGTACCTAAATACTTGGCAGATTTGTCTCTAACCGCAAAATACCTGATGTATACCTTGCGCCCTTTAAGGTTAATCCAGAATCCGGCTACATCTCTCCTGCCCGACTTTAAGTCGCTCACGACCTGAGTTACCTTGTGCAAGCTCTCTCTGGGATGGCAATCCTGCACCTTTTTGCCTATCACCGCTGGCGTCCGCCTGAATATTCTGTCATCACCCTTGCTGTAATACCTGACGGTATCAGTTTCATCAACGAAGGTTAAATCTACCGGCAGCGTGTTAAAAATAGCCTCCAGCGTCTCAATTGAAAGTCCTTCCAGCATTGCTCACCTCCCGTCTCTATAACGTATATATACCACCTTGCCTAATTTTAGTCCAGCCTCTCAGGGGGTGTCCAAGAGGGGCGTAGCCCCTCTTCTCAAATCAATCCCCCTCTCCTTCAAAGGAGAGGGGGACAAAGGTCGAAGACTCTTCGAGGGGTAAGGTAGATAAAATTAATGACCCCACTTGTTTTCTAGCTGAAGAGTAGCTATAATGAGTGATTATAGTGGACTAGAAAAAGGAGGCTTTCAAATGCCACACTATGCCTTTTTTAAAAAGCAGTTCGTTCCCTTATCCGAAGCCAAGATAGGAGTTACAACTCACGCCCTTCATTACGGCACTGGTATCTTTGAGGGCATCAGGGGAAACTGGAATAGTAAAAAACAGCAGATTTACCTCTTCCGCCTTAAAGACCACTACCACCGGCTACTCAACGGCTGCCGGTTACTAAAGATTAACCTGCCCTATTCCGTAGATGATCTGTGCCGGATAACGATTGAGCTGATAGAAAAGTGCGGTTTCCAGGAAGATATTTATATCCGCCCCTTAGCCTACAAAAGCTCCGAGGCTTTGGGATTGCGTCTCTATGACCTGGAAGATGATTTTCTAATCCTTACCATCCCCTGGGGACCATATTTAGAGGATAAAGCCAGGTGCAGTGTCTCCTCCTGGCGACGCTCCGACGATAATGCGATCCCGCCTCAGGCTAAGATCACCGGCCTTTATATTAATGGTGCCCTGGCTAAAACAGAGGCTCATGAGAACGGCTTTGACGAGGCAATCATGCTTGCCCCGGATGGTCATGTTTCCGAAGGGAGCGGGGAGAATATCTTTCTGGTTATAGATGGTAAATTAGTTACCCCAGCCGGTTATAATAATATCCTCATAGGCATTACCCGCGACTGTGTAATAAAACTGGCACAAAACGAGCTAGGTATAGAGCCCATAGAGAGACCGGTTGATCGCAGTGAGCTCTATACTGCGGAAGAGTGTTTCCTTACCGGCACCGCGGCTCATATAACCTCGGTAGTCGAAATAGACTACCGCAAGATAGGCGACGGTGAGATTGGTAAGATAACAAAGAAACTACAAAAGACTTACTTTGAGATAATACGAGGCGACAATCCTAAATACCTTAGCTGGTGCACGCCTGTCTATAAAAAATAGGCTATTTTCTAGCTGGACTTACCTGCAATGACCTCAACAAATAAAGAACCTGGCAGCTTTCCTCCAGTGCAGTAGTGTAATTATAAGCCTCCTCAAGTAGTTGACCGATAGCAAAGCTGCCATGACCATGAACCATAATAATCCGGTGTTGCTTTAATGCCTGAGCAATTATACTAGCCAGACCCCCAGTTTTTGTCTCCATATGCCAACCCACAACCGGAACCGTGCCCACTACCGAAAGACCCTCGGCCCCATGGGGCACAATCTCAGTCTCAGTCAATGAGAGAGCGACAGCATGAGGCGAGTGGGCATGGACAATGGCTAATGCCTGGGTTTCTCGATATATAGCCCGGTGGACGGCTAATTCTGTTGAGGCTAATGGCGTTGACCGGCTATTTCTACTTATTCCGGTCTCTATCAAATCGTGTTCCTGCAGACAGTTGAGCATGCTACCGCGGCGGGTAATAATTATACGCTCTCCGAGCCTGATGCTCAGATTTCCAGTATGGGACGAGATGAGCCCTCGAGTAAAAAGGTCATGACCCACCGTCTGAAACTGAGATAAAATCATAGCTTATTCTTTCGTTGTCAGCATATTGGCAGCAGCCGCAGCGAACTGACTACTAATCTTTGGTTACTACTAATTTACCGCCACTGGCAACATAAAATCAAATCAAGTTTATAACTACTGTCAACAAAAAAGCAAAACAAGCTATGATTATAACAAAATGTCAATTAATTTTCTGCCTATTTCAGGTTACACCAACTGCCTGATGACAGCAATAACCTTCCCTTGAACCTCAACATTATTCGGCTCAGCATATATCGGCTGCATCTGGCTATTTGCTGGCTGGAGTCGGACACGTCCCGACTCAACATAGACTTTTTTCAGTGTAGTCTCTTTTTCCGCCTTCAGCCATACCGCTGCCATCTCCCCATTCTCCACCACATTTACATATTGCATCAGCACAATATCACCATCGTTAATCAGGGCATCCACCATTGACAAGCCCTTCACCTTCAAAGCATAAACTCCTCCCCTGCCCTGGGTCAAGTCTACAGGTACCTCCAAGGTCTCCGCTGCAGCAGTAACATCCCATGTATCAGGAGCAGGCACCGGTATCGGCTCACCAGCCGCTATTTGTCCAATAACAGGAACTTGTACTCGAGACGATGAAGTGAGCGACCTAGTGAGCAACTCTATGCCGCGCGATATCTCCGGGTGGCGGCGAATATATCCCTCTTTCTCCAATTTCCTCAGATGGTAATCCACAACCGAGGTCGAACTAATCCCACACCCACCTAGTATATCTCTAATGGTGGGAGGATAACCCCTGTCCACCAAAAAACGGTGGATGAAATCAATGATACGCTGTTGTTTGGCTGACAATACTTTCATCCCGACTCCCCAGACAAAGGCGAACACCTGTTCTATAAACTCTATAATAAATAAAAATTTTTGTCAACCCCAAAGAGCTTAGAGATTGTTTACAACCTATCCCCCTGACCCCCTTCCCTTGATAAGGGAAGGGGGAATGTGGGTGAGAGAGGGGAATAAAGTGGGTGAGGTCAATAAACAATCTCACGAGCTTACATAGGAATTGGTTAGGTCAGCGCAAAGTTATAAGAAGTCGTTCTACGAGTCAGCCTACAAAACTTTGGGAAAGCTACCAGATAGCTGAGTGCTTCAGTCTATCGCTGCCTTATATCAAAAGGAACTTCGTGGTCAACCGACATAGCTTCCAGTGCCAGCTTATCCATCTCAAGCTGGACCGGTATGGGGTAATCACCAGTGAAACAAGCCAGACAAAAGATATCCTTAGGCAAAGCAACCGCTTTAATCAGTCCCTCAATGCTCTGATAGCCTAATGAGTCAGCACCGATAAAATCACGGACTTCAGGCACAGTTTTCTGCGCGGCGATTAGCTCCTGGCGGGTAGCCATATCCACTCCAAAGAAACAAGGGTGACGGATAGGCGGTGCGCAGATACGCATATGCACCTCTGCAGCCCCTGCCCTTCTCAGGATTTTCACCACGCTGGGAGTAGTAGTACCACGAACGATACTATCATCAACCACTACCAGCCGCTTTCCCTCCAGCATCTGGGGCAAGGGATTAAATTTCAGCTTAACGCCAAGGTCTCTAATGCGCTGGTCAGGCTCAATAAAGGTGCGCCAGAGTTCACGCCTGATGGGTGGGCGTGAGACCATGCGATAATAAAGGAAGAATAACCAATACCAGAGAGACCAGAGATGTAGAATAAGATAATGAAAGATAACTCTGGCAAATTCAAACTAATGCTGCTTGAGCTGGTAAATCACAATCGACACAGAGTGTCTCAAGAGAAAGTCCAATCGCCTCAGCCAGCTCTTGAACTGTTGGATGCTCTAAGCTTTCGATGCCCAAGAATTTAATTCTCTTTTTAATAGAAGGAATCCGAGTAGCTAAGAGTTCTCCTTTTTGGATTGTTTTCCCCCAACGGCAGTAAGAAAGCGAATCTGGATTAGAAATCCTGAAATGAACCTCCCTAATATCTAAAGCTCTAAGCTTGGGCACTAGATTTTTTTCAGTCTGAGTGCCCCTACGAATAGAATCGTCGCAAACTACTACTATCTTACCAGGATAATTCTCACCGCTTCCTAACTGTTTAATATGGGCTTCTAAATCTCGTTCCGCTTGATTCGACCGAGGATAACTTCTACCAGCATAAGGATACTTCATTAAAACCTCGTCATATTCAGGAATTCTATCGATTTTCTTCTCGTTTATCTGTCGACAAAACTCTTGATGATATCCTATGGCGCAGAATCTGCCAGAATCAGGAACAGGAGCAACGACGTCTGGAATAAATCCTCGCTCTATATCCCGTCGAGCTAAAATAGCTCCCAGTCTTTTTCTTACAGCTGAAACGGGGATGTTTTTAAATACTGAGTTAGGAAAATTAGTATAAACCCAAACAAAAGTACAAATCTGAGTTTTGGTGCTTGGTATTTTACCTATAGTTTCTGCGTGATCATTCCTAAGTAGAACGATTTCACCTGGTTCCACATCTCGCTGGTAGCTAAAACTCCAATTTTCAAAACCGCTGGGATCAGTAGTAGCTGCTACTGCTCCTGCTTTTTCACCAATAACTAGGGGCCAGCGACCACTGGGATCACAGGCAATATAGATTCCCTCATGAGTAAGTATTGACAGAGAATAAGCTCCCTTGATTTCATCGTTCATTCTTTGAATGCCATCAACAAATCCTTCTCCCTGAGCTATTAATTTGGCAATGATTTCAATATCTACTCCTTCCCAGGTAAAAGAATGACCCTGGGTTTTAAATCTTTCTACTAACTCATCTTGGTTAATAATATTACCGGAAAAACAAGCGGTAAATTCCCCTGATTTTGAATCTACCAAAACTGGCTCTCTATTATCACCGCAATAACCAATCCCCATGGTTCCTTCGAGACCCACCATGTCGTCACTAAAGGTTGGTCTAAAAAGTCCTCGATGAGTGCGAATATGGATTTTCCCTCCATTATAGGTTGCCAACCCTGCATAATCCTCACCCAAGTGCTGCTGGTAGAATGTCTGCCAAAATAGGTCGTCTAAAAAATCACCTTTATACTTTTTAGAGTCAATACTCAAAGCAAAAAATCCAGGCATTCTGTAACCTCCTCGTGTGTGTCGTCAGCAATTATGGCACAAACTAGCAATAAACACTTTAACTAGCTGACTTTGACCTGTCAAGCTCCCTCAGCTTCTGGTTGTGCTCACGTCTGAACGTTCAAAAAAGGAACCATTATCAATACTCCCCAAACATAGGGGACGCACGCCCAAGGTTCCACGCACTCCAAACAAAGCATCTTTGGTCAAAATCGTCAAAGAATATGCCCCTTGAAGCCGACGCATAGCATACCTTATCTTGTCTACCCAGTTCTTCTCCGGGGAGGCGAGGATGAGGTTGGCAATAACCTCGGTATCTGTAGAGGTGTGGAAGGTATAGCCTTGCTCACAGAGTTCTTCATAAATGTGCTCAGCGTTAACAATATTCCCATTGTGAGCTACAGCAATAGCATCGGCACCCTTGCCCACCAAAACAGGTTGAACGTTGTATTCCCGACTGGAACCTCTGGTGGAATAACGGTTATGACCGATGGCTATATGGCCGCCGAGATGACTCAGTGATTCCTCACTAAAGACCTGGGATACCAGCCCCATCCTGGCGTAAACATTGAGCTTCTTACCATCGGCGGTGGCGATACCGGCACTTTCCTGGCCGCGGTGCTGAAGAGCAAATAGAGCAAAAAAGGTAAGACGGGCTACATCCTCATTGGGGGCATAAACACCAAAAACGCCGCAACTCTCGTGCAAATCTACCTGCCTTTTAATTTATCTATCCCAACTGGCCCTACCAATTCATTATAGCCCGTTTTCTACTTTTGGGTCAACTTATTGTAGCTCTATCTACTCTGGCACTGGGACTTCAACCAGTCGATAACAATAGCCATTGCCCTATCATCCTGCCGCAGCCTGTGCCCGGCCCCATCCACTACAATCATCTGTTTCGGTTCCCCAGCTTTATCATATAATCTATAGGCGTGGCTCATATCCACCGTCTCATCCTTGCTGCCATGCACGAGTAATAACGGTCTAGGGGCAATGCCAGCCACATATTCAACAGGGCGAACCAATCTGAAGTCATTAAGCCATTCCTCAGCCGACCGGGGGAAATCTTCATCTCTAATTGCGCCAATACTACGAAAATGGTCGATAACAGACCGTGGCTCATCAGCCTCGGTAATAAAGGTAAACTCTGCCGGGCAGGCACAGGTGGCAACACATGATACTCGGCTGTCCTGTGATGCCACATATACCGAGACAGCAGCCCCACCACTAAAACCAAGTAGTGATAGACGAGACTTGTCCACCTCAGGCAAAGTACACAAATAGTCGATGACTACCTTCAAATCTCTGGTCCAGCCCAAAACATCAAGGTTGCCACCGCTAGCCCCGGTTCCTCTAAAATTGAAAAACAATACCGCAAAACCTTCCCGACAAATCCTCTCCGCTACCAAAGGATAGCCTCTATCCTGATCGGGGTCAGGGACACGAGCCGGGATACCATGACAAACGCAAACAGCAGGGTACGGAGCCTTGTCAATCGGTAGGTAAAGCTGACCAGAAATGGTTATACCTTCTACTTCTAAGACAACCGCTTTCTTCACCATTTATGTTATGTCAACTTTAATAGAGTGAAAAATTCCCTATTTCCCGAAGAGCCAATGATAGGTGATTCCACCAGTCCCTTCAACTTGAAGCCATGCTCTACTATCCAAGCAATAAAACGCCCTAAAACCGTGGCGTGAACCAGAGACTCCTTAACTACTCCCCCTTTACCCACCTCCTCCCTCCTAGCCTCAAATTGCGGCTTGATGAGCACCAGTAAATAACCTTCGTCCTTGAGCAGTTTAGCCACAGACGGGATTACCTTCTTTACCGAAATAAAGGATAAATCTACGGTCGCCAAATCCACTTTCTCTGGTAAAGGTATGGGATAACGGGCGTTCACTCTCTCCATAACCACCACTCGCGAATCCCGTCTCAGGCGATAGTCTAGCTGGCCATAGCCCACATCCACAGCGTAAACCCGGCTTGCCCCACGCTTGAGCAGGCAATCGGTAAAGCCGCCGGTTGATGCCCCGATATCAACCACTATCTTGTCGGCAACATCAAGTTGAAACTGGTCAAGGGCGTGCTCAAGCTTAATCCCGCCACGACCAACAAAAGGAGGCGGCTTACGTATAGTAATTACCGCCTCCTCAGACACCAGAGTTCCCGACTTAATTGCTTCCTTTCCCCTTACTTCTACCTCCCCCGCCATGATTAAAGCCTGAGCCTTAGCCCGGCTCTCCGCCAGCCCCCTCGCTACCATTAAGCTATCGATCCGTTGCTTGGTCACCGTCTATTCAGAGTGTTTTTATCCTCCAGATTTCTCGGTTGCCCGGACTCCCAGAGTATTCTCAATCGGTGTCTTAATGTACTTCTCAACAACCTTGCGGAAGTGATATCCATAAACAGCCAGACTCACGGATAAAGGAAAAGCCCGAGGGTATTTTAGCAAGGTCGAAATAAATAGCTTCCAGTAATACCTTCTACCCCTTTCCTTGACCCCCAAGACCCACACTGACCTGATAAATGCCCTGATATGGCCAAACCGAATTCTATCCCACCTCTTTCTCCGCGGTCTATACTCTTTTAGAAACGTTC
Source organism: Dehalococcoidia bacterium (assembly GCA_030615035.1). The sequence goes on along the minus strand of JAUXAC010000001.1, from coordinate 28,562 downwards.
TGACCCGTTCGTAGAAGTCCTTGGGTGAGTAAATTGTGTCCAGGACATGCTTGTAGCCATTAATGAGTGTTTCGTAGTTCATCTTCGGGATGAAGTTGAGCGAGCAGTCGGTATTGTCACCGGTAAAACCTTCTAACAAGCGGTTTTCCTCTTTCAAACGCTGGTATAGTCTGGTACCAGCGGGAGCATTCAGCAAGCCGACCATTGCAGTAACAATTCCGCTCTTCTGAATGAAGCTGATTTGACTCTTAAAGATGGAAAGAGGGTCGCTATCAAAGCCGACAATAAATCCTCCCTGCACCTCAAACCCATGGTTTTGAATCTTTTTGACCGAAGCCACTAAATCACGATTTTGATTCTGAGACTTGTTGCATTCAACCAGACTTTCTTCATTAGGAGTCTCAATGCCAACAAATACGGTGTTAAACCCGGCATCAACCATCAATTGCATTAATTCTTCGTCATCAGCCAGATTTATAGACGCCTCTGCAGATAGGGCAAAGGGGTATTTTCTCGTCTTCATCCACTCAATTACCGCCGGCAGGATTTCTGACTTCAGTTTTCTCCTGTTACCGATGAAGTTATCATCAACAATAAACACGCCTTCTCGCCACCCCAAATGGTATAATGCATCCAGTTCTACCAGCACCTGTTCCTTACCCTTGGTTCGCGGCTTATGCCCGTTCAGCACGATAATGTCACAAAACTCGCAGTTAAATGGACAGCCCCGAGAATACTGAACACTCATCGATGAATATTTTTTCGTGTTGATAAGTGACCAGAGAGGAACAGGTGTTTTGGTTATATCCGGTCTTGCCTTGGAGGCGTAGATATGCCGGGCACAGCCTTGCTCTAAATCTCTTAAAAAGGGTGGCAGTGTAACTTCAGCCTCGCCCAGCACAAAATGGTCTACCCCGTCAAACTCTTCGTCTGTAGTAGTAAAGAGAGGTCCGCCAGCAACCAGCCTGGTGCCCAGTTTATTGCATCTGGCAATGACTTCCCTCACCGAATCCTGTTGCACCACCATGGCACCGAGAAACACATAGTCAGCCCAGTTGATGTCATCATCGGTCAGGCTGGACACGTTCATATCCACCAGCTTTTTCTCCCACTCACCGGGGAGCATCGCCGCTACCGTTAACAAACCCAGAGGTGGGTTAGCTGCCTTTTTGGAAATGATTTTTAAGGCATACCTGAAACTCCAGAAGGTGTCCGGGTATTGTGGATAAACCAGGAGTATTTTCAAGTTATGTTCCTTCCTCAACGGTAATCTCTGCTCCCGAGGCTACCTGCTTGAGCACCTTGGCGTCGCCGGTAATCCTGCCGAATACATTAACCGGACTGGCAGGTCTTATTTCCTGCCCACGGCTCATAGGAGTCGGGCCGAAAAACAGGCAGAAGGCAGTGCCCAACGGCCAGTAGCCTAAATCTCCCATGCTTACCAGTTCCTTCGCATCCTCCTCTTCCAGGCTAACCGGGATGGGGAAGTATATCTCGTCTCCCCAGCAGCTGGCAAGACCTTTGATAGGCAGGGCGTCCCAGATTGCCCCGGCAGTCTTGGTCTCATTCAGCTCGGCGGTTACTTCAATACTGCCGGCTTTGATTTTAATCTTTTTGCCCATAATTAAGAGACATTATACCACATTACCTTGCTTTGTCTCTACCTCACCCCCGGTGTCCCCCTCTCCTTCAAAGGAGAGGGGGGAGATATAGAAAGAGGGGCTTCGCCCCTCTTAGACTGCCCTACACCCCCCTCACCACCTCCTCCAGCACTCTTTGCCACTCCCCACCCAGACGTTTGGGGTTGAGGCGGAGCTGGGTGATGCCTACCTTTATACCGTCCTTTAAGACAGGCTCAAGCTTCTGCCTATCAAACCCCATACCCTGAAATCGCCTGATTATGATTTGACCTTCCTCGGTGGAGATGGACTCAATGCCGGCTTTGGCGGCTAAAAGCTTGATTTTCACTGCGTAGAGCAGGTTCTTTACTTCCGCAGGCAGAGCACCGAACCGGTCGCTGAATTCCTGAGCTATAGTCTCCAACTGCTCGGGTGCTTCAAATTTTACCAGCTTCGTGTAGAGAGATAGTCGGGTGTCAATATCATACACATAGTCCTCGGGTATATAGGCGGTCAGGGGCAGGTCTATGGTGGGGGTGGGCAGGCGGGGTGGCTTGGCTTCTTTAATACCAGCCAGTCTGGTTTTTTGCTCCTCCACAGCGTCAGCCAGCAGTCGACAGTAAAGACTGAAGCCAATGGCAGTTATATACCCGCTCTGCCTTGTCCCCAGCAAAGTGCCGGCGCCCCTGATTTCCAGGTCTTTCATGGCAATGTTAAAGCCAGCGCCCAGTTCGGTAGCCTCAAATATAGTCCTCAGTCGTTTTTCCGCCGTCGGCGTCAGGTGCTTATCCTTATCATAGAGAAAATAGGCATAGGCAAGGTTAGCGCCACGACCCACCCTGCCCCGCAGCTGATACAGTTGCGTCAGACCAAATTTATCCGCCTGGTTAACAATCAGTGTGTTAACATTGGGCATATCCAGTCCCGACTCAATAATAGTGGTGCAGACCAGAATATCACTCTTTCCGCGGGTAAAGTCGGCCATAACCTTCTCCAGTCCCTCTTCGGGCATCCGACCGTGAGCGATGGCAATTTCCGCCTCCGGCACCAGGGACCGAAGCCTGTCAGCGACCATGGCTATGCTCTGCACCCGATTGTGCACAAAGAAGACCTGGCCATTGCGCTCCAGCTCCCTGAGTATGGCTTCTCTGACTAGCCGCTCATTGTATTCGGCAACATAGGTCTTGATAGGCAAGCGTTCTTCTGGAGGGGTCTCCATGGTGCTCATATCTCTCACCCCTACCAGAGACATGTGAAGGGTGCGGGGTATCGGCGTCGCGCTGAGGGTAAGGACATCTACCTCCTGCCGCATCTTTTTAAGGTATTCCTTATGAACAACGCCAAAGCGCTGCTCCTCATCAATGATTAACAGCCCCAAATCTTTGAAGACCACATCTTTTTGCAGCAGGCGGTGGGTGCCGATGCAGATGTCCACCTTGCCATTAGCCAGCCCTTCAAGAACAGCCTGCTGTTCCTTCGGCGACTTGAACCGACTCAATACCTCAATTCTTATCGGGAAAGCATCCAGTCTGTGACTGAAGGTGGAAAAGTGCTGTTCAGCCAGCACTGTAGTCGGCACCAGCACCGCTACCTGCTTGTTGTCCATCACTGCCTTGAAGGCGGCGCGAATCGCCACCTCAGTCTTACCATAGCCGACATCGCCGCAGACCAGCCGGTCCATAGGCTTGGTTTTTTCCATATCCCCTTTTACCTGTGTCTGTGCTTCAAGCTGGTCAGGAGTCTCAACATAGGGAAAGGAAGCCTCAAGCTCCTGCTGCCACAGTGTATCGTAGGCAAAAGCAAAGCCGGGCACGACTTCCCGCATAGCATAAAGAGCCAGTAGCTCCTGAGCCAGGTCTTCCGCCGCCTCCTTAGCTCTCTGCTTGGTTCGCGTCCATTCCTGAGTTCCAAGTCGGCTCAACACCGGGGTACGGTCGCCAGCGCCAATGTAACGGTTGACACGGTCTATCTGGTCGGTGGGGACATAGAGCCTATCACCCGCCGCATATTGCAGAACCAGATATTCTTTCTGGCTGCCGTTAGTGCTCAGAGTAGTAACACCGTTAAACCTGGCAATGCCATGTTCAACATGCACCACGTAGTCGCCCGGAGTTATGTCAATAAAAAGCTTGTGGTGTGGCACTGGCCTTCTTTTTATCAACCGACGCTCCTTGATAAAACCAAAAATTTCAGCATCGGTGAACAGGCAGGTGTCATTATTCATAACCCAGCCTTCAGTCAGTGAACCCTGAACCAGGGTCAATGAGCCGAGTGCAGGTATTTGCTGGATTTCAGTAAGAGGTGCGGCAATGATATCCTCTTCATTAAGCAGCTCAGAAAGTCGGCTTGCCTGATGACTGACGAGTATGAGTCGGCGTTTTTGGTCCAGGAACTGCTTAGCCTTTTTGATGAATGATGGTAGCTGCCCAGCATAGCCGGGGGCAGGAGCAAAGTTTAACCGGTATGACTTGCCCCCAACCTCCCAGGCGGTGAGCATCAGACTCTGCCTGTCTTTAATTACTGGCTCTAGCTCTTTCCAGGTGGAATATGGTCGGGGGAAATTACGCGGTAACTCACCCCGCTCCAACTTCTCCAATCGCATCTGATTAGCCTCAGCATCCAGTTCTGCCATGGCTTGTTCAACATTCTGGGGTTCGTCAAGTATCAGGAGAGCATTCCGGGGCAGGTAATTCAGGAAACTGTCCTCATTAAACAGTGAGGCATAAAACTGAGTATCACGTGGTCTCTCTCCATCAAGCATCATAACTATTTCCTGTCTGAACTGCTGGCAAACCTCAGGATTGCAGCCAGACAGGTCAATACCATTAAGGACTCTCTCTAGCTCCATTCTGCTGCTCAGTAGAGGAGCTAACAGTTCAGTGACGGGGCTAATATTTATTGATGACACTGCCCTTAGTGAGCGCTGACTTACCGGGTCAAAGAGTCGGATGCTATCCACAGTATTACCGAAGAACTCGAGCCTGGCAGGTAGCTCACTGGTGGGAGGATAGATATCAATGATGCCACCACGATGGCTTATAATGCCTGGCAACTCCACCACGCTTTCCATTCGGTAGCCCATGGTTTCCCATCGTCTCAGCAGGTCGAATGGCTCAATCTCCATCCCCAGTCTTACAATGTGACAGGTAGACGCGAAATCACTATACGAAGTTATCTTCCCCATAAGTGCTGAGGTGGAAGTAATAACTAAAGGGGCATCTGCGGTCGACTCATTTTGATTGCAATTAGCCATCGCCGAAAGTACCTGGACTCGTTCCAGCTCAGTGGCGGCATCCGGGACAATACGCTCATAAGGCAGAGCATCAGGTTCAGGGAAAAGTTTTACCTCAGCATTAGACCAGATTGATAGTTGTTCGTAGAGCTTTTTACAGTTTTCTGGTTGTGCCGTAACTACGAGCATAGGCAGTCGTCGGCTTCGGTATAGAGCCGCTATAAGATAAGGTTTAGCCGCTTCGAGTACCACTACCCTAGTCTCATCGTCCTGCTGTAGCGCCTTGATGAGCTGTCGGTAGTCAGGCATCTCCTCAATAAGATTTAGTAATTGAGTTAGGTCCAACGACATTTTCTTCCCCAAACACCTTTAGGGCTCGCCGAAACGACCAGCCCTCTGCTAAATTCTAACACCAGTGATTTAACAAGCTCAAGTATGTTCTTTAGCTCTCAGCACCATGCCTAGCGCCAAAACCAGGTGAACTGGCAATCGGCTTAAGGAATAAAGAAACATGCTCAAGGTATCACCAATCAGACCGGCAATCAATGGAATCTTATAGCCTATCCTATCAATCAACCGACCAAATAAAATATTTGCTGGGGTATTCGTCAGTGAATAAAGCCCGATGATAAGACCGATAATCCCTGGACTTGCCTTAAGCTCAGAGGCGTACAGAGCTATAACCGGTATCAGCAGATGAGTATCGAGAAAGCCGAGAAAGGTTACAATAGAGACAATAGGTAAGACCTGCTTAGCCTGAGGTTGTTTTAATCCGTTCATCCCGCGCTCGTATAATAGTAATTGAAGGGTAGTCTTCTTGTCCAACTTGCTCCAGCTTGCTATAATGAAACAAATCTACCTGGGTTGATGATAAATGGATAAAGATAAAAGACCTAATCTAAACTCACCGACTCTACCGTACCACCGGATAGTGGCTAAATTTGGCACCAGTCTGCTCATCGACGACCGCGGTCACCTGAATCAGGGCATATTGTCAAGCCTGATTGCCCAGGTGGCACGACTGCATGAGCAGGGTCTGGAGCTAATTGTAGTTTCCTCGGGGGCAATAGCCTCCGGCAGGGATAAGCTGGGTTTGACCAAAAAGATTAAAGGTATCCCCTTCAAGCAGGTACTGGCTTCGGTGGGGCAAATTCACCTGATGCATGTCTACGAGCAATTGTTCAGTCAATATAATATTACCGTGGCTCAGGCTCTGCTTACCAAGCCTGACCTCTCTGACCGGGCTGGTTATCTGAATGCTCGCAATACTCTTCTGGTTTTACTGGAACTGGGGGTAATATGCATTGTCAATGAAAACGATGTGGTCGCCGTGGATGAGATTGATGAGTTTAAGTTTGGTGATAACGACAATCTGTCAGCCATGGTAGCCAATCTGGTTGACGCTGACCTGCTATTACTGCTTACTAATACTGCCGGGCTATATACTGCTGACCCGAACCGTGACCCCGATGCCCAACTTATCTCGCAGGTGGACAGGATAGATACAAATATTGAACGCCTGGCGGTAGACACAACGAGCAATCTTAGTATTGGAGGTATGGTTACCAAGATAGAATCAGCCAAGCTAGCTACTAGTTCAGGGGTAACCGTAGTTATCGCTGATGGGAGGGAGTCAGATATCATTTTAAGGCTGGCAGCTGGTGAAGCTATAGGCACCCGTTTTTTGCCAGCAACTGGAAAACTGGAGAGCCGCAAGCGCTGGATGCTTTCCGGTCTTTGTACCAGGGGTAAGCTGGTAGTTGATTCCGGGGCAGCCCTGGCACTAAGAAAGCAAAGCCGGAGCTTGCTGGCCGCCGGTATCAAACAAATTGAGGGGGAGTTTGACCGTGGTGATATGATTGATATCTATGATACCGAAGGGTCTCACCTTGGCTGTGGACTGACTAACTATAGCTCCAGTGATATTAGCCTCATCAAAGGGACTCACTCCAGAAAAATCGCCACTTTAGTTGGTTTTGACTACGGGCCAGAGGTAGTACACCGGAATAATCTGGCATTACTCCGGGAGGATTAAGTGGGTATAGGCAGACTCTACAGAACTAGCGATAACAAATTGGTGGCGAAAGTCAACTACCAGTTGTTTCATCACGAAGCAGCAACAAACTGGTGGGGAGAACTTACCCCCATCGACAATGTTCGCTTTAGTGAGGGTGATCGGTTTATAATTGAATTAGAGGATAAGCGTAAAAGCAAATGTCACCTAAAAAAGAGGGTTAACCGGGCAGTGAGCGGAATTCCAGCCCGCTACACATATCATGTTACCGGCTTTAGTCCGCTTGAATAGTGCCTCGAAATAATTTAGCCTATTTTAGGAGGATTTAGTGAGCATAGGCAGACTCTACAGAACTAGCGATAACAAATTGGTGTCGAAAGTCAACTACCAGTTACAGGACGAATCAGCAACAAATTGGTGGGGAGAATTTACCCTCATCGACTATATGCGCATTAATGAAAGAGAAGGATATATAATTAAACTGGAGGATAAGCGTAAGGGCAAATGTCGCCTGAAAAAGAGGGTTAACCGGGCGGTGAGTGGAGTCCCACCCCGCTATATATATCACTTTACCGGCACCAGCTCGCTTAAATAGAGCACAAGCATAGTTTGCGGGAGAATTAAAGAGGGTCAGAGCCACTCTTAAAAACTTGAGGAGCAAAAATATGAAATCGGCGATTGCAGAACTGGAAGCTAAGGGGAGAGCGGCTAAGGCAGCTGCTCACCGCCTGGCTTACCTTTCCACTGATATCAAGAATAAAGCCCTGCATAATATCAGCCAGGACCTGTTAACCAGGAAGGATGAAATACTGGCTGTCAATCAGGTTGACTACAAGGAAGCTGAGGCTTCAGGCATGAGTGCCGCCATGCTTGACCGATTGATGCTAAACTCCAGCCGACTTGAGGCTATAGCCCAGGATGTGCTGGCAGTGGCGGCTCTGCCCGACCCGGTAGGCAACATATTTGATATGCACACCCTACCCAATGGCCTGCAGATAAGTAAGAAGCGAGTGCCACTGGGTGTAATCGGCGCTATTTATGAAAGCCGACCCAATGTTACGATAGACATCTCCACTCTCTGCCTGAAATCAGGTAACGCCATTATCCTCAGGGGTGGCAAGGAAGCGATTCACTCTAATAGCGCCCTAGCCAAAGTAGCCCAAGACGGTTCGGTAAGAGCTGGGGTGCCAGAAGGGGCAGTACAATTTATTGAAAATACCGACCGAGCCCTAGTCAACCATCTGCTTCAGATGAGTGACGTCATTGACCTGATTATCCCCCGGGGCGGAGCCGGACTGATAAAATCTGTTTCAGAAAACGCCCGTATGCCAGTCGTTACTGGCGGGATTGGTGTCTGCCATACTTATGTGGACCAAAGCGCCAATGTGAACAAGGCGGTGGCTATCGCCTATAACGCTAAAGTGCAGCGACCAACGGTATGCAATGCCCTAGACACCCTGCTGGTTCATATTGATGTTGCTGACCGCTACCTACCCCTGGTGGCTGGCGAGTGGGCAAAGGCTGGAGTGGAAATGCACTGCGATGAGCGGGCTCTGGCTATTCTTAAACCTCACTCTGGCTTGAAGCTGGTGCCAGCGGTGGACGGGGACTGGGGCAAGGAATTTTTATCGCTGGTAGCAGCGGTCAAAGTAGTGGACTCTCTGGATGAGGCACTGGAGCATATTGAGCACTATGGCTCCGGGCATTCTGAGGCTATTGTCACTGAGGAAGATCAGGCAGGGATGCGCTTTCTCAATGAAGTGGATGCCGCCTGTGTCTACGTTAATGCCAGCACGCGGTTTACCGATGGGGGTCAGTTCGGTTTAGGAGCTGAGGTTGGCATTAGCACCCAGAAATTCCATGCCCGTGGTCCGCTGGGCTTAAAAGAACTGACTACCTATAAATGGATTATCTTTGGCAGTGGGCAGGTAAGAGCTTAAATAATATCTACATTGCCTTCAGAGCTGTTTGCTGAATTTCAAACAGTTGCCTGATTCCCTTTTCGGCAAGAGAGAGTAGCTCGTCAATAGTTTCCCGAGAGAAAGGCTTGTGTTCAGCTGTGCCCTGAATCTCAACGAATTCACCCTTGCTGGTCATCACTACATTGAAGTCAACCGCAGCATCGCAGTCTTCATCGTAGCAAAGGTCTAACAGCATATAGCTATGCACAATGCCAACACTGGTAGCGGCTACCGCGCTCTTTATAGGAACAGATGATACTACCCCCATATTTGCCAGGGTCTGGAGGGCTTTATGGAGAGCTACATAGGCACCGGTAACAGCTGCGGTTCGGGTACCACCATCTGCCTGTATCACATCACAATCTACAACTAAGGTTCTTTCTCCAATTGCATTGAGGTCGGCTACTGCCCGCAGCGAGCGCCCAATAAAGCGCTGGATTTCCTGGTTTCTACCGCCAATCCTGCCCAGTGAAGAATCACGGGGAGTCCGAGTAACTGTAGCCCGTGGTAGCATGGCATATTCGGCGGTAATCCAGCCAGTGCCGCTTCCCTTGAGAAAATTTGGTACCCTCTCCTCGGCGGTAACCGAGCATAACACCTGAGTTTTCCCCAGCTCTATCAGCGCCGAGCCCTCGGCAAAGCTCTGGAACCCGGGGACTATTCTTACCGATCGCAGTGCATCATAAGTACGACCGTCAACTCTTTTCATACGCTCTTCCTTTCTAGCTGGTGATGTATGCAGAGTATAGCACTGATGGGTAGTAATGGCAATCATAGTTTTTGGTAACCCCATCCCCCTTTATCCCCCTTCCCCTTGGTAAGGGGAAGGGGGAATGGTTACATAAGAGAGGCCGCCTCTCTTTGACTCTCCTTTAGTACCTGCTAATTTAAAGGAGAGGCGTAAGATAGCAGAAGAGGGGCTAACGCCCCTCTTAAACACCACCTTCATCCCCTACCCAGCCTATTTTAGGCTCATCAGATACTCTTTTAGCCAAATTAAGGCGGCCTCGGCAGTACTTCGTTTGTTTTGCTCTCGTTCCCCCCGAAATACATGTTTCTGGCCATAAGTCCCCGCCTGATGGGATAAGCCAAGGTAGAATAGTCCCACCGGTTTTCCTGGAGTAGCTCCACTTGGCCCAGCAATGCCGGTATCAGCCAAACATATGTCTACAGCCAATACCTTCCTGCCCCTTTCCGCCATCTCCTTAACCACCTGAGAACTCACAGTGCCATACTGACTGATGGTCTTCGCCTTTACCCCAACTACCTTAACCTTGACCTCATTGCTATAGGCAGTAATTGAGCCTTTATAGTAGTCTGAACTGCCCGGGATATTAGTTATCAGGTGAGATATCAGTCCTCCAGTGGCTGATTCAACCATACCTAAAGTTAGCCTTTTCTTACGGAGTAAATCCCCGACTTCTTCTTCCAGACGAGCCATGACTCTTCCCCAGTCTATATTTACCCTTTACAGCCACCCAAGGATGTTCTTTTTTACGAAGTCAAAGTTATCCTTTACTTTCTCGGCACCAGTTACAATATCCATATGACCAGGAAGTAAATATCCAATTTCTAGCTTTGATAGCTCCTCTATAGATTTTCTAAGCTCAGCCCCATTGCCACCGGGAAGGTCAGCCCTGCCCATATTTCCGTTAAAAATCACGTCTCCACAAATCAGAATTTTATCCTTCCGGCAATAGAAGCAGATACTATCGGGGGAATGCCCCGGAGAGTGGATAAGTTTAAATTCCATATCTCCAGCATCCAACTTTCTACCATCAAGGTATCCGTCTCCCTTAAAAGCTAAAGGCTGGAGACCAAAAAATTTTGATATCTCAATAAAAGTTATATGATAGAACTTTTTCTGAAGGGGGTGAATGATAATTTCGGCACCGGAGAATTCCTTGAAGGCTTCATTTGCCCAGCAATGATCAACATGGAGATGGGTATTGGTAACAATATCAATGTCTTTAGGTTTAATGCCATCTTTGTGCAAATCCTGGATTAGTGCCGGTAAAAATTGGGGGGAACCGGGGTCTATAATAACACTGAGTTCATCCCTAATCACATAGGTATTGCAGTCTAACATTCCCTTTTCGGGATAAAAGTATAGATTATTCGTTAGCTTCATGTTATTATTTATTAAACCATAATAATTAACTTTTTACTCTTTTGATTATATAATAACTAGGACTATAGGATAAACAAAAAGGAGGTTCTATTATGGGTATAATGACTGTAATTACCGGTGCCATTGGTGGACTCTGCGCAGTGATGGGTATCATTACTGCTGTGGAAGTAATCCCATTAATTACTCCTCAACTTACCTGGATGTTCTGGTTTGTATTGTCGGCAATTTTACTTTTAGGCTCTATTGCCCTTGCTCTTGGACGCGGTGGCTACGAATAATTAAGTTTGTTGCCTGAGTTAACTGACAATTCAATGGCAACAAAGGAAATGTCAAGGTTAGGGTGATTTGTTATTTGGTGAGCAAATAAGGTAGCTTTACCAGCATTCTGGGTAGCAAAGAGTCTGAGTCATAAAAACTTACGGGAAGCAACCCAGCTGGCAGTTACAAATCTTAATTGACAGTTTATTGGCTGTCTTGCCAACTTCCAGTGGACTGACCTTTAATTCCCTGGCAATCTTTAAGGCGACCGCACAAGGCAGCTTGCCACCCACCAGGGAAGACTTCACCCTATCTTCAATTTCGGCACTCAATACAATCACCTCCGCTCAGGTGTCTCATTAATAAGCCTGCCTACTTCATTGCTTGAACCAGCTCATCCAAGAGCAGGCGCATGTTCATGATATAGTCTCTGGCCAGGGAATCGATAAATACCACCCTGCCACCTATTGCCTTGGCAATGACCTCGGCACTCCGTGGATTAAATTGAGGCGAGACAAAGATAACTTCTATGTTATATTCCTTCGCCTGCTCTATCAAATGAGCTATACCTTTGCCTCTCGGCTCCTTCCCCTCTACCTCGATAGACAACATGGCAAGGTTGTACTCTTTGGCAAAATAGCCAAAGGCAGGGTGATAGGTCATAAATCTTCGGTTGGTCACTCTGGATAAGCCATCCCTAATATCCCGGTCAAGTCTGGTTAACTCCTGGAGATAAGCATCCCGGTTTTTTTCATAAAAGGCCTTGCTGTCCGGGTCAACCTGCACCAGCCCGTCGCAGATGTTCCGCACCATGATTCCGGCGTTCAGCGGAGACATCCATATGTGGGGGTCCATTCCCCTATGTTCGTGCTCGCCTGTCATTTCTTGAATCTCTATCCCCTTTGAGCAATCGACCACCAACATCTCCGTGTTGATGGCGACGAGTTTGTCCATCCAGACCAGTTCAAACTCCACACCAGAGCCTACCTTGGCATACATCCTGGCTCTAGCCAGAGCTGCTATCCGACTCGGTGTTGGTTCATAGACATGAGGGCTTGCCCCCGGTGACACCATGACACTAACATTCACCTTCTCCCCACCCACATTTTCCACAAAACCAGCCAGCGGGAGTATGCTGACGACCACCCCTATCTTCTCAGTTGCTTCTTCCCGTCCACATGATATGGCAAAGGCTGGCAGCCCCAAAATGAGCAACAACGCTAAAACTGCAATTGTCCCGCTAAACCTACTTCTTTTCACCAGTTCCTCTCTCGTGTCACCCCTCACAGCTTTTCCAGAGGCAAGTTTCAAGCCAAGTCAGCTACGATAACCTTATAACAGGACTACCCTCTGCTGTCAACAGTTTGCCCTGGGCGAGGTATAACGCCAACTAACAAACCACCAAACCTCTCAATAGTGAATAATACGGCAAATTAATACTATTATTTTCCGCTAGTTACCAACTTTCATAATCCAGGGCAGTTATTCATTTAAGAAATTTTTACACTTTTTCATCAAGAAACTAGGAAAAGTCTTGACGAAGGGTTTTGCATGGTACATAATGGAAAGCGGAAGCCGTCTACCGCTTTTCGCCAATAAAAATAAGGGGTGTGAAAATGAATTTGCAAAGACCAAACTCAAATGAGGCTACCAGAACTGCCAATCGTTCCAAAAGTGTTACGCCAATGAGTGGCATCTGTACCCGCTGTCTTGACAGCTGTACAGGGAACTGCGAGATATTCAGAGCAACTTTCCGCGGTCGAGAAGTCATCTATCCTGGACCCTATGGTAATATCACTGCTGGAGGCGACAAAGACTATCCTATTGATTACTCACACTTCAATATCCAGGGATATGCCCTAGGAGCCGAAGGACTACCCGCTGGCATCATTGGTGATCCCGATACGGCTATTTTCCCGGCAGTAAATACCGAGACCGAATATGGCTGGGATAGAAAAGTCAAGATGAAGCTGCCTGTATTTACCGGTGCCCTGGGTTCCACAGAGATAGCCCGCAAGAACTGGGAACATTTTGCCATTGGCGCTGCCCTCAGTGGGATTACACTGGTCTGTGGCGAAAATGTTTGCGGTATCGACCCACAGCTTGAGGTTGATTCCAATGGCAAAATTGCCTCATCACCAGATATGGACCGCCGAATCGAAACCTATAGACGCTACCATCAGGGACACGGTGAAATTCTGATACAGATGAATGTGGAAGATACAAGGTTGGGCGTTGCCGAATACATTAGCAAAAAGCACGGTCTGGACACCATTGAATTAAAATGGGGGCAAGGCGCCAAATGTATCGGCGGAGAGATAAAGGTTGATAGTCTGGAACGAGCCTTAGAACTCCAGAAACGCGGATATATAATCACCCCAGACCCTTCAAACCCCATCACCCTGGCAGCCTTCAAGGACGGCTCTCTCACGGAATTTGAACGCCACAGTCGCCTTGGCTTTATTGATGAAGAAGCTTTTTACGCTGAGATTCAGCGCTTAAGGGAGCTGGGATTCAAACGCATTACCTTGAAAACAGGTGCCTACGGCCTACGTGAACTGGCTATGGCCATCAAGTGGGGTTCAAAAGCTAAGATCGACCTGCTTACTATAGACGGTGCCCCCAGTGGCACCGGTATGAGCCCTTGGCGAATGATGGAAGAATGGGGTATGCCAAGCCTCTACCTGCATGCTGCAGCTTACGAGTTTTGTCAAAGATTAGCTAATAGGGGCGAGCGAGTACCGGATATAGCCTTTGCCGGTGGATTCAGCAGTGAAGACGGAGTATTCAAGGCACTTGCGCTTGGAACACCTTTTACCAAGGCAGTGTGCATGGGGCGGGCTTTGATGATTCCGGGTATGGTTGGCAAGAATATCCAGCAGTGGCTCAAGGATGGCAAGTTACCCAATACAGTCGGTCAGTTTGGTTCAACCCCGGAAGAAATTTTTGTCAACTACGAAGACGTCAAGAATATAGTAGGCTGTGATGAAATGAAGAACATACCATTAGGTGCTGTGGGAGTCTACAGTTATTGCGAAAAGATAAGAGTGGGGTTACAGCAGTTAATGGCAGGTGCCAGATGCTTTAGTGTGCCCGCAATTACCCGGCGTGAAATTATGTCTCTTACCGAGGAATGTGCTAAAGCAACTGGCATCCCCTACCTGATGGATGCCTATAGGGAAGAAGCAACGGCAATTCTAGAGGGTTAAATCTTCGGAAATAGCAAATAAATAATGCACAATTTTATTCAGCATTTAATATGTAAGTGCTATAATAACGGCAGTTTACTGTATAAAAAGAGGTTATCATGTTACAAAGGGCTGGTACTGAGACAGAAAGAAAGATTATATCCATTCTCAAGGTCTTGAGCGAGTCCACTGAGCCATTGGGGTCAATCACCATTGCCCGAGAGCTTGAGCGCCACGGGATTTTCTTAAGCGAAAGAGCCGTTAGATACCACCTGAGAATAACCGATGAGCGGGGTTATACTCAGCCACTGGGTCGTGATGGCAGAATGCTCACCGCACAAGGTCTTGAGGAACTCAGGATGGCACTGGCACCAGAACAGGTCGGTTTCATATACGAGAGGCTCGAGTTGTTGGCCTTCAACACCACTTTTGACCCCCAAAAACGCACTGGCCAGCTTCCCATAAATACCTCGTTCATTGACAAGGATAATTTCCAGAAAGCGGTAGTCGCAATGAGTGATGCCTTTAAAGCCGGATTGTGTGTCACTGAGCTCGTCGCCACGGCGTCTGAAGGAGAAAAACTTGGTTCTGTAGTTGTCCCAAGAGGTAAAATTGGGTTGGCTACAGTGTGCAGCGTAGTCATAAATGGAATATTGCTAAAGGCAGGTATCCCTATTGAATCCAGATTTGGCGGGGTGCTTGAAGTTAGAGAGTCAAAACCAAGACGCTTTACAGCCATAATTAACTACGATGGTACTTCCCTGGATCCATCTGAGCAATACATCCGCGCCAAGATGACCAGCACCGGCGAAGCAGCTAGAACTGGCAACGGCAAGATACTGGCTAATTTCCGTGAAATGCCGGCTCCATCCCGGTCAATTGCCCGAGAAGTAATCAGCTCGCTCAAAGAGGCTGGCATCGGTGGAGTTTATGCCTTGGGCAACACCAGCGAGCCAATCTGTCAAATTGCGATAGGCCTGAATAGAGTTGGCATGGTGTTACTCGGCGGACTGAATCCGGTGGCCGCCGCCGTTGAGGCTGGTATCGAGATAGAGAATATAGCTGAAAGTGGCATGATTGACTTTGAGCAATTAACCAGCTTTTGGCAGTTATAAGCACAATGAGAGTACTTATCAACCCCATCCCCCTTTATCTCCCTTCTCCCTTTGACAGGACATCCCTTCGTGTTATACCCTGATAATAACCGGGAATTAATAGTATGAGTTATTTTAGCAACCTGGATAAGTTATGGGGAAAGGAAAACTCCAAGTCCCCGAAAAGTAAAAACGGATACAGACCTATCCGATGGTGGCTTATCGTCATTGGTGCGCTGGTATTTCTTTTCATCATTGCCGCCATAGGTAAAGGCATTTACACCGAGTGGCTCTGGTTCAATAGCCTAGGGTTCAGCAGTATCTATACCACCATCCTCACCACAAGATTATGGCTTTTCGCTGTCGGTGCCTTCGCCTTCTTTGCCCTACTGGTATCTAATCTCTTCCTAGCACGACGACTGTCTCCAGTAAGCGGAGATAACATCTCCATTGGCCAAGGAATAGTGGTAGTGCGCCGTGTGCTGGACATGGGCATATTAGCGGTAGCTATTTTTTTCAGCCTTATCTTCGGCCTGATTACATCCGGCCAGTGGGAGACGGTTTTACGCTTCACCAACGCAACCAATTTCAACATCATTGAGCCCCTGCTTGGAAGAGATGTAGCCTTCTATACCTTCAACCTCCCTCTCTACCACTTCGTGCAGGGGTGGCTGATATGGGCTGCGGTCATCATCCTGATTTTTACGGCTACTATTTATGGACTCAATATCGGTTTTCGCCGCGCCGCTTTTACCACCGCCATCAAGGGACACCTCTCCGTGCTGGGTGCCGTCATATTCTTTATCATTGCCTGGAGCTACCGACTCAAAATCTTTGACCTTCTCTACTCCCGCCGTGGCGTAATATTTGGTGCCGGCTATACTGATGTCCATGCTCAGTTGTTGGCATGGCGGATTCTCATTGTTGTTGCCGTGATATCGGGCATGCTACTGCTGATTGCCATCCTCCGCCGCTGGAGACACTCGCTAATCATACCTGTAGGACTATGGGTTGTCTCCGCCATTATATTTGGGAGCATCTATCCAGCACTAGTGCAGAGGTTCCAGGTGGAACCCAGCGAACTAGCCAGAGAAGGACCCTATATTGAGCACAATATCCACTTCACCCGACTCGCCTTCGGGCTTAACCAGATAGAAGAAAAAGATATCTCCATAGAACTGGCTCCCAGCGAGCAGGATATCGCCCAAAATAGTACCACTATGAATAACATCAGGTTATGGGATCACCGCCCCCTCAAGGATACCTACAACCAGCTACAGTCAATAAGGCTATACTATGATTTTGTCGACATTGATGTTGACCGCTACCAGATTGACGGTGACTCCCGCCAGGTAATGCTAGCCGCCAGGGAGCTCTCACCTGAAAAGCTTCCCTCTCAAGCCCAGACCTGGGTTAATCGGCGCCTCCAGTTCACCCATGGCTATGGTATCGCCATGAGTCCAACGATTGAGGTCACTGAAGAAGGCTTGCCTAACTTATGGGTCAAGGATGTGCCACCAATAGGCAAGATTGAGATAGAGCAACCTGAGATTTACTATGGAGAGAAGACGAACGATTATGTTATTGTCGGCACCAGAGTTGAGGAATTCGACTACCCCAAGGGAGATACCAATGTATATACCAAGCATACCGCTGAGAACGGCATAGAGATAGGTTCTTTTATCCGTAAGCTGGCTTTCGCCTGGGAACTCGGCGATATAAACATTCTTATTAGTGGGGAGCTGACTCCAGGGAGCCAGCTTCTTTATCGTCGTAACATTCAGCAGCGAGTGCGGCATATCGCTCCCTTCCTTAAGCTAGACAGTGACCCGTATATTGTTATTGATAATGGCGAGCTATTCTGGGTACAGGATGCCTATACTGTTTCTGCCCAGTTTCCCTATTCTCAGCCCACCCCGGGGGGAATCAACTACGTCCGCAATAGCGTTAAGGTAGTTATCAATGCCTATGATGGCTCGACCACCTTTTACCTCATCGACCCTGAAGATGCGCTGGTCAATACCTACGCTGCTATCTTTCCGGCTCTGTTTACACCGATAGAGGCAATGCCAGAGTCGCTCCGGGCGCACCTGCGCTACCCCCAGGACCTTTTCCAGATACAAGCCTCAGTGTACCAAACCTATCACATGCAAGACCCCAGGGTCTTTTACAATAAAGAGGACTTGTGGACAACCCCGTTTGAGACCTACGCTGATACCGAACGACCTGTGGAGCCTTACTACGTGATAATGAGACTGCCCGGCGAGGAGCAAGAGGAATTCATCCTGATGCTTCCCTTCACCCCCATCCAGAAGGACAATATGATTACCTGGCTGGCAGCTCGCAGTGATGGTGACAAGTATGGCAAACTTATCGCTTATAACTTCCCCAAGGATAAGTTAATTTACGGACCAAGACAGATCGAGGCGCGAATAGACCAAGACCCCACTATCTCCAGTCAGCTTACTTTGTGGGGACAGAAAGGTTCCCAGGTTATCCGTGGCAACCTGCTGGTGATACCTATTGAGCAATCGATTCTTTATGTGGAGCCCGTTTATCTCAAGGCGGAGAGGGGACAATTGCCGGAACTGAAGAGGGTTATTGTCGCCAGTGGAGACCGCATTGCTATGGAGCCAACCCTCGCCCAGAGTCTGATGGCCATTTATGCTGGCTTGCCCGCTGAAGAGCCCACGGTAACTGCACCCACTCCCACTCCTGAGATGCCGCTACCCACCGATATAGCTGAGCTGGCTCAGCTAGCCCAGGAGCATTATACTAAAGCACAGGAGTATCTCAAGGCAGGTGATTGGGCAGGCTGGGGAGAGGAGCTGAAGAAGATGGAGGAAGTCCTGAGTCAACTGGTGGAATTAAGCGCTCCTCAGGAATGAATTAGAGAGTAAGCCCGAGTGCAATTTCTTATAACTAGCTACATAATTCTTTTAACCACCTAGCGCAGCGGAGCAAAACATCTTATAATCAAGGTGTGGTAGATACTCAGGTTGTTTCTGATGCGCAGCGTCTGTCGGAAAACTTAGGGCAGCTTCCTGACCCGGTAGTAAAGCCTGCCTTTATCGTAGTTAGCGGCTTGCCTGGAACCGGAAAATCTTACTTCGGCAGTAAACTAGCTGAGAGATTACCATTTATTATTCTGGAAAGTGATGCCCTGCGTAAGACTCTCTTTTCTTCGCCAACTTATAGCTCGCCGGAGAGTTCACGACTTTTTCAGGCGATTCACCATCTGATCGAAGCACTGCTAAGAAGAGGGATACCCCTTATTTTAGATGCAACAAATCTATCTGAGCAGTATCGGGAGCGTTTGTATAATATTGCTGACCGTTTGAATGTCAAGTTAATTCTAGTGCGCGTTGAGGCACCGCCTGATGTAGTCTACGAGCGACTCAAGGCCAGGGCGGAAGGAATGAATTCAAAAAGCGCGTCCGACGCCGACTGGACGGTATTCCAGAAGATGCAACCCACAGTTCAAAAAATCCGTCGTAACCATTATGCTGCGGATACTTCTAGAGATATTACTCCTGTTCTGGATAAAATCGTGAGAGAAGTGAATAGGTGAAAGGAGATTTAAGATATGGAGATTAAGGTCATAGCTGGTGACATCATAAAAATTAAGGCGGATGCTATCATAGTGAACTTTTTTGAGGGGATGGAAAGGCTTGACGGTGACATAGCAGCGGTAGATAAGGCTCTGGATGGTGCCATTTCTCAACTCATCAGCCAGGGTGAGATTAAAGGCAAACTTAATGAAATCACCATTGTGCATAGTCTGGGTAAACTGCCAACAGCTCGTGTGGTAGTTTCTGGCCTGGGTAAGCAATCGGAGCTATCTCCGAATAAAATTCGAGGAGCAGTAGCCGAGACCTGCCGGTGGCTGCGACAGAAGGGTATAGGCAACATTACTACTACCGCTCAGGGAGCCGTGATAAACAATATAAGGCTGGAGGATGCCGCTCAAGTCGTAACCGAGGGTGCCCTACTCGGTCTTTATTCATTTCGCAAGCACATAACTAAAGAGGATGATAAGCCTGGTGAGATTAAACAGCTCTTAATAGTCGGCAGTGACGAGGCGAAACCCCACCTGGAAGAAGGCAGCAATAAAGGTAAGGTATTAGCTGAAGCAACTAACCTCGCCCGTAATATGGTCAATGAGCCAGCTAACTACATGACACCTAACCACATGGCGAAGATGGCAAAGAATCTAGCTGAGAGCCACGGGCTTGAAGTTAGTGTCCTTGAGCAGGGGCAGATGACAGAGTTAGGCATGGGAGCACTATTAGGGGTCGCCCAGGGAAGTCGGCAACCGCCAAAATTCATTGTTCTCCATTACAGAGGGGGGGATTCTGCTGAGATTAATGTGGCATTGGTTGGAAAAGGAATAACCTTTGATTCTGGGGGTATTTCCATAAAATCATCAGAGGGGTTAGCAGAAATGAAGGGAGATATGGCCGGGGGCGCTGCGGTCATGGCAGCCATAAGTGCCATTGCCCAGCTTAAGCCAAAGATTAATGTTACGGCTATTGTCCCCGCTACGGAAAACCTGCCCAGCGGCAACGCTCTAAAACCTGGTGATATTCTAACCGCAATGAATGGCAAGACTATTGAGATTATCACCACCGATGCTGAGGGACGGCTTATTCTAGCTGATGCTCTAGCCTACGCTAAGAAGTTTGGTGCTAAATTTATAGTTGATGTGGCTACCCTAACCGGAGCCTGCAGGGTGGCTCTAGGCGATGTCTGTAGCGGTGCTTTTGGTAATAATCAGGAGCTGGTGGATAAGGTGATTGCTGCCGGGAATGAAGCCGGAGAGCTTATCTGGCAGATGCCGATGTATGATGAGTATAAAGAGCAAAACAAGAGCGATGTGGCTGACATTAAAAATATTGGCGGCAGATACGGAGGAGCCATCACCGGGGCTAAATTTCTGGCTGAGTTCATCAACGACACCCCCTGGATACATCTGGATATCGCCGGCACCAGTCTGAGCGAAAAGGAACGAGGCTACCTAGTTAAAGGCGCCACCGGAGTGCCAGTACGTACCCTGGTAAACCTCACCCTTTCCCTTACCAAATAAAGGCTATTGACTGGTGTGGTAAAATAATATAGGGGGTGAGGTTAAAGAACTAAAAACTTTGGAAGCGAGTTGCATCATTCTTGCTGGTGGCAAGAGTTTACGCCTGGGATATGACAAGTTTTTAGAAACTGTTGGTAACAAAAACTTGCTACAACGGGTAATATCCTGTGTAAGTCCACTTAGCGGTGATATTATTTTAGTTACAGCTAGAGAGCTAACAACCCTTCAGTCTATGGATTACCCGAAGTTAAGAGTAGTAACCGATATTTATCCCGGCAAGGGTCCTTTAGTTGGTATCTATACCGGGTTAGTAACTTCGATTTCATTCTATAACTTTGTCGTCGCTTCAGATATGCCTTTTTTGAACCAAGCCCTACTGCGCTACATGATACAACTTTCGACTAATTTCGACATCGTGACGCCACGAGTGGGCAACCTAGTTGAACCACTCCATGCTGTTTACACAAAGAGCTGCTTAGCTCCTATAGAACAGCTGATTAAGCAAGGCAAGCTGAGAGTTGACAAGCTTTTCAGCTTAGTTAGAGTAAGGTATGTAGAAGCCGAGGAGATTGAAAGGTTTGACCCCAAACACCTTAGTTTTTTCAACATCAATACCAAAGCTGATATGAAAAAAGCAAGGGAACTAGCCGAGGAGATATGAGTGATGATAAGCGTTGAACAGGCTCTGGGGAAAATTCTCAGCTGCATAGATGTTCTGGAAGAGGAACAGATTCCCATTCTAGACTTACTGGGACAGGTCCTGGCTGAGGATATATACTCCAGTATTAATATACCTCCACTAGATAGTGCCGCTATGGATGGCTATGC
The DNA here is from genome assembly GCA_030615035.1 of Dehalococcoidia bacterium. The sequence continues at coordinate 7,151 of JAUXAC010000001.1, read as the reverse complement.
CGTTCAATCAAGAGATACCCTCGGTGCCGGCAATGAGTCGCCACGATTTCTTCGCGTTACTGGCACTGTCATTGCTGGTTCTATTTCCGAGCATGAGGTGCAACCAGGCACCGCCATTCGCATTATGACCGGGGCACCGGTACCTAAAGGCGCTGATAGTGTCGTTAAATTTGAAGATACCGATGAAGCGCAACGAAAGAAGTCTTCCAACAAACAGTCCATTACTGAAATAGGTATTTTATGTAAAGCTAATACTGGCTTGAACATTCGGCGAGCCGGAGAAGATATTATCAAAGGTTCAAAAGTATTAAGTAAGGGAATGGTAATCAGGCCAGCCGAAGTTGGTGTTCTAGCCTCTTTGGGCAGGAGCAAGGTAACAGTTATTCGCCGCCCGGTGGTAGCTATTCTAGCCACGGGAAATGAACTTGCGGATATTAACCAACCGCTATCCGCGGGTAAGATTTACAATAGTAACACTTATAGCGTGGCTGCCCTAGTCCAGCGCTCCGGTGGCATCCCCAAAATACTGGGGATAGCTTTGGACAGTAAGGATTCACTGGTGACCAGACTCCGCCAGAGCTTGGATGCTGACATGCTGATAACCACTGGCGGCGTCTCAGCCGGGGACTACGATATGGTGAAGGATGTCTTGGCTCAAGAGGGCGAAATTACCTTCTGGACAGTCCGCATGAAGCCGGGGAAACCCCTAGCCTTTGGTACGATTAAGGGAATTGACAAGACAGGGGCAACCAGAAACATACCTCAGCTTGGCCTACCCGGTTACCCGGTTAGCTCCATGGTTACCTTTGAGCTATTTGCTCGCCCGGCTATCCTTAAGATGATGGGTAAAAAGAACTTGACCAAACCTACCGTAGAAGCAGTAATAGAAGAACCTATCTTAAATAAGAGTGGACGTCGTGCCTACACCCGGGCGGTGGTGGAAAAGCGCAATGATCAGTACTTTGCCCGCCTAACCGGTCCCCAAGGTTCAGGGATGCTAACCTCTATGAGCCTAGCCAATGGGCTGGTGATTGTCCCCGAGGATAAGACAGAGGTGAAAGCAGGAGAAATAGTCCAAGTAATGATGCTTGATTGGAACGAGGAAGTAAATAGCTAGGAATTAGGTATGCAACCAATTATTTCTATTGTGGGTAAGTCAGAATCTGGCAAGACAACTTTGCTGGAAGGCTTAATTGTCGAGCTTAAGCAACGGGGTTACCGAGTAGCAGTTATCAAGCATTCTGGCGAGGATTTTGAGCTTGATGGGGTGAGCAAGGATAGCTGGCGATTCAGCCGAGCTGGTAGTGAAATATCAGCCATTAGTTCATCACACAAGCTGGCAATCATTAAAAATTTGGAGCGTGACTTGAGTGCGCAAGAGCTGTCTAATTTTATTTGCTGGGACTATGACCTTATCCTGACCGAAGGCTTTAAGCAGAGCCACCACCCTAAAATTGAAGTTCATCGCAAGGAACAAGGGAAAGAATTATTAAGCCCGCCTGAGCAATTATTGGCTGTAGTCACTGACGAACCCCTGGATGTAGATGTGCCACAGTTTTCAAGGGGCGAGGTGCCAAAGATAACTGATTTGATTGAGAAAACACTGCTCGCCCAACAGAGAGAAGAGGATATTGACCTGTTTATTAATGATGCCTATATTCCGATAAATCAATCTACTAAGAGCTTGCTGATTAGAACCTTGGTTGCCATGGTATCTAGTCTAAAGAGCGTTAGTAAGATAAAGAGCTTACGCATTTTCTTGAGGAGGAAGAGGTGATATTTAAGGCTTCAGAGTTTGTTTTTAAGGCACCATCGGTTATATCCAGGGCACGACGTATTCTGATTAAACCCAGTGCTTCTTATCCGATAGCATACCCGGTAACTACCAGCCAGAATATACTGTCGGCGATAATAGAAGGTATCAGGCAGGTTAGTGATGCCGATATTCTTCTTTTAGAAGGGACTCCCGGGGGCGGACCAATCTACCCGATATATCAAGCCCTAGGTTATAATTTCCCGCGGGTATTGACGCTGGATGTAAAGGATTGTATCTGGGTGGAGGTAGATAATCCCCTACCCAAGTCTCTGGTTATGCCGACTTTCTGGGTGCCCAATGTTATCCTGTCCAGCGACTACTTAATAACGTTAGCTCCACTAAAGATTTTCAAGGGGAGGGGCAGTCTCAGTATAATGAACCTGCTCACATTGCTGCCGAGCAGTAAGTATCATGGTGAGTCACCAAGTGGCTGGGGGGCTTTACACAGTCTGGGAATTGATAAGGTGATAGCTGACCTCTATTTCACCCTCCCCTTTGACCTAGGGATTATAGAAGCTCGACAGAAGCTTACCGGTAAAGATGACCCCACCCAGGGCGAGGTTGAGGAGTATGGCAAGATATTTGTTGGTGAGCCCTATGAGGTAGACCGTGAAGTCTCAGAGACGCTGGGACTCAAGACTGAGTATCTTAATCTGATTAAATCAGCTAAAGTAGAATTTGAGACTTAAAAACCGGGTAATTCTATGGACGAGGAAGAAATAAGTACTGACCAACCAAAACCGCGCTGGTTTATTGATTTAGACTGGTATCAGCAGAATAACCGCTCGTTTTCTGCCTTGGCTCAAGGCTATCTGTGCGCTGAGTGCCGTAAAAAGTTGATTGCCGAGGGGAAAGAGATTCCAACAGACGAACTTCTAGCCACTATTAAAGATTGCTGTAGCAATGTTCCGGGGTTTATCACCGGTCAGTTACCCATTTTAGAGAGCATGTTTCGCCTTTTTCTAGCTATCGGTAATCAGCCACTTGAGTTGGAAGAACTAGGGAAGCAGTTAAGCGAACGGCGTGGTGGAGATAGCTACCGCACTTCGGAGGAGATTTTATCTCGCCTCCTTAAAAACGAGCCGTACTATGGACTACGGCAAGTTCCCAGCTAATACCTTACCCTGAAACCGGAGTAACTACCAGTATATTCCGACCAGCTGGTTACCACCTTTTCCACCCTGGCAGAGGATGGCCCCACCTTGAGGTAGCTGGTCAGTTTTTCTAACTGATTTCTTTCCCCTTCGGTCAGAACTTCCAAACTCCCATCAGGCAAGTTGCGTACATAACCAGTCAGGCCTAGCTCGGTAGCCCGTCTGGCAACAAAGTCACGGAAGAAGACTCCTTGAACACGACCGTAAACTATTACCTGAACTGAAGCCAAGTCAGTCATTACCATCACTCTTATAATTCTACAGATATTTATCTAGATTGTTTATTAACCTCACCCTCTTTATCCCCCTCTCCTACCCACATTCCCCCTTCCCTTATTAAGAGAAGGGGGGCAGGGGGATAGGTTGCTAGACAATCTCTATCCAAAGATAAGCCTCAATGGTAACGAAATTTGCTGCTTATCCAGTCGGTATAAGCCTTGCTGGTGAGCCAAGTCAACAGCTTCAGTACATTCCTGCCTGTTTACCGGACGGGCTAATTGCGGTATATCAAAAGCCTTATGGCAGGGATGATACTGAGCCATAATGTTTAGATAGGTGTTAGTAGATACCTCTTGAGCAAGGAATCGCACCACCTCCCCAGTTCCAGCCAAACGGTTAGGCAATACCAGATGACGCACCAGAAGACCGCGTTGAGCAACACCCTGCTCATCTAACTGGAGGTCACCCACCTGACGGTGCATTTCCCTGACTGCTGCCCTATTTACTTGAGGATAGCCTTCTATCCCGGATAATTGCTCAGCAGTCCTTTCATCAGAATACTTCATATCCGGCATATAGATGTCAACAATTCCGTCCAGTAACTGCAGGGTCTCCACAGCATCATAGCCGCCGGTGTTGTATACCAAGGGCAGATAGAGTCCACTACTTACCGCTAGCTCCAGAGCCTCCAGTATATAAGGCACTACATGAGTCGGACTTACCAGATTTATATTATGACAGCCCATCGCCTGGAGAGAAAGCATCGTCCTTGCCAGTTCTTCCTTACCTATCTCTTTTCCTTCACCTAATTGGCTTATAGTGTAATTCTGGCAAAAGACACAGCGTAGATTACAGTAGGTAAAAAAGATGGTCCCCGAACCATGCCTCCCCACCAGAGGCGCTTCCTCCCCAAAGTGAGGCCCAGAGCTGGAAACCAGAGCCTGATTAGTAATACGGCACTTACCTTTTTCACCAACCAGGCGATTAACCCCACAATGACGAGGGCAGAGGCAACACTCTTCCAGCATTGATCTGGCTTTTTCCGCCCGAGCTTTTAACTCCCCAGTGTGGTGAAGCCTTTGGTAAGCAGCTATTCTTCTCCCTCCGCTTCTTCTCGCTTCTTTTTACTCTTCTTAATTACTTCCACAGTCATTGGGGGTGGCACAATAGTAACCGGGGATATTTTCCTGGCATCCCTTTTGGATTTCTTTGGTTCTCTATGTCTGTAATCTCGTCTCCCCATAGTAACACCTATATTTGAGTACTGAACTACAGGTAATGCTAATTGAAGTTTAACAAAGAGTGGTTATTGTGTAAAGTTAGCTGAAAGTTGTTCTAATGCGGAACGGGCGGCTTCAGTTTCAGCCATTTTTTTACTCTTGCCCGAACCCCTGCTCAACACAGTATCGCCAGCTATTACTTCAACGATAAACCTCTTGTCATGGGCTGGACCCATTGCTTCTACCAACCGATAGGTAGGTGGTGAATGATATTTGGACTGGATAAGTTCCTGTAACTGCGATTTATAATCAATCCCCGTATCCGGCTTAATTACCTTCTGCAACTCTTCACCAAATAACCTTAAAACGAAATCCTTGGTGATAGCCAAACCCCCATCAAGAAAAACCGCCGCTATCACCGCTTCTAAAGCTCCCGCCAGGTTAGCCGATTTATTTCGCCCACCACTCGCTTCCTCACCCTTTCCCATGTAGAGATGGTTGCCAAGTTTAACAGTGATGGCAACACCGGCCAGGGTATCTCGGCGCACTAGGGCGGAGCGTAGTTTGGTCATCTCGCCTTCAGTAAGATCGGGGAAGTCCTGATATAGCTTCTCGGCAACGATAAGGCCTAGAATAGCATCGCCCAGAAACTCAAGCCTCTCATTAGCGACCGGGGCAAAACCGGGATTCTCGTTAATATAGGAGCTATGAACCATAGCCTGCTCCAGTAGAGATAGGTTATTAAAGGAAACCTCAAGGGTCTTCTGCAAAGCAACTAAATCAGCCAAAGAACGCCCCCTTTTCTAAAGTAATTTTAGCATAAGCATCCAAGCTGAGTATGTCAAATTATCCGATTATTGCCACCGGCATAGCTGCATGCTATAATCTTGGTGTGCTGGGGAATCGTCTAGTGGTAGGACGGCGGACTCTGGATCAGCTGCCCAATCTCCGCTGCTTTTTGGGGTGTAGCCAAGGCTACGATTGAAGGTAAAATATCATTGACCAGCTCGGAAAAACGCCTAGATTTTAATTCTGTGACGTTACTTGCCCGGGCGGGCAACTCGTCATGACGAGTTACTGGGGAATCGTCTAGCGGTAGGACACACGGCTCTGGACCGTGTAGGCCAGGTTCGAATCCTGGTTCCCCAGCCAGCTTATTGATTAAGAGTCTTGTTGCGAGTTGCATTTCTCTCCTCAACCGGTCACTCCTTTTTAGTGTTAGGCGAACTCTCCATAATATCTCGGGCTATCCTCACCCAGTTTTCATCGAAATAGCGAACGTGCATGGTAACGTCGCCCCTTTGTACAGTATCAACATGTGTCGGTCGGGGGAAGATGCCGCGTTCAACGCGAAGGTCAAACTGGTAGCGACTAAGCCCCAACCTCTTACGGGCTTGGGTAGCTGTTAAATATTTGAAGGCTAGTTCTAACTTTGGCCATGGCATAGCAGCGTAAGCCTAGCATAAGCCTGATAAAATTGTCAAGCCCTTTGGTGGCAATTTTAAAGGGCAATTTTGGGGGCACCTAAGGCACTAGGTTAAAATTTCGCTACTTTTCTAACCGTTAGACTGGGGGGCTGAAAAAGCCAAAAAAGAGGACCCCAAGCTACCGGTGCCACTGGAGCCCCTAATTTCTGAGCTTAGACCTTACAGAATCAAAATCTGGGCATTTCCCAGGGTGGTGAATCATAATCTACCTTTGTTTTAAGAGGGGGGAGGGTGTCATCGATGATACCCCTTTCTGGTAAGAGTTGGGTAAGCGGGGCGCCGCCTCTCTCCTTTTAAGGAGCGGGGGTGGGGATAACGGGGGGGGTGAGGTTGATAAACATTCTCCCTCAGGACGCTTTCTTAAGAAATACTTTGGCGGAGAGGGTGGGATTCGAACCCACGACCCTTCGGGTGGCTGTTTTCAGGACAGCTGCCTTAATCCGCTCGGCCACCTCTCCCAGTAATATTTCCGCGTTCTCTAAAAACCTCTAAGCGGTAGCTCGGGTCCGCACCATGGTGATAAGCTGCTCAATTTCCCCCTCCTCCAGCTCCCCAGACTCTAGCAGGTCGAGGAGAGACTGCAGCTTACCCCGCTTCTCTGCCGCCTGGCCCTCCCCAGTCCCCCAGTAAGGCAGGAAGGGATGAATCCGGAATATCTGGTTATCTACCCTGGCCTGGTCTTTCTTTGCGTAGATGGCCAGCATCCCAAAGTCTTTCTGAATAGTGAGCTCGGACCACCGCATGAAGCGAGTAATGTTGAGGGCACTGGCTTCAGACAATAGCAGCTCCGTGGCTAGGGCACGGCGGATGGAGTGCCACCCGTAGCCGGCGCCGACCTTGACCCCGGTTTTATAGAGTATTTTTAGAAACCGGTGAGACATGTAATCGGTAGAGTAGGGCTGGTAGTGCTTGAGGAAAGGGGCTATGTCCAGCGGAATCAGGTGGGTTGTTGGCGGCCCCCCCTTGACGGTGTGAATGCGGACTGTACCATCGGTTATCTCGGGAGGCTTGGGGTAGCCCAGCTCCTCTCTCCGGAGCCCGTAGGTTGTGGCCAGGGCCAGCCAGGAAAGCTCCTTCGGCTCGAGGAGCTTCCGGCCCATCTGTATCAGGCTGATTACCTGCTCCCTGGTAAACATGGTGCGGGTGATGTCCTCGGGTCTGACTTTTCGCATGGTGAGTTTGGGGAAAGGCCATTCCTGGATTGTGGCAAGGAGTTTTATCGGCCTCAGGTGTGTCTTGATGGTGTTTTCGCTGA
>JAUXAC010000034.1 GCA_030615035.1 Dehalococcoidia bacterium | reverse complement strand
AGGGGGGTAAGATGCCAACAACAGGAGAAAAGCTAGGGAAAGGTACATATTACTGCACCAATTGTGGCCAAGCAGTTACTCTAGACGACGATACGGACACACTCCCGCCTTGCCCAAAGTGCAATGGCACTAACTTCAGGCGATAAGTTGACCATATGTACTAAGAAATGTATTTTCTTTTACTATCGTTTTAACCGTCGTTACTATTTGAGCGAACGACAAAGTGTCCTCTTGAAGCGCCGCGAAGCGATTAACCTATTAAAATCAGGGCATTATTCACCACAAATTCACAGTTGGCGGTCACAATATGACACAATTGGGGTGTTAAACATTTCGCCCAATTAGGACTCTGACCCTTTCCCCCTCTGTTTATCTTCGTATAGATTGGGAATATTTCTGCGGCTCACAATGGACTTGACATACACTGTAGCAAGTAGTAGAAGTGTGTGGTAAGCATAAAGGATTCAGTAACCCCACACAACCACCCCAACTAGAGGAGACGAGAATGAGAGATATTGATAAGACAAAAGAACAACTAATACGTGAACTGGAGGAAATCCGCCGACGCGTTGTTGAATTTGAAGGCTCAGCGACCACAGGCAAACAGACGAAGGAAACCGAGAAGTATATGCGTGACCTGGCATTTTTGTCCAGAACAGCAATAGGTTTTCTTGAGCTTTCGCCCGAAGAGGATATCTATGAATTCATAGGAAAACAGTTAAGGGAGCTTGTTGGCAACTCTATTATCATCGTGAATTCGTTCGAGGAGGCAGCTGATAGCATCTGTGTCCGTGCAGTCTCGGGGGTCGGTGAAAAGATGGAGACCGTTCTTAGGCTCTTGGGAAGGCACCCTGTTGGCATGTTTCTCACGATAGACGACGAAGCCAGGCTCGGTCTTAGTAGTGGTAAGCTAGTGAAGGTCCCCGGGGGCCTGTACGAATTTTCCTTCAGGAGAATACCAAGGACCATTTGCCGTGCGATTGAAAAACTGCTCGATTTGGGCGACATATATGCCATGGGTTTTGCCTGGAGTGGAGAACTGTTTGGCAATGCCAGTATCCTTACACGCAAGGGGGTCCAGTTAGGAGAACAAAGCCTTATAGAGACATTTATAGAGCAGGCGTCGGTAGCGTTGCAACGCCGGCAGGCAGAACAGGCGCTGCAAAAGGCCCACGGCGAATTAGAAACACGGGTTGAGGAACGGACTAGGCAGCTTGTAAAAGTCAACGAACGGTTGCGTGCTGAAATTGTCGAGCGCAAGCAGGCCGAAGAGTCACTAAAAGAGTCAGAGGGCAGATATCGAACCATCTTTGAAACTACTGGAACGGCAACAGTGATCATCGAAGAAGACACGACAATCTCTCTGGCAAACACAGAGTTTGAAAAACTCTCTGGCTACTCCAAGAGGGAAATTGAGGGTAAAAAGAGTTGGGCGGAATTCGTTGTGAGGGACGATTTAGAGCGGATGAAAGAGTATCATCGTCTGCGAAGAACTGAGCCTGATGCCGCGCCAAAGGAATATGAGTTCCAGTTAATTGACAGAAAGGACAATGTCAAAGATGTCCTTCTTAGCGTCGACGTCATTTCGGGAACAAAAAAGAGCGTAGCATCTCTTCTGGATATCACCGAACGCAAGCGGGCAGAGGAGCAATTACGGGAGAGCGAAGAAAGGTACAGAGAGTTAGCTGATTTTTTGCCGCAAACTGTATTTGAATTTGATGAAAGAGGCAATTTCACATTCTCCAACCGTCATGGATTTCAAACTTTTGGTTATACTTTAGAGGATTTTGATAAGGGTTTGAATGTCCTTCAAATGCTTGTTCCTGAGGACCGAGATAGAGCTAAGAAGAATATTCAGAAGGTATTGAGCGGGGAAGAATTAGGCGGTAATGAATACGCAGCACTAAGGAAGGATGGCAGCACATTCCCTGCTATCATGTATAGTACTCCTATTATTCATGGCAACAAACCCGTGGGCTTGAGAGGGTTCGTCATAGACATTACTGAGCGGAAGAGGATAGAAAAAGAACTACGAGAGCTTTACGAAGTAGAAAAACGACAGCGAGAAGAGTTAGAAGAGGAACAGAAGATTCGCGGTCACTTTATGAATATCTTGGCTCACGAGTTACGGACGCCGCTCACTCCTCTCATTGCGTCCGCTGGGCTCATGGAAGATATTACGGCATGTTACCCTAAGAGCCGTGAACACAGATTGGCCGATCTCATACTGGACGGGGCAAAAACGCTAGCCTCCCGTCTCGACGAACTTCTAGACCTGTCCCGGTTTGCAGTCGGCACTTTCACCATCCAGCCTGAACCCTTGGATATCAAAGCCTTGCTTGAACAGACAGCTTCGCAATATCGGCGATTAATTGAAGAGCAGAAGCAGTCAATCATTCTGGATATGCCTCAGACCTTGCCTGCAATTGAAGTAGACTGCTCTCGCCTGGAACAGGTGCTAATAAACCTTCTGTCAAATGCCACCAAATTCAGCCCTGAAGAGAGCAGCATCACTGTGAGAGCCAGAACTGAAGGCAGTGAACTTGTAGTGGAGGTTGAGGACCACGGAACCGGGCTGTCAGAGGAAGAGCGAGCAAGGGTTTTTAAACCGTACTATCGAGTAGAGCAAGACCGGCAAAGATTTACCGGTCTGGGTCTTGGGCTCGCTGTTTCAAAGCAGATAGTCGAAGCTCACGGAGGCAGGATCTGGGTTGAGAGCCAGTTAGGTAAGGGGAGTACATTCAGCTTCTCACTGCCTGTCAAGGGTCAAGAGCCTGTGAGCTAGGACATCCAGACTTTAAGTGAAGGTGAATGTTGAAAATTTTACTTATCGAAGACGATTCCACAACTGTAGAAGCTATTCGGCTTTGTTTTGAAATCCATCGCCCTGATGTAATGATGGTAGCGGCTACCAAGGGGCTCGAAGGAATCAAGTTATTTAGCAGTGAGGCCCCCGATGCGGTTATCATTGACCTGAGGCTTGGTGATATCGATGGAATGGAAGTTCTACAGGAGATTCGCTGTTCCCCTGATATTCCCATCCTAATCGTGAGCGCCAGGGGTGAGCCGGAGTCAGTGGCCAAAGCAATGGAGCTTGGAGCTGATGACTATATTGTCAAACCTTTCGACTATAAGGATTTGTTGGCTCGGTTGGACAATGCTATGCACCGTCATCATGAGTGCTGACCTGAAAGCTGCGGAATATAGGGTGGTCTGAAGACCTTTTGGCTCTCTCTGGTTACTGTGCACGACAATTCAAAAGGACTTAAACTTTACTAGTCCTTCTTGCCAGCGTGGTCAGCTGCTTTTGAGTTGGGGTTAAAGGGCTTCTGGAGGCCGGGAGCATTCTCCAGACCTTTGCCGGGAACGCCACTGCCACTTAGGATAGCAGCTTTAGTGGATGGTGGAGGTGGAATAGGGACAACGACATCCACAAAAGTTGCCGGGTCACTCCAATTTAAGCCAACCGGATACACATACGAATTACCGTCCCCGACATCAATCGCTCCACCTACTTTTAGTGTGCTTGGTAAGGGATTTATTGTAGCCAGCGGTATCTTCCACTCGGTGATTCTTCTTCCATCAGAATATGTAGTAACAGATTCTAAGTCAGTTGGGAGAGTTTCTTGTGCGTCATTGGGAAACCATCTTGTTGCCCATCCATCAATGGTTCCTGAATTCACCTTGGGGTTCCAAGGCAAGACATGGTGCCCACCATCTGTCGATGAAAGCGCAGATGTCTCAAAGATGAGGTCATACGGGAACCCCCAACTACCTCCATCGGTAGGATTGACGTTTATGCTAATTTGGTCATTCCCAACCTCATTCACATATTGCGTGCGGGCATCATTAATATCCACCACATCAAACAACACGTACAGGTAATCTGTATCGGCTATTACAGAGACGGTACCCATCTCACTTGCAACATCTATTTCTACTGCACCATCCCATTCGCCACTAATTATTACTCCATCAATTGTTGGAGGACCATCAGCATTAACCGACCCCGCCGTGACCAGGCTAAAGCTCGCCACCAGCACCAGGACAAGTAGGACACTAAATAATTTCTTTTTCACTCTATAATCACTTCCTTTCTTTTAAGATTGCCTTATCGCCCCTCGACCTAAGGCATAATGGCTTACCACATTCAATTATGCTTTTCAATAGGCATTACCCTCTTTAGATTATCTACATAGCCCAACGCAAAAAGGGCACTGTCTACCACCATATCATTAACCGTTCCAGTGCCCTTGTTCCATCCACCGATAACCTCCTGAGCCGACACTGCAATTTACTTGTCGCTCGAGTTAAGTAGTTCATATATGAATAAGATTAGCGTAGTGGGAATGGTACTACTTCTTATATGAATTGTCAACCCCTATATCTGGGTAGCTAGCGGTAAGTATCCCAATATATGATACCCATTGATGGAATTCTTATTATTGTAGAGCCTGATGTACCACGCTATTAGTCCCCTTCACTAGCCACATTATGACATAAGCACCCTGCCCCAGCCTGCAAGAGCCTCTAAAGCGGGTGCATCCTAATAGAGGATGATTACCGGCACAAACTTACTATGAGTCACCATGACGCTTCTAACTGATTTAATGGCAACTAGGCCGTGACGAAGCGCGCCAATTAGTACTCCAAACAACCCCCATCTCCACGGCTCAACCCTGAAACCCCTGACTTTTGCCTGGTGGTGTTCTCTTCTGTCAGCCCACTGCTTGATTTATGCCCCGGAGAGCGTTAGCGTCCAGGTTATGGTCAGCGTGTCAAATTCGGCAAGTACAACTGAAGTAAAATCGTTTGCCGCCATAAGGTTGCCGTCGCTCACTGGTGTAACAAGCCACTGTAGACCGGTCGTCTGGACAGTAACCGCTCCCGTCGCCGTGAATGTCGCTACTATCGTCCATACACCATCGCCAGTGCTGGTGTAGGTGCCAACCGCCCTGGTCATCCCGCTGGCGTTAATTTCAATTGGGAGTTCCGTCCACCCTGCTGACGAGCCCCCATCGTTTGAAAGCGAAATCCACTTCGCCGGGTCATCATATGTCGCGCCACCTATACCCAGATGCTCCTCAATGAAGTTCAGGCCTATGGTGGTGATGACGTTTGAACTCTCATCATGGTAGAAGAGGACATAGGTCCCTGTTGCCGCATCATAGTGGTAGGCGTCTACCGTCACATAGCCCTTTAGGGTGAAGGTGGTCGCCTCTTCAGCGGGCTGCGCCAGGCCAACATTCGGCTCTCCGGCGGGCTGATCCGAGACAGCAATTGTCTCTTCAACGGTTCGCTCCTGGTCAACGCCCGTCGTTTCAGGGGGCAGCCCAAAGGCAAAGACGGCAATTGCCCCTAGCAGGACTAACACCGCCACCCCTATCATCAGTCTATTTCTAGTCATCGCTCTGTTTTCCTCCTTTCATTTCTGATTTTGAAAGGCATTATTCCTCTGCTATGCCTCCGCTGTTTTCTAAGTTGCTTTTTTCACCCCCTTCTATGCTATTTTTTGGTTAAAGGCGCTGGCTTTGCATTAGCGCTATGCCATTACTGTTGCCCTTCGTGCCAGGACTATTGGCAACATTATATAATGGAATGCTTGTTTTGTAAATACCTCTCGGCAGATGACCATCCTGACTTCGTGCCAGCAGAAGGGGCGTTCAACGCTTCACGCGGCTAATTATGTAACTAATTATGCGTCTGATGAACAGCGCAATCTTTGGTCTGGTCGCTGCTAGCAGCGCGACAAAGGCACGAAGTTTTGGCAGGACTGTGGAGACCAAGAAACTAATTATGCGTCTAACGAACGGGACAATCTTTGGTCTGGCCGCTGCCAGCAGAGCGACAAGGGCACGAAGTTTTGGCAGGACCGTGGAGACCAGGGGGCTAATCCTGCGTCTAACCAAGAAGAAAATAAGCAATCCCGCTACTACCACTGTAGCTACAATCCCACCAATCAGGGGCCAGTTGTCTGACGGTGCTGGTGGTAGCACGGTAAAACTACTGCTTAACCCATCCACCACTACATTGTAGCTGCCAGCATCCTCTCTGGTTATGCTAAAACTAACGCTCTGGCTGCTACCAGCAGCAATAGTTACGCTCTTTTCCGCTTCCTTTACACCATTTATCTTTAGGCCTACGGTATAGCTCCCTTCTGTACCACCAGTATTAGCCACTGAGACAGTGATAGCTACTGTCTCGTTAGGCTGAACCTCTGTCGGCTGAATAGAGAGATTTGACACCGAGAGGGCAGCTGGTGAAGGTGGAGGTTCAGGTTCAGCTACCCCATCGGACACAGTTATGCCCTGGGTGACATTCCTTCCCCTCCCAACGGCCGCTGTCACCCCATCGGACACAGTTATGCCCTGGCTCATAGAGTGGCTAAATGAGTCTCCAGGGGGTGGGGGTGGGGGTGCAAGCGACAACATTGCTGTCACCCCATCGGATATAGTTATGCCCTGGGTTACTGATATATAGGTTGGAGGCGCTGCTGGCCCCTCGTCGGATATGGCTATGCTTTGGCTCACCGAGCGGCTGAAGGAGGCATCAGAGGACGTGGTTGCGGTGAGGCTTATTGCCTGGCTAATATCCCTTCCCCTCTCAACAGATGCCGTCACCCCATCGGATATGGTTATGCCCTGGGTTACCGATATATAGGTTGTAGGCGATGCCGTCACCCCATCAGACATGGCTATGCCCTGGCTTACCGAGCGGCTGAAGGAGGCCTCAGAGGATGTGGTGGCAGTGAGGCTTAGCGTCTGGCTGACATCCTTTACTCTCCCAACAACTGCTGTCACCCCATCGGATATGGTTATGCCCTGGCTCACCGAGCGGCCAAGGGAGAACTCGGCGGAGGTGGTAGCGGTGAGGCTTAGCGTCTGGCTGACATCCTTTGCCCTCCCAACAACTGCTGTTACCCCATCGGACATAGTTATGCCCTGGCTCACCGAGCGGCTGAAGGAGGCCTCAGCGGATGTGGTTGCGGTGAGGCTTAGCGTCTGGCTGATATTCCTCCCCCTCCCCACGGCTGCTGTCACCCCATCGGATATGGTTATGCCCTGGCTGACATCCTTTGCCCTCCCAACAGATGCCGTCACCCCATCGGACACAGTTATGCCCTGGCTCACCGAGCGGCTGAAGGAGGCCTCAGAGGATGTGGTGGCGGTGATGCTCAGTGTCTGGCTGACATCCTTTACTCTCCCAACAACTGCTGTCACCCCATCGGATATGGTTATGCCCTGGCTTACCGAGCGGCCAAGGGAGAACTCGGCGGAGGTGGTAGCGGTGAGGCTTAGCGTCTGGCCAACATTCCTCCCCCTCCCAACAGATGCTGTCACCCCATCGGATATAGCTATGCCCTGGCTCACCGGGCGGCCGAAGGAGGCCTCAGCGGACGTGGTGGCGGTGATGCTCAGCGTCTGGCTGATATTCCTCCCCCTCTCAACAGTTGCTGTTACCCCATCGGATATGGTTATGCCCTGGGTTACCGAGCGGCCAAGGGAGAACTCGGCGGAGGTGGTGGCGGTGAGGCTTAGCGTCTGGCTGACATCCCTTGCCCTCCCAACGGCTGCTGTCACCCCATCGGATATGGTGATGCCCTGAGTTACCGAGCGGCTGAAGGAGGCCTCAGCGGACGTGGTGGCAGTGAGGCTCAACGTCTGGCTGATATTCCTCCCCCTCCCAACAACTGCTGTCACCCCGTCGGATATGGTTATGCCCTGGCTCACCGGGCGGCTGAAGGAGGCCTCAGCGGATGTGGTGGCAGTGATACTCAGTGTCTGGCTGACATTCCTTCCCACCCCAACGGTTGCTGTCACCCCGTCGGATATGGTTATGCCCTGGCTGACACTCCTTCCCCTCTCAACGGCTATCGTCACCCCGTCGGATATGGTTATGCCCTGGGTTACCGAGCGGCCAAGGGAGAACTCGACGGATGTGGTGGCGGTTATGGTTATACTCTGGCTGACATCCTTTGCCCTCCCAGCAGATGCTGTCACCCCATCGGATACGGTTACGCCCTGGCTGAC
>JAUXAC010000153.1 GCA_030615035.1 Dehalococcoidia bacterium | reverse complement strand
CGAAAGGTAGAGCAGGAGCGTCCTGCTCGAGGGGTTCAGGTCCAGCAGATTCCTTATCCCCCTGGTCCTCCTGAGCTCCCCGCCCTCCTCCATCAGCATCTCGCCTGTTATCCCGTCAATATAGATTTCCAGGGGCCTTCCTGTATAATTCGCCCTTGCCCTCCAGACAGGGTAATTAAGCAAAGCGGCCTGCTTTATGCCCTTGAAGACCGCCTTGAGCTCGTCCAGGCTGCATTTCGGCTTAAACACCAGGTTCCTCATCTCCCCAAGCTCCTTCTTTATATCAGGCTTAATCAGCTCCCCCCCGTGCAGGCTCCTCCTTATCCTTATATCCACCATGATAGGGTTGTCAGTAACCCCCACGATTATGGCTTCTCCTATGGGCAGGTCCTTTATCTCCTCCTTCAGGCCAGGGGTGACCCCCTCCACGGAATCCACAATGGCGTTCAGGTCATTGGGATTGGTGACCTTCAGTATCACCTGGGTGTTGCACTGGGACAAAACATTCTTGTCAACCCTTGCAGGCCTCTGGGTTATGACACAGAGCCCTAACCCGAACTTCCTGCCCTCTGAGGCAATGTCCCTTATTATCCTGGAACTCGCAACCTCCCCGAATCCCCTCTCAGGGCAGAAATTATGCGCCTCCTCAATCACTAAAAAGAATTCAGGGATTTCACCCCTCTTCCTTGCCTGGAAGAGCTCCTGTGCAATCTTCATGACTATTATCTGCTGCACCTCGGGCTTTGCCTCGTTTAGGTCTATAATGGATACCCTGCCCTCCTTCACAAGCTCTTTGGGGTTTGTGGGGTTCGCTGAGAACAGCTTTGTGTCCTCCAGAACCTCCAGTATGGAAATCATGCCCCACTTGGAATGCTGGGGGCTTGCAGCAACCTCGTCTATTATATCCCTGAATGTATAGGCCTTGCCCTGCAGGTTCTTTAAGACGGAGTAAAGAATCCCCTTCTGGCTTGAGGAAAGCTTCGCAGGCAGCATCTGGAAGATTTCCTGCGCCCCCACCCTGCTGTCAAGCTTCAGGCCTTTGGTGTCGAAAAGCCTTATCTGCCCCTTGTAGGATTTCGGCTCCACCCCGAACCTTGCCATAAACCTGGTCTCGGAATCCCTGCTGTTCTTCCTGGCCAGGGAATAGTATTCCCCATGCGGGTCTATAACCACAACCGGTATGCTCTTCTCGGCAAGCTCCTCCAGAAGGATTCCCGCTACATAGCTTTTCCCGCATCCCGTCTTTGCCAGGATTGCTACGTGCTTGGTAAGCAGGTGCTTCAGGGGAAGATTAGCCCTTATCTTGTAGCCCTCCAGCAGGCCTATATATGCCCCCTCATTGCCAAGGCCCAGGGTCTTCTTTATGAAGTCCTTCTCAGCCGCAAAGATGGGGGTCTCTGGTGAAAAGGGCGTGTTAGGGGTCTTCAGAAAGCTCCGGGTGTCCCTGTAGCCTATTATATCCGCTTTCGCCATGGTCTTCTCAGCATACCTTACAACAGAATCTATCCTGCCCAGAATCCATCTCCCCTCAGGGTCCTTCATGCTGATATAGTCCAGCTTCCTTACCCTGGCCTCTGCCTCAAAGCTGAAGCCCTTCGTGGTTATCCTCCCTGATATCTTGCCCAATAGCATATTATAAGATTATTTTTAACAATTAAAAGCTTGCGTCCCCTGCATAGCCCAAACATAAATAATCCCAATCTCAACTATAACCATGGGGCCCAAGAAAGCAATCTCA
>JAUXAC010000129.1 GCA_030615035.1 Dehalococcoidia bacterium | reverse complement strand
TTCCTTCGGTTCCGAAGCCTCTACCTATTCCCTACCCTCCCCTATTTCCTACCGTCCTTCTGCTTTGAACACATCACTTGAGAGGGGACGGTTTCAGGGTGTTCCTCAGGAGGAGCCCCGGGGGGAGTTTTCTGAGGAGGAGTTTCTTGAGGAGGAGTTTCTTGAGGAGGAGGTGGTGGGGGTTTATGTAGCCACGTATCAGGTGGATTCTCCAGAGTCTGCCGTCCCTTGTCCGTTATCAGGTATAAATTCTTTTCCTTGTCGGGCTTCTGGGCTAAGCCCTTGCTCTCCAATTCAGATAAGTCATGACCAGCGAAAAATGGCGTTTCCTCAATAACAGCCCCGATATCTGTTGGCCTAGCGGGGTCTGTGCATCTTGATAAAGCCTCCAGTACTTTTAATATTCGGACTTTCTCCTCTGCCATTTCACTCCTCCTTAAAAGCCCCTCTTTTTCTGTGCGTGTTTTGTCAATAGCTCATCACCTATGGTCAAGCAATAATTGACCCAAGCGGTTATATTGCCCCGGTGGTCGTCAGGAATTATGCCCTCGACGGCGGCATACCTTGCCATCTTTTTAATGCGCTGATACCTATCGGCATCCATCCGCATCTCCAGCCTCATCTCCTTTTTTTCCTGTGCCTCTGTTTGTTCTTCTGTTTGTTCTTCTGGCTCTGTCATAGCCCCCTCCCCGATATTAATAAATGGGGCAAGCATATTGCTTGCCCCATTTACAAGAGAATTATAAGTTAGTGCGGATTAAAAGTCAAGTCTCTCGTGGTGTTGTTAGCACGACAAATAGGAGCGTTGTGATATTGACAAGGGGGGGTCTGGGTATTAGAATAAAGGGGCAAATAACTATCCAAGGAAAAACGGGGCAAGCGTTATCGCTTGCCCCGTTCCTTTTTTAGTGAGAAAGACTGAGCAAGCCTATTGTTTGAAGGGGGGTGATGCCAATGAAGAGCTGTCGCAAGATAATTGTGTCGGCTCTTAAATAGGTGGAACCGGCAAAACCACCACCACGGTGAACCTTGGCAAAGCACTCCAGCGTGCTGGCAGCAGGGTAGGTTTGCTTGACGCAGATGTGGTAGCGCCTACTTTGTGGAAGGCACTGGGGCTGACTGAGGCTCCCCAATGGGATCTGGATGCGGTAGCAGCAAAACTAATTCCCTTTGAGATTGACGGGCTTTACGCCCTGACTCTAGCCAGCCACTATGGAGAAAGCCCGGCAGTTTTGTGGGATGAGCCGACCTTGATACGTGCAATGCGGGAGCTTATTCGTGATGTCCAATGGCCAGAGCCGGAGTTCGACTATCTTATACTTGATTCACCTCCAAGTAGCTCCGGTTTTATGCAGGCTCTTTATGACGCTGTGGCTGATGATATCTATGGTGTCGTGCTAGTTTTCCAGCCTACTGACATAGCTACTGCCGACTTGGTTAGAACACTTGACTTTATCAAGATAAAGCGAGTGCCGGTCCTCGGGCTAATTGCCAATATGGCTTATTGTATTGCCCCATCTGGCAAGGAATTCTGGCCATTCATTTCGCCCAAGGTAGAGCTGGGCTCTGTGTGTGAGGAAAGCGGTATTGCTTTGCTGGGTGAGGTGCCACTCTCCCCCTCGCAGGGCATAATTGATTCGGAGTTTGACGAGATAGCCAGCCGCATGGAGGGTGTGAATCCCCTGGTTCTTAGAGATACTATGCTGACGAAGTTATACAAAGCAATGGCTAAGAGAGTAGTTAAAGCTGCAATAAGGAGGCTTTGATGGCTACAATCGCCGAGAAGGTGTTCAACTTTATTCTTGAGGATAAGCTGTTGCACCAAAACATCTTAAGGGAGCTGCCAGCCGATAAGAGAGCTGCTGTCACCGGCAGGAAGGGACGCTTGATAGTTACCGGTCCCGAGGGTGGCTCTTTTATAGTGCGGCTGACCCCACTTGGCATCTTCAGGGAGGATAACGATAGAGAAATCCGCAACGAAATCCTAATGACTGACAATACGCTCATTAGCATTCTGGTATGGATAGCTAAACTTCCCAACAACCCTGGTATA
>JAUXAC010000082.1 GCA_030615035.1 Dehalococcoidia bacterium | reverse complement strand
AATCCATACTCAGGAAGGTGAAGGCCAGGAAGGCAAGGAGGGTCTTCATACAGGTGCCGGAGGGTTTGAAGACCAGGATTCTGGAGCTTTCTGAGCTTCTGGAGAAGAATGGGATTCAAGTTTTCATAAGCCTGGAAACATACTTTGGTGCATGTGATTTGAGGGAGGTGGAAGCCAGGAAGGTCAGGGCGGATTTGATTCTGCATCTGGGGCATAGTGACTTCGGGCTGAAAAGCAAAATCCCTGTTCTGTATGAGGAATGGAGAATGGATTTTGACCCTGTCCCGCTCCTAAAGAAGGAGATACAGAAGCTTAAGGGATATGATAAGATATGCCTAGTTACCACCCTGCAATTTTTGGACTCCCTAAAGAAGGCAAGAAAATTTTTGGAATCTCAGGGGAAGAAAATTCGGCTGGGAAGGCCCTCCAGAGCAAAGTATCCGGGGCAGGTCCTGGGGTGCGACCATTCTGCTGCCAAGCCCTTGGAGGGTCTTGTAGATTGCTTTTTGTTCCTGGGCTCTGGCAGGTTCCATCCCCTGGGTCTGGGGATGAAGGTGGAGAAGCCCGTGCTGTTCCTGGACTTTGAGAAGGGGGTTTTGGAGGATCTGGACCAGGAAATACAGAAATTAAAAATGGCAAGGGCCTCTAGGAGGGAATGGGCAAAGGGGTGCAAGGTCTTCGGGATACTGCTCTCAACCAAGCCCGGCCAGCTCCAGCTCAGGACCGCTGAGAAGGTGAAGGGGAGGCTGGAAAGAGAGGGCAAAAAGGCCTATCTGCTTGTATTTGATGAGATAAGGCCGGACAAATTAATGGGGCTGAAACTGGATTGTCTGGTGAATTGTGCATGCCCCAGACTGACAGAGGACACCGAGAGGTTCGGGAAAATAATACTGGAGCCAGGGGATTTGGTTGGGGTTTAGACAGCATTCGCGGCCTCATAGACCTCTTCATAGACCTGCATGGCGACTGAGAAATGGGTATAATGGCCTGTGGCGACGCCCAATTTATCCGCCATGTATTTCTGTAATTCCGTGAAGGCATAGGCATTGCCGGGCCAGGCATTGAACAAGTCGTTTGTTTTCATGACCACGTTGAGGTGGAGCTTATCCTCAACGAGTTGGGGATGAATTAGCACAACGCAGGGGGAGGAGGTGTCCTTTCTCTCCGGGGTGAACTTTGCCAGGTCCCTCATGGGTATCCAGGTGTGCATTACCACTGTCCTCCTGGTGGGGTCCTTCTTGAATATCTCTATGGCCTTCTCAACCTGGTCTATCCTCTGCAGGACGCATTTGCCCTGGGAGACCCTGTGGATGTATTTCTTTGCCTCGTGCTCATCTGTTATTGCGGGTATTCCTGCCCTTATCATGCAGTCAGGGTAGTGCCTTAGCCTGGAATAGTAGGTGTAGTCAAAGGAATTCTCCTTTTCCTTGGGCATGCCATTGATTAGATTCTGGGCATACTCCTTTGCCATGTCGAGTGTGATTGGGGCTTTCGTGGAAAGGCGGGGTTCTGACATGGCATCCCGGACCATTATGAACATGGGGGAGTCCTTTGTCCAGGTCTGGTATTCAGGGGCCTTCACAAATCGGTTGTATCCCCGGGTCATCATGGCCCTTACAGCCTTCTCCCAGGCCTCTGCCAGGCTGGCTGCCTCTATTACAAGGGGCTGGTAGGGGTTCTGGGGCTGGGAATTTTCTGCCATAAAAATCACTTAATAATTTCATTCAAACTTTAAATCCTTGTCCTGCTCGTATTGGAGACCCCTTCGGAGGGCAAGCTCTGCCTTCTGGAGCTCCTTGCCCAGGTAGGCTGCATGGTCGTGCCTGCTTACAAGGCCCATATCCGAAATTTTCTTGTAAATATTCTTTGCGGATTTGCCTGTGATTTTCCTGAGCAGCTTCTTCTGGCCGGAGTAGTGCTCCACTGAAATGCCTTCTGGGGATACCAGGATGGTGAAGAAGCCCATGGGGTCGGGCTGCCAGTTTTTGTCCTCGTCGTACTCCGGAGCCTCTATTGTTTCCACCCGGGGTTCTGCTCGGGTCTGGACCGGGGTTTCTGAGAGCTGGTAGGGGCCCGGGTTCTTGGAAAGGCAGTCCTGGACAGCCTTGGTTATCCTGGGGATGTCCTCAATCCCTATTAGGTCTATTGGCTCTATCTGCTTCCTGAACTGCTCTATCCTCTCTTTGGGAACATTCCTGAGGACAGGCATGGCCCCTCTTGCGCCTGTAATCCTGCCATCTGGGTCAATACCGTCCTTTACCAGGGACTTTATGGCCTCGCCCACGAAGTGGCCCTTACTGACCTTTCCGCAGAGTATGAGGAAGCGGATTCTGGGGTTGGCGGTTATGTTCTCAATAATCTTCTCAATGCCGAGGTTCTCTGTAACTGTCTTTCCTATTATTGCAACTCCCTCTTTGGGTATCTGGTCCACCAAATCCAGGCTTGCCATGGTGCATATGGCTACAGGGGAATCTCCTGGGCCCAGTTTATACCTGCCCTCCACTAAGGGCCATTTTTCTGTCATGAGGATTAATTGTGACCAAGAAATTTAAAGGTTAGAGTCTCGGGAGGGCATGGTACATTATTTATTTTCAAGAAACGCCCTTAGAAAATTCTCTATTTTTAATTTCAGTATCTCTTCCTTGGTGGCCCATTTGAAGTCAGTATGTTCATGGCTTATTTTAACTTCACTTGAAATCTTCTCACATGAATGAACAATAAAGACAGTGGAATGGTCATTGAGTATCTCTTTGAAAATAAAAACCGGTTTCTTGGCATTCACCTTTAATCCGGTTTCTTCAAACACTTCCCTTTCAAGCCCTTCTTTAACATCTTCTCCTGACTCTAATCTTCCTCCGGGAAAATCCCAGTGATTAGGATAGGTATGCGCATCAGGGGAACGTTTCAGTATGAGAAACTTGTCCCCTTCTTGAATCATTGCCTTCTGAGGCACTACAAATAAATATTTTTCTTCCATAATCAGTTTTGTATATTATTTTAATAAATACCTTCATTCCGGGGGCTCAGTACCTTCTCTTTTTCTTTTGCTTCAGCATTTTTCTCTCGTGCTTGTCAATCCAGTTCTCCAGTTCCTTCAGTTCCTTGGGGGAATTCCCCACCCCAGAGGAGTTCCCTACGCCGGTTATCAGGACCTTGTCCCCCTTCCTGGTCCTGGCAAGGCTCCTTTTTATGCTTTCCAGCACA
>JAUXAC010000181.1 GCA_030615035.1 Dehalococcoidia bacterium | reverse complement strand
ACGCACTGGTGATGGCGCTGGCGACTATCTTCGCGGCACGGAAGAAAAATCTCTTCCAGCCAACTTATCAGATGAATGGATTCCTTTCAAGTTTTCGAGTCCAGTTTCCATTACCAATGGCACGACATATTTGATCTGCGCCTGGGTTCCGCAAGCAAATATTAACCCAAGGTACTGGGCTGGGGTAAATTGGTATCGGCATGCATTAGCTTATGCTGGCTCCTGGCCTTCAGCTATCGCTGGCGTTCTCTCTGCGCCTGCTGGCACCCGTAAGTGGTTTGTTTCTGCAAAACCGACAGGGATTTCAGACCCAGCTACTCTTGCAGAGTGGGTAGAATTAAGCTTCACTTTTATCGCTGAATCAACAACTTCCCGCCTTTTTCTTGAGTCTAATAATGACCCTTCTTCCACATTTTATGTTGATGAGGTTCGTCTAGTTGAGGACAAGCCTCTAGAGTTCGCAGGCTTTTACCTCAAGGAAGACGCAACGTCTCAGCAGCCACCACCAAATGGGTTCGGGCTATGCTCGGAAGTGGTTGACGGCACTGTGGTCTGGCACGCAACGCTCGCCAGCGCCACCAGCTATGCGGACCGCCGTATCCTGATTTTCAAGAACCCTCTTGAGGTTATCACTTTTACTTCCTTTATGATGGGCATGATCACAGAAATCGGGGATATCATCCGCATCACCAACGCATTCTTCGATTACACAACGAAATATTTCAGGGTTCACAAAATCACCGCCTTAAATCTAGCCAATGCCACGATCTCATTCGAGGCGGCTGACTTTAAGGATGTAACGCCATAACTCAACCAGAGGTGATATTATGAAATTCGTACTTGGTTACAGACCTGAACCACCAGATGAACGGGACCTGCTTCTACCTACTCCGCTGTACGATCTTCCCAAAAAGGTTGACTGGACAGAACAGGTAACGGAAGCTAAGAACCAGGGAAATGAAGGCACTTGTGCAGGTTTCATGGGAGCCGGTCTCAAAGAGTTTCAGGAATGGAAGCAGCACGGCACGAAGTTTCATTTCTCCCCCAGGTGGATTTATGAATGGGCTAAGCAGTTGGATGAATGGCCAGGCGAGGATTATGAGGGGACAAGCATTCGTGGAATAATGAAAGCATTGGCAAAGTACGGGATTTGTAGAGAGAGATTCTGGCCGTATGTGCCAGGTGAGAAGGGTCAGCCAGACGAAAAGGCTGCACTGGACGCTTACGAATATAGAATTGAGAGATACCGCAGCCTGGTCATCCCGAAAAAGGATATCCGATTGATCAAACGAGGACTGCACGAGACGGGACCCGTGGCAACTGGTGTCGCAGTTCACGAGAGCTGGTTCGAAGTCGGCAAGGACGGAGTAATTCACGATCCTGGTCCTGAAGCGAAGATCCTCGGCTACCATGCGATTCTCACTGTGGCGTATTTTGACGACCAGAAATTCGCGAAAATCAAAAAT
>JAUXAC010000140.1 GCA_030615035.1 Dehalococcoidia bacterium | reverse complement strand
ATGGAGTTATAGGCCGGCATAAGAGATAAGGCTCCTGCCTTAAGGCTAGCTTTAAAAGCAGGAAAATAAATTTCTCTCAGGATTCTTTTCGAAAAGTGAATCTCATTGCTATCTCGTCCTCCATCGCCGACAAAGTTAGCGACAAAGTGCTTGGGAGTGGCTACCACCTTTTGGCTTTGAACACCTTCAACAAAGGAGACGGCCATAATCGAAACCAAGTAGGGGTCCTCACCATAGGTCTCCTCTGTCCTCCCGCATCTCGGGTCCCTGGTGATGTTGACGGTCGGTGAAAGGCAGTGATGAATGCCATGTGCCCTCGTCTCCTTTCCAATTACCGTGGATACCTGCCTCATTAAATGGGGATCCCAACTGCTAGCCAGAGCTATTGATTGAGGAAAAATCGTACAACCTTTAGCCATACATCCATGCAGACATTCATCGTGTATCATCACCGGTATCCCCAGGCGGGTTTTCTCGAGGATGAACTTTTGCATTTCATTGGCAAATTCGGCACTTTCCTTAGGAGAAAATGGCCTGAGGGCCATGCTCAACTGACCTATACCGTATTTTTCCTCTTCTACAACTACCTCCTTCCAGTGCTTTCTCCAGGAATTAGCCGATAAGGAATCCATGATGTCCCTTTCCCCAAAGACCATCTTTATCATTAATTCCTCAAGCCTTTCCCTCTGATCTTCAAGCAATCCTTCAAAGAGCTCGAAAAGCATTCCCCGAAAAGATAATGCCCCCCTTGCCTTCAGTTGGCCGATCTTTTCCTCTAGCGTCATTCTCCCAAGTAAATCTTCAACCCTTTCCTCCACTGGTAGCTCAGAACTTAAATAGACCTTCTCTTTCTCCATTTTTACCCTCTCCTTATGTAACAGTTTAGTTTTCCCAAGTTTTGCTCCATAGGCATCAACCTCCCTTGGGGCAGGGCGCTGACCCCGATTGCGGTCATGGTGCTACACGGGACGGGAAATGAACGGGAGAATCTTGAACCGCCTGCCACGATTTCCCGAGCACCCTGCCGCAAATTATTAGAACTTTTCACTAGCTAATCCTCTGAGACATAGAAAAGGTCATCAAGTTTATATCCGGGAAAGGCTTTTGTTGCATCAATAATGAACCTTTCGTGGATGCCACGCTCACCTTTTCTCACCCTGTAAATTAGGTCTTGCGATATTTCCATCGCCTGGGCTAACTCAACCAAGTTTCGGTGTTTCCCGTTACATAACTCAAAAACCCTTGTCTTCAGTTTCGTTGACTAAATAGCTCTCCTAATGGCCTCAAGAAAACTGAAAGGGCTCAAAGAACACCCACAGTTGAGGTCTCTGAGCCTTGTTGCTTGACTTATCTTTAGGAGTTGTTTTATAATAAAACAACTAAATAAACCCATTATATAATTACCTCAGAAAGACCTGTTGCTGCAGGTCTTTTCTGTTTCAGGTTCTTTTGTTCTCTCTCAATCTCCTCCTCTATGGCCTCCTCAAGCCACTTCCCCAATTTCTTTTTTGAACGCAGTGCTTCTATATGAGCTTCGCGGAGAGCATCTGAATTTATCTTTACATTGTGGGGTTTTCTAAGAACTTTTTCACTCATCAGAGTCATCGTAGCACTACTGTCCAAGG
The DNA here is from genome assembly GCA_030615035.1 of Dehalococcoidia bacterium. The sequence goes on along the minus strand of JAUXAC010000140.1, from coordinate 345 downwards.
GTAGCAAAAAATATTATTTTTGTCAATATCAGGAAAGACCCTAACGCTGTCCACCAAGCCTGTGTTGCTGCCATTACTCAGAAGAAGTTTCTCGGGCAGTGGCTGGAGCAGGCAAGAGAAACCGAGGTTAACATAGAATCTATAGAGCGGTTCTGTGAGGTGGTAAGGCAACACCTCAGCGAGTTCACCTTTGAGAATAAGCGGCTAGCTTTGGAGGCTCTCAGCATCAAGGTCTGAGTCGAGGGCAACAAGCTAGAGATCGAGGGAATCATACCGATATCCGTGGATGACATTCAATCCATTACATCAAGACAATTGTGCAGTGGAAAGCCACATAGTGTAACA
>JAUXAC010000012.1 GCA_030615035.1 Dehalococcoidia bacterium | reverse complement strand
GTAAGACATTCACCATAGCTAATGCTGTTGAGAGGGTGCAGAAGCCGGCTCTGGTTATCAGCCATAACAAGACATTAGCTGCCCAGCTCTGCATCGAGTTCAAGGAGTTTTTCCCCAATAACGCAGTAGAATACTTTGTCAGCTACTATGACTACTACCAGCCCGAGGCTTATATTCCACGCACCGATACCTATATTGAGAAGGAAACCGATATAAATGAGGAGATTGATAAACTGCGCCACGCGGCGACCCGTGCCCTATTTGAGCGCCGTGATGTGCTTATCGTGGCTTCGGTGTCGTGCATATATGGTCTGGGGTCACCTGAGGAATACCATAGCTTCCTGTGTAGTCTTAAGCGGGGTAATAATTATAACCGAAATAAGCTTCTTCGCCAGCTAGTGGATATGCAATATGAACGTAATGACATTGACTTCAGCCGAGGGAAGTTCCGTGTTCGGGGTGATACCCTAGAGATACAGCCGGCTTATGAGGAGCTGGCGCTGAGGGTTGAATTCTTCGGTGATGAAATTGAGCGCATTGTAAAGATAGAGCCGTTGACTGGCGAGGTATTAAGCGAGCTGGACTCGGTGGATATCTATCCAGCCAAGCACTTTGTTACCTCGTATGATAAGCTGATGCTGGCTATTGAAAGTATAAAGCAGGAGCTGGAAGAAAGGCTGAATGAGTTGAGTCAGCAGGGCAAGATATTAGAGGCAGCCAGGTTGGAGGCACGCACCAACTATGATATAGAAATGCTCAAGGAGACAGGATACTGCACCGGGGTGGAGAATTACTCCCGCCATCTATCAGGACGCGCCCCGGGGAGCCCGCCGTGGACATTACTGGATTATTTTCCTGATGACTTCCTGCTATTCATTGATGAATCGCATATGACCCTGCCCCAGATTCGTGGTATGTATCATGGTGACCGCTCCCGCAAGGAGACCCTGGTGGAATATGGATTCCGACTGCCCTCGGCTCTTGACAATCGGCCACTTAATTTCCAGGAATTTAATCAGCATATTAATCAAGCTACCTACATATCAGCCACGCCAGCAGCCTACGAGCATGAGCACAGTCAGCAGGTAGTGGAGCAGCTAGTGCGACCGACAGGTCTTATTGAGCCCAGCGTTGAGGTTAAGCCAACCAAGGGGCAGATTGACGACCTCCTTGACCAGATCAAGACGCGGGTTGATAAAGGGGAGCGCTGTCTGGTAACCACCCTGACCAAGAGGATGGCGGAGGAACTGGCTGACTACCTGATAGAGCTGGGGACAAAGACCCACTACCTCCATTCTGAGATTGACACCCTGGAAAGGGTAGAGATACTGCGTGACCTCAGGCTTGGCGTTTACGATGTAGTGGTCGGGATAAACCTGCTTCGGGAAGGGCTTGACCTGCCTGAGGTAAGCCTGGTAGCCATTCTGGATGCTGATAAAGAAGGCTTTTTGAGGTCGAAGGAAGCACTGATTCAGACTATGGGTCGTGCCTCCCGCCATATAGACGGGCACGTCATCATGTATGCCGATGGCACCACCAACTCTATGGCAGGGGCAATGAAAGAAACACAGCGTCGTCGCCAGATTCAGGAAGTTTATAATAAAGAGCACGGCATCACTCCACAGGGAATAAGAAAAGCAATCAGAGACATCACCGAGCGGGTGCGGGCGGTAGCTGAAACCCGAACTCCCTATGTTGCTGCCGCTCCGATTGCTAAAGAAGATATAGCTCGGCTAATTAAAGAATTGGAAGCACAGATGAAGACCGCCGCCAGAAGCCTTGAGTTTGAGAAGGCAGCACTACTCCGCGACCGCATCATTGAGCTTAGGAAAGAATTTGCCGAAGATTTACCAACCTCACCCCCTTTATCCCCCTCTCCTTCAAAGGAGAGGGGGAAAAGACTTTAGAGAAGGGCTCCGCCCCTCTCTTACAAACACTCATCCTTCTCTTGTAAGGGAAGGGGGTCAGGGGGATAGGTTGTTAAACAATACCCTCCGAGAGAAGAGATGAACAACAAAGGGTCAGAAACAGAGACAAGGCAGGAACGCCGCGAGAGGCGCTTGGAGAAAAAGCGAGAGAAAATGCGCAAGCATGGGCGAAGCCTGGCAAGGATATATATGGACGCGATTTTGAAGAGGCTGAGGGGGAAGTGACAAAATTTCAGATCGCGGTAACGTTTATCCCTCTTCCCCTTCTCCACCCATCTCCTCCTCAAGCTGTTCCATAATGCGGGCAGCTCGGGGGTAACCGATATGCAGTCGCCGCTGCAGGAAAGAAGTAGAGATGTGCTCGTGCTGCTGTGCCAATTCCCGGGCAGCCTCAAGGAGCGGGTCGCTGGGATAGCCTCCCCTGCTGGCAAGTGCTGAAGGCGAGACAAGCTCCTCAATTTTCAGTTGAGCCGCCTCTTCCTTCTGCTGGCTATTCCAGAAATAAACGAGCCTCTCCACCTCAGTGTCAGAGACAAAGCACCCCTGGAGACGCTTCGGCTTAGACGCCTCAGTGGGCATATACAGCATATCTCCTCTACCCAGCAGCTTTTCGGCACCGCCGCCATCAAGGATAGTGCGTGAATCCACCTGAGAGCTAACGGCAAAGCTAATACGGGTGGGGAAGTTCGCCTTAATCAAGCCGGTGACCACATCCACCGACGGGCGTTGAGTAGCCACCACCAGGTGAATACCGGTCGCCCGGGCAAGCTGGGCTAACCGGCACAGAATACGCTCTACTTCGTCAAAGCCGGCCATCATCAAATCAGCCAGCTCATCAATGACAAGTATCATGTAGGGGAGCTTCTCTTCCCCCTGCTTGTTCTTATTGTAACCCTCAATATTACGGGCTCCGGCTGTAGCCAGTTTCTGATAACGCTGGTCCATCTCCTGGCTGAGCCAGCGTAAAGAGCTCAGAGCCTTATTGGTATCAACTATAACCGGGGCAGCCAGATGAGGTACGCTATTGTAGGGGGTTAGCTCAACCCTCTTGGGGTCAACCATAATAAAGCGGACATCATTGGGCGTATTATGCAGCAGCAGGCAGCAAATAATGGCATTCAGGCAAACCGTCTTGCCACTGCCGGTAGCCCCGGCGATAAGCAAGTGGGGCATTCTGGACAGGTCGGCAGATGCCGCCTCGCCACCGGCACCCTTACCCAATGCCAGCGACAGCTTAGACCTAGCCTCTATTTTCTGAAAACCGCTGCTCTCTATTACCCCGCGCAGACTAACCAGGCCTAAAGTTGTATTGGGCACCTCAATACCAACCATGGATTTACCCGGTACCGGAGCTTCAATCCTGATGCTGGGTGCCGCCAGAGCCAGAGCCAGGTCATTAGCCAGCGAGGTAATCCTCTCCACTTTAACCCTTGTCTTGGATACCTCTTCCAACCTTACATTGATATTGCCGTCTCTATCCTTTTCCCTTATTTCCTTAAACTTTCTATCCCAACCTGGTTCCACACCAAACTGGGTGACGGTTGGGCCGGCGTTTATCTGCACCACCTTAGTTTCGACACCATAGCTGTTCAGAGCATCCTCAATAATCCTGGCTCTCTGCACATTATCCGCCTCGCCAAACTCAACCTCAGGGGTCACATCCAGAATTTCAATCGGTGGCAGCTTCCAGCCATCAACGATAATTAAATCAGATGATTGACCGTATTTCTTCCACACCTCCTGAGCCACCTGCCGCAACTCCTCTTGAGACCGGGCAGGGGCAAGCCCCGAAACGGCTATCTCCTTTTCGGGTGCCACCAACGGAGATTTTGGAATTACCCTCTCCGGTGGCGCAACCGGCTTTTCCATCTCCGACGGCATAGCCGGCTTTTCTACAACGGGAGGCTTAGGATGAGCCTCGGCATATGAGGTCGGCTCAAGCTGTTTTCGGAGATATTTGGGAACTGGCTGTCTCTTGATTAGTTCTCTCATCCACAAGATGAAATCCGATATCGACCGGAAACAAGCCCTGGGGGCAGCCAGGATAACACCGACGATAACCAGTCCCAGTATGCGGAGAATACCGACAATTTCCGGGGCGGGATAGCTGATCATACTTAGACCGAAGCTACCACCCAGATTGAAAAAGGCCAGTATTCCCCAGATAGCCAGAATGAAGGCAACGCCAGCCAGCCAGCGATTACCGCGAAGGATAAATGAGGATAGTTTCCGTCGCTTTAGCTGGACAATTACGGTGATGATAGCAGCCGCAATGAACAACAGTCCCCAAGCAAACGAATCAGCCAACCATGCCACTGCCGCTTCAATGTTCGGCCACTGCCAGAACAGGATTGCCACAATTATTGCCAGCAGGATAAGATTTCGCACTGCCGGCAAGGTTACAATGCGGAATAGATTACCTGCCGCTGGCTTCCGGCGGGTCTTACCTCCGAAGGTTTCTTTTATATAAGCTTTTCTCTTAGACTTTGGCATATAACACCCGATGAGCCTAAATACTCTAAAGCTATACCTTAACCATAAAGGGAAGAATCATCGGACGGAGTTTGGTCCGTTCGTAATAAAACTTATCCAGTACGTCCCTAACCTTAGCATTAACAAAACTCCACTCAGCGGCACGGGCACCACTATGGTCAATGGTCCGGGCTAATAAGTCACGACTTTCCTCTATCATATCTTTGAACTCCCTGGTATCAACAAAACCCCGGGTGACAATGTCAGGACGTCCCACTAGCTTGCCAGTCTGCCGATTAACCGCGATAATCGCCACTACCATTCCATCCTTTGACAGCATCCTTCTATTACGGAGGACAACTCCGCCAATATCACCTACACTCAGACCATCTACATACACATTACCCGAACTAACCTTACCAGTTTTTCTGGCAGCCTGAGGGCCAAGCTCGAGAATATCACCATCCTCCAGAACGAATATATTGTCTTTTGGAATGCCCACTGTTTGGGCTAATTTAGCATGAAGACTCAAATGGCGATATTCACCATGGATAGGCATAAAAAACCTTGGCTTGACCAGATTTAGCAGCAGTTTTAGCTCTTCCTGGCTGCCATGTCCGTGAACATGAACCTGTGCCAACTTGCTGTAAATCACCTGAGCCCCTTGTTTAAACAGGTTGTCCACAGTTCTATTGACTACCGCTTCATTACCCGGAATAGGGGTTGCCGAGATAACTATGGTGTCCCCACGCTGGATATGAACCTGGCGGTGGTCTCGATTAGCCATGCGTACTAAGGCTGAGGTAGGCTCTCCCTGACTTCCGGTAGTGATAAAAACAATTTTGTTATGAGGCATACCACGGATTTCATCAAGCCGACCCAGAATACCATCAGGAGCATTAAGGTAACCCAATTCCAGCGCCATGCGCACCGTATCGCTCATACTACGCCCAACAACAAAGACACGGCGCTGGTACTTAGCTGCGGCATCAATAACCTGCTGAATGCGAGATATTAATGAAGAGAAGGTGGTTACAATCACTCTTCCTGGCGCATCAGCCATAATATGGTCCAGGGTTTCACCAACCACCTTTTCCGACGGAGTGTAGCCGGGAAGTTCAGCATAGGTAGAATCGGAAAGGAGGAGCAAAGTCCCCTGTGCCCCTAACTGAGCCAAGCGAGACAGGTCAGTTGGTTTGCCACTGACTGGCGTGTAGTCAAGCTTAAAATCTCCGCTATGAACTATAATGCCAACCGGCGTGTGTATGATTAGGCCTACGGAGTCAGGTATGCTATGACAAACCGGGTAGAACTCGACTCTAAATTTTCCCAGTGTAATCTGCTCCCCGGGAGACACCACTTTCAGTTCTGCCCCTTCCAGTGCCTTTCTTTCCTTGAGCTTGACCCAAATGAGCCCCTGGGCAAGTTTCGTTGAATAGACGGGGACATTAAGCTGGGGTAACAGGAAGGGCAGGGCACCGATATGGTCTTCATGACCATGGGTGATAACTATACCTCTTATTCTTTCCCGTCTTTCCATCAGATAGCTGATATCAGGAATCACCAGGTCAATGCCCAACATTTCTTCCTCGGGGAACATAAGCCCGACATCAATGACAATAATGTCACCCCCATATTCCATCACTATCATGTTCTTGCCGATTTCGCTTAGCCCGCCGAGGGGAATTATTTTCAATCTTGACTTGGTCATAAATTTAGTCTCCAAACATACTTAATTGTTGGGGTTGTGGTTCGGCTTCTGTTATATTTTTTACTTCGGCTAGGAGAGTTGGAATCTTAAGCATATCCGCCTCTATAGCCTGACGGAGACTCTGCTGGTGGAGAGCCGCCGCCGGGTGGTACATAGCATAGTAGACAACATCATCCCGCTTTTGAGCTGTGCCGTGAATCTTACTTATACTCTTACCCGGGAAAAACATTGCCATTGAGTAACGCCCCAGGGTTACAATCATTTTAGGCTGGATTACCTCAATCTGGCGTTCCAGCCACTTGCGGCAGTTGAGTATTTCAGAAGGCAGGGGGTCACGGTTTTCCATTGGACGGCACTTAATCACATTGGCAATGTAAACCTGTTGGCGCTTTAAGCCAATTAAAGCCAATAATTGGTCGAGATATTGTCCCGCTGGTCCCACAAAAGGACGCCCCTGTTGGTCTTCATGCCAGCCCGGTGCCTCACCAATGAACATTATCTCAGCATCCTCCGCTCCTTCACCGGGTACCGTCTTCGTTCGGTATTTAGCTATTTCACATAGTTGGCAAAGTGTTATTTCTTCAGAAAGCTTACTCAGCGTTGACATCTCAACCTGTGTTAATCCGACTTAAAAGGATTAACCACTATTTTGATTATGATAGCATTGGTCAGTATATCAAGTCAATTTTGTATGAGGCTAGGAGCAAGCTATGACCGTGATGAGGGGAAGAGGAAAATTTTGAAAAGTGGAGTAACAAAGGATGATGGCACTATCAGAAAACCCGACAGTGCCATGATACCTGACTTTCAGCTAAAGCACTACTTCAACTTACAAAGCCTGCCTGTGGTAGTGCTACCTTCAGGGCTGATATTACGGGTTCAATATCATCCTCGGTTACCCAGCCCATGTGACCGATGCGGAATATCTTACCATCTAATTTACCCTGCCCGCCACCGAGTACTACCTGGTGCTCCTCTCTCATAATTTTGAGTAGCCTTTTAGTATCAAGTCCGTTCGTAGCCGCTATCGCGGTAACTGCATTGGAGGCGTAATTTTCATCGGCAAAAAGGGATAAACCCAGAGATTTTAGTCCGTCTCGGGTAAATTTACCAACTCGGGCATGGCGGGCTAGTCTATTAGATAAGCCTTCCTTCAGCACCAACCCCAGTGACGTGGATAGAGCATATACTGTAGAAACACCTGGTGTCCATGGCGTTTGTCCCTTTTCCAGATAGCTTTTGGCTCTGGTGAAATCCCAGTAAAAGCGGGACATCTTGGCTTTTGAATGCGCCTGCCATGCCTCCGGACTCAGGCTTATCATGGCGAAACCTGGCGGAGCCATCCACCCCTTCTGGGAACAGGTAATGGTGACGTCACAGTGCCAGTCATCCACCGGCAGGTTAATGCAACCCAAACTGCTCATGGCATCAACTATCAGCAGTTTATCAAATTCCTTTACCACGGGACAAATTGAAGCCAGGTCATTGGTAACACCGGTAGAAGTTTCATTATGAGTGACCAGCACTGCTTTGATTTCTGGCTCATTCTGGAGAGCCCGACGTATATCATCTATATCAGCCGCTCTACCCCATTCATAATGGAGTGGGATTACTTCAGCGCCAAATTGCTGGGCAACGCTGGCGAAACGTTCGCCGAAAAGGCCAATAGATATCGATAAAACCTTATCTCCCGGCGACAGCATGTTAACAATAGCTGCTTCCATACCACCTGTGCCCGAACTGGTAAGCACAAAAACATCGCCTTTCGTCTGGAACAGCTGTTTTAGCTTAGCCGTTACATCATTCAGTATCTGCTGAAATTCCTCACCCCGGTGATTTATCATCTGCTTAGTCATTGCCTGAAGAACTTCATCAGGGCAGGGGGTTGGTCCGGGAATACGCAAGTTTTCCATTTCTCTCCTTTACTACTTTTTACTTCCTTATTGTATCAGTATCTATTACCCTAATAAAGCGGCGTTTTCTAGATTGTTTATTAACCTCACCCCCTTTAGATTTTTATTTGGGTAACCCCATCCCCCTTTATCCCCCTTCCCCTTGATGAGGGGAAGGGGGAAATGGTTATGTAAGAGAGGCTTCGCCTCTCTTTAACTCTCCTTCCAAGGAAGGGGGTCAGGGGGATAGGTTGCTAAAAATCTCGTTCGTGCATTTTTAATCAGTGTCAATTACTCTGACCCAGCGGCGTTTACCGACTTTGATAATACTGCCACTTTTAATAGGGGCTGTTGGACTGGTCTCCTTTTCACCATCCACGCTAACAGCCCCTTGCCCAATTAATCTATTAGCCTCACTGCGGCTTTTAACCAGAAGTGTTTCCACAAGTACGTCCCGAAGGCCAATGCTGGCATGTAGGGCAACATGATATTCTTTTATTTCTTTAGGAATCTCCCTTTTCTGAAACACTTTAGTAAAGTGCCCTTCAGCCTCAGTAGCTTCCTTTTGGCTGTAGAGCTGGCTCACAATCTCCCTAGCTAGGCGTTTCTTGAGTGTCATCGGATTGAAGTTTTTATCACTAAGCTGCATCCTAAATAATACCAGTTCCTCGTCAGGGACATCAGTCAACAGTTCAAAGTAGTCCATCATAAGGCTGTCAGGAATAGACATTACCTTGCCGTATATCTCTTGAGGCGGCTCAGCAACGCCAATATAATTGCCCAGGCTCTTACTCATCTTCTGACTGCCGTCGGTGCCAACCAGCAGAGGTGTCATAAAGCACTGCTGGGGGCGCTGTCCCATCATAGATTGAAGCTCTCTTCCCACCAGGAAATTAAACTTCTGGTCAGTGCCACCAAACTCAACATCCGCCTGTATCGCCACTGAGTCATAGGCCTGGAGTAACGGGTAGAGAAACTCGGTTAGGGCAATCGGTCGTCCATCGTTATATCGGGCACTGAAATCATCTCTAGCCAGCAACTGGGCTACGGTAAACTTGCTGGTGAGTTGAATAACCTCGGTGAGGGTAAACTTGCCAAACCACTCGCTCTGCCATCTCACCTCGGTCTTTTCCTTGTCCACTATCTTGAAGAACTGCTGCATATAGGTTTCTGCGTTTGCCCTCACCTGCTCGGGAGACAGCATCGGACGGGTAACCGAGACCCCGCTCGGGTCACCAATCTGAGCGGTCCAATCTGCCACAATAAGGACTACCTGATGGTCTTGCTCCTGAAACTGGCGTAGCTTCCTGAGGGATACCATATGACCCAGGTGAATGTCTGGGAAACTGGGGTCGAAACCCTCCTTCAGCCGCAGCTTCTTACCGGAGCGTAGCAGCTCAATCATCTCTTCCTCAACAATGATTTCAGCTACCCCCCGCTTTAGCAAGCGGTTAATATCTTCTACGGCTTTTTTACTGGTCTTCATACCTTGTTTCTACCCAAAACCTAATATAGCTTTGCCCTGTTTCACATCCTCAGCTATCTGTTTCTTCAGCTCCTCCGCAGTGTTAAATCTCTCGTCACCACGGAGTCTCTCCATAATATCAATCTTTAGCTCATGCCCGCACAGGTCATCATGGTAGTCAGGGATATAAACCTCCACTTTACGCTCACTGCCACCGAAGGTGGGTTTTTTACCAATATAAGTCATTGACGGGTAAGCCCTGCCACTGATGTAGACCCAGGTGGCATAGACGCCATCGGCAGGAACGGCCTGCTCTGGGTCTATATCTAGATTGGCGGTGGGGAAACCCAGTTTTACGCCTCGACCGGTTCCGGTAACTACCTGACCGTGAAGCCTAAAGGGGCGACCGGCCAGTCCCTGCACCTTTTTCATATCTCCGCTGGCTAAAGCCTCCCTGATAGCTGTGCTACTTACTGCTTCTCCGTTTATCATTACCGGTGGCACCACAGTTACGGTGAAGCCCATCTCCTGTCCCAATACGCGCAGGGTATCAGCATTGCCCTCTCTATTTCGACCCAGGGCAAAGTCGGGCCCAATTATCAAACCACGCATTCGGAGGTATTTCTTTAGCAGACTGACGAACTGGCGAGCAGTGAGCTGGGCTAGCTCACCGGTAAAGGATAGAGGAATGATAGCCTCAATACCTTCATTTTTGAGAAGATTGCTTCTTTCGGCGAGGTCAGTCAGGAATGGAAGCTTGGTCTGCGGTGCCAGCACCTCCTTAGGATGCTGGCGAAAGGTTACCACCACGGAAAGCAAACTCTGTTGCCTGGCCTGCTCTATTAACTGTGAAATCAGGTATTTATGGCCGAGGTGAACCCCATCAAAAACACCGATAGCCAGTAGCATGTCTTTACTGGGTGATAACCTAGCTAACTCTTCCTCTACCACCATGACTTCTCCTAAGTAGGATATACTAGTATACTACAAATAGATAACCATATGGATAAAATGAGAAAGGAGATGTTAATAAAACCCCGGTAATTCTCAAGAGCTGAACTGCTTTAATGCTAACATAAGCCCAGTTTAAGCGTCAACCGAGCAAGTTTACAGCGCAACCAGCATTACAAAGACGGGCCCAAAGATTACGGCAACTTTACCAACCAGCTTAATCAGTATATTTAGTGAAGGCCCAGCGGTATCCTTGAAGGGGTCGCCCACGGTATCGCCAATAACCGCCGCTTTGTGAGGGTCGCTGCCTTTGCCACCCAGATTACCAGCCTCAATATATTTTTTGGCATTATCCCAGGCACCGCCAGCGTTAGCCATCATTACGGCCATCAGGAACCCGGTTACCAGTACCCCGATCAGCAGACCAGCGACTGCTTCCGGTCCCAGGGTAAAGCCAATGATAAGAGGCACCAGAAGTACCAGTATGCCGGGGAGCAGCATTGACTTTAACGCCTTTTTGGTAGCGATATCAACACATCTTACGTAATCAGGCTTGGCTTGACCTTCCATCAGCCCTTTAATTTCGTGGAACTGTCTCCTGACTTCATTAACAATAGCAAAGGCACCTTCACCGACACCCCTCATCGCCAGGGCACTGAAGACGAAGGTCAGCATGCCGCCAATCAGTACGCCGGCAATCACACCGACATTGGTCAGGCTGGCGACATCAATCTTGGCTACTGCAAAATAGGTGGCTAACCAGGCCAAGGAGGCTAAGGCGGCTGAGGCAATAGCAAAGCCCTTGCCCAAAGCAGCCGTGGTATTGCCTACCGAGTCCAGAGCCTCACAGCGTTCCCTCACTTCTTTGCCCAAGTCAGCCATCTGGGCAATGCCAGCCGAATTATCAGCTATCGGCCCATAGCAGTCCATAGCCAATAACATCCCCAAATTAATCAACATACCCATTGATGCGATAGCTATGCCCAGTAGTCCACCAAAAATGTAGGCGAGCACAGTAGTGATGGCTACCAGAATTACGGGTATAACGGTGCTCATCATGCCGGTGGCAATACCTTCAATAATAGTAACTGCGGCACCGCTTTGGGCTGCCCTGGCTATTTTCTTCACCGGTCCGTGTTCTGCCGAGGTAAAGTATTCGGTTACCTGTCCAATTAAGAAACCGCAGATTAAGCCAGCTATTAGCGCCCAGAAAAGCCCCAGTTCACCCACATAAACCCTGATAATAAAGAAACTGGCTATTATCATCAGGATGTTACTGACATATACGCCGGTATTCATGGTAGCGTGTGCCCTGGCTACCTGCTTTTCAAAGTTAGCCTCAACGTCTTTAGGTCTGACGGAGAGGACACCAATAATGGAAACCACTATGCCGGCGGCAGCAAGCAGCAGTGGTAAAAGCATGCCTTTTCCCACACCAAGGGCAATTACCCCTAAAACCATTGAGGCGGCTATCGCCGAGACATAGGACTCGTACAGGTCAGAGCCCATGCCAGCGACATCGCCGACATTATCGCCGACATTGTCGGCAATTACCGCCGGGTTCCTGGGGTCATCTTCAGGAATGCCTTTTTCTATCTTGCCGACCAAGTCAGCACCGACATCAGCACTCTTGGTAAAGATACCGCCGCCAGCCCTCAGGAACAGAGCTACCGAAGAAGCACCAAAGGCAAAGCCTAACCAGACATGAGTGTCCTCCCAGACGAAGGCAATGATAGATAGTCCGAGTAAGCCTAAACCAACGACACAAAAGCCCATTACCGCGCCGCTGGAGAAGGCAATTTTTAGTCCTCTCGCCCAACTGCCGATGGCGGCATTGGCGGTTCTGGCGTTAGCCAGGGTGGCGATATTCATCCCCAACCAGCCGGCAAGGGCTGAGGTAAAAGTGCCACAGACATAGGCTATGCCCACTAAAGGTCGAGGTTCGATAAAGACGGCAAGGACGATAAATAATACCACAGTGAAGACAGCCAGGGTTATGAACTCACGGCGCAAGAAAGCCATCGCCCCCTGCCGGATGGCAAGAGAAATCTCCCTCATCCTCTCGTTACCGGGGCTTTCACGCAGTATGTTGGCTACCAGGTAACCAACAAAGCCCAGAGCTAGAGCTCCAGCCACCAGTACCAGTATTTTTAGAATTATTGGTTCCGTAAGTTAACCCCCAATGAATTATTCCCGCTTTACAGTAAAAAGAAAGGTTGGTTTTTCAACCCACCTTCTACCTAGCTTTTAAGAATATAATACTATTTTGCTCACAAGTTATATAGTTTAGCGTATTTTGCCAGTAAAGGTCAATTATGAATCCAAGAGATTGTTTATTGACCTCACCTCCATTTAGTTTTTTATTTGGTAACCCCATCCCCCTTTATCCCCCTTCCCCTTGATAAGGGGAAGGGGGAATGGATATATAAGAGAGGGGCTTCGCCCCTTCAATCTTCCCTTGATAATCGACCTCTCTTAAGGATTTCGAGGATCTCCTTACCATACTTTCTTGCTCTCTTCTCACCAAAACCTTTAATCTCAATTAAATCATGTGGTGTGGATGGGTGTAACCTGATAATTTGTTTTAGCCATGAATTGTGAGCTATTACAAAAGGCGCTAAGTTCTCCTCACTTGCTTTTTGGGTTCTCCAGTTACGCAAAGCTTCGTAAATCTCTAGCTCAGCATTATCAAGACCAGTTTCACTTTGCTGAACAGTTCGGATACCCTCCTGTTGGAAGTTTCTTAATCTATTCTCCAGGTCTTTTTGCCTCATAATCAGTGTCAGGTCGCTGCGTGTTCTTTCCAGGACGCCGCGAACCATGTCGGTGGTGCGCCGCAGACCACCGGTTATGGCGTCAGGGAAGTCCATGGTAACCAAAACATTGTAGATATCATCCATAGCCAATAACAGCTCCTCACTCCGGGAGAGGTTACCCTGCCTCATACCATCCAGCAGGTAACGCCGTAGCTCGCCTACAGCTTCACCCAGTCCGTTCAGGTAGGCAGGGGCGTCAACACCAAGTTCATCCGGGGCAGGAAGTCGTTCCCCGGTTACCAGGGCGAGGGTGATACTCCCTTCAGCAAATTCCTTTTGAGCATCCCGGATAAATCCACTGTGGCTAAACTCCTTATGAGCCGCGACGGCTTGTTCTGCCTCAACAAGAAGTTTACGGGCTGATTGGAGCGATTCTCTAGCCTGGTCAAACTCCTGCCGATGCACGGCACGGATAGCCTGGCTGCAGTGCCGAATTGCGTCACGGCATAAGGGTAGTACCTTCTCCTTGGCGGCATCTTTAGCCGAGAGGCTTAACCGTATCTGCTCCGCAATTGAGTCCAGATTTTCAGTCAATTTAGTCACCTTTTGCCTTATCCCACTGCATCAATTTGGAGAATAATTCTTTTTCTACCGTATAGAGAGCGAACCGAGCCCGTTTGAATTTATCCGATTCCAAGGGTACACCCGGATTTTTGGCCAGTTCTTCCAAGACTCTCATTGCTTCCTGGACTCTTCGGGCATTAGCCACCACTGTTGTCGAGAATTCTTTATACTTTTTCTGGTTAGATGCTTCAAGGTAAATGCCAACATCACCTTCCGAGTTTCTTGCCTGGAGAAATTGCTGTTCAAGTGATAAGTCGACTTTTACCATCTCGTGCCGCATATCCTTGAGCTGCTGGCTTAAGTCAGCATCATCAAGCAGCAGGCGGGCGATGTCCTCAAGGACACGAAGCCCCTCGCCAATACGATTGAGGTTGGCATCAATAATGCGCAATGTCTGACTTGATAATTCAGCCACGTCTTCAATGCCTCAGGTTAATTCTAGCACAGTCGGCTTATCGAATAAAGGAAGCTTTATTGTTTATTGACCTCACCCGTTAGGGTCTTATCATTTGGTAAGGGGAAGGGGAAACGGTTATATTTATCACAGCTCAACTCCAATATAACTCAACATTTTTTACACTAATTTAACAATTTTTCAATGATTTAATTTATAAAACTACTTGATTTTTTACTCAACATAGATTAAAATACACTATCTTTAAGCTTGAGGGCATATGACAGAAGCTAGAGAATTTGGAGTAAGGTTAAGAGAGTTACGAATTCAGGCTCGCCTGACACAGCGCGAGCTTGCTGATAGAGTCAATATTGACTTCACTTACCTTAGCAAAATTGAAAACGGAGTATTACCGCCTCCCAGCGAGAGGGTAATACTACAACTGACTGAGGCCTTAAATGCCGACAAAGATGAGTTAATCACTCTAGCCGGGAGGATCCCGCCTGACATAGCCCAAATACTGAAGAATCGAAAGGCATTACAACTCTTAAGGTCGGAACGCACTCAGAAAAAACTCAGGGCTCCGAGTGAAAAGAATGCGGCTGTGCCTAAGCTACCAATACCCCTTAAGAACTTTGCCAGAGGAGCAATGGCAGTTATTCTGGTAATAGTAGTTGGTGCCGCAATTTGGTTTGCCTCACCGACCGAGGATACAGCTATTGCCGCCAACAATGAGGGCCTTGCCCACAATAACAAAGGGGAATACGACAAAGCAATAGTAGCTTTCAACAAGGCGATAGAGCTTGACCCTGGTCTTGCCATCGCCTATAACAACCGGGGCTGGGCCTATATCGAGTTAGAACAATATGAACAAGCTATTGCCGACTGTGATGAAGCGATAGAGCTTGACCCTGACCTTGCCCTCGCCTACACCAACCGGGGCTTGGCCTACATACGGTTAGGACAATATGAACAAGGTGTTGCTGACTGCACCAAGGCGATAGAGCTTGACCCTGGCCTTGCCCTCGCCTATAACAACCGGGGCTGGGCCCATATTGAGTTGGGACAATATGAACAAGCTATTGCCGACTATGACAAGGCAATGAAGCTTGACCCCGGCCTTCAAAATGACTAATGACTACTATGAAAGAGGACAATCAATTTACAATGTAAAATAGTGTGATTTTAGTAAAGTTAGGAGGAATGAAATATGAAGAACAAGAGTTATTTTAAGATAGCGATGTTTGCTCTGGTATTAGTAATGGCTAGTTCATTGTGGTTTGCCTTACCGGCTACACTTTGTTATGCCCAAGGCGGCTATGGTGGTGGTGGTGGGGATGCCGGGGCAGCTGGCACACCGGCACATCCTACCTACACCTGGTTCGGAGGCAAGACTGACCAGCATGGAGTATTCACCCAAGATGCCACTGCCGAATCAGATGACGGGCTATGCCGGCTAACGATAAATATGGGCACAAAGGCTTTAAACAGGTTGGGTGATCCCCTAGCCGGGGTAATCATGGTCTGGATGAGAGCGCCACTGGCTCCACCACCGAGTGTCATTCTCGGTCGAGTTTATGACCTTAGGCCAGACGGAGCCACATTTGACCCACCAATAACCATTACACTAGCCTATGACCCGGATGATATACCTGAGGGCGTTGCTGAAAATCATTTGGTCATTGCTACATTTGATGAGGAGATAGATAAATGGGTTGATCTGGTTTCCACCGTCGACCCGGTAACAGATACTGTCAGCGCTCCTGTAAGTCACTTTACCGCCTTCACTGCCATCTCTCACACTCGTCCGGCTGCTTTTACTACCAGAGACCTGACCGTATCTCCTACTGAGGTCAATATCGGGGAAAGCGTAAGCATCAGCGTCACGGTCACCAACACTGGTGACCTCATTGGTAGCTACGAAGTAACTCTCGAGATAGATAATGTAGTGGTAGAAACCAAGCAAGCAAGTTTGGCTGGTCAATCTAGCCGAAAGGTAACCTTCACCACAACTCAAGACGCTGCTGGAAGCTATACGGTAAATGTCGATGGTCTATCAGGTACATTTACAGTCAAGCCGGCTCCACCACCAGCCCCGGCTCCACCACCAGCCCCGGCAGAAGTAGCCGAGGCCCCTCCACCACCAGCCCCGGCTCCACCACCAGCACCTACGCCGGCACCACCACCTACACCTCCAGCACCACCACCGGCACCAGTTCCAGCACCTACACCGGTACCAGCACCAGAAGTTAACTGGTGGCTAATCGGTGGCATTGGTGCTGCCACGGCTATAGTAGTCGGCATACTCGTCTGGCGCTTCGGCTTCCGCCGTAAAGTTGAATAAGCTTTGCCAATTGTGTATCGGTAATCTTAGAGGGGCTTCGCCCCTCTAAGACTCCCTACAAGCCTATTTGGGGCTTCGGTGCTCTTCAACTCTCCCCTATCACCTCTCTTATTAAAAGAGAAGGTAGGTTGTTAGACAATCTCAAGACTTTTGTCACTCGCCTACCGCATTTTCAATGATTTCAATTCGCAATGGTTTACCCTTCTGGTCTATCTCCACGGCGACAACATCAATGCGCCATAAGGAGGGCAGATTATTATGGGTTTGCCGGTAGTGAGCAGCCACCGCCCTTAGCCTTTCCATCTTGGTCGGTGTGATTGACTCTTCAGGACTACCGAATTCCAGGCTCCTTTTACTCCGCACCTCGATAAAAACCAGGGAATCTTTATGCCTGGCGACAATATCAACTTCACCTTCAGGGCAGCGGTAATTAGTCTCATAAATGCGATAGCCTCGTTTTTTGAGGAAATCCTTGGCTAGCTTCTCTCCCAGGATACCAGTATCTCGGCGTTTCATTTCTCCTGAATTAGAGGTTGTTTATCAACCTCACCCCTTAATATTTATTTGGTGACCCTCCCCCTTTATCCCCCTCCCTTGATAAGGGAGGGGGAAATGGTCATGTTAGAGGGGCTTCGCCCCTCTTAAACTCTCCTTATTGCATTCTGAGCAAGGGGGACTAAAGTTTCGCTTCTCCAAACTTCCCTTAATCAACTATCTTTTAAACTAAATCCTTGAGTGGCTGGAAGGACCGCCGATGGATGGGAGATGGTCCCAGCCGGCGCAGGCAGGCAAGGTGCTCCCTCGTGCCATAGCCTTTGTGCTCCGCCAATCCATAACCAGGGTAAATTTTATCAAGCTCCGCCATTAAGTGGTCACGGGCTACTTTAGCCACAATGGAGGCACAGGCAATAGAGAAGCATAGACTATCCCCCTTTTTTATCCCTTTCTGATGCAATGGCGATTCAGGCAATCGCATATAGTCGATGAGAAGGCACTGCGGTGGTGGTGAAAGCTGGTCTATAGCCAGCTTCATCGCAGACCGTGTTGCCTTGATTATCCCCTGGGTATCTATTATTTCGTGGCTGGAGACGCCAGTACCTATTGAGATGGCTATCTCCTGTATGTGTTGGGATAAAAACTCGCGTCTGGCTGAGGTCAATTGCTTACTTTCTCTTACTTCGCCCAGCCAGTTGGCGTTTATATTGCAAGGCAAGATAACTGCAGACGCTACCACTGGACCCGCCAGAGCACCCCTCCCCACCTCGTCCACGCCGGCGATAAGCTGGTAACCCTGCGCCTCAAGGTTTTTTTCTTCGGCAAAAGATGGTATTTGGTAGCTATTTGACAACCCTCCCCCTTTATCCCCCTCCCTTGTTAAGGAAGGGGGAGTTGGTTAGGTTAGAGGAACTTCGTCCCTCTAAAACTCCCTCTACCGTATACTTGGGAGCAACTGGTTTACCTTCTGCCAGATAATCTCGGCTATTCTTCCTTTACTCTGGCTGGCATCTAAGACAAGCCAGCGCTTTGGCTCACTGGCTGCCAGTTTAAGGTAGCCTTCCCGCACTCTCTGGTGGAAGGCTAATTCCTCTTGCTCAAAACGGTCCTGTTTTTTATCTCTTTTACGGGCAAGTCCTGCCTCGGCGGGCATATCCAGCAGAATGGTCAGGTCAGGGGTTAATCCCCGAATGGCGGCATTATTGACCGCATTGACCATTTCTGAATCAAGTCCTCGCCCGTAGCTCTGATAGGCAGTGGTTGAGTCGGCGTAGCGGTCACAGATAACCACCTTACCGCTTTCCAGGCTAGGTTGGATTACTTCAATTACTAGTTGAGCACGGGAAACATTGAACAGTATTAGCTCAGTTACCGGTGATATATTTATATCCTGTGCCCACTTCAGCCAGCGAGCTACTTTCCTGCCGAGTGAGGTTCCCCCGGGTTCATGAGTTAACAGTACCGGAATGGCTAACCGTGACAGTCTTCTATATAGCGCCCTTGACTGGACACTTTTGCCAGAACCCTCCCCACCCTCAAAAGTAATGAATAGAGCCATTAATGCCTCATTAGTTTTTTGCAGGGCTAGTATCTAGCATATATTAGACTATTTACCAACCCCTCACCCTTTATCCCTCTCCCCTTACGAAGGGGAGAGGGAAGAGATTTCTTAAAGGGGCTTCGCCCCTTTTAATCCCCTTTATTAAGTAGCCTCCCCGCCCTCAAAGGTGATGAATAGAGACATCAAATTATACCTTTGTCTCTACTCTAAGAATCCTGACCCTTCGGTTGGGGTCTTTGCCCGTGCTTTGTGAGAGCATGGCATTTCTTTCCGCGATGAGGTGCTGCAGGCGGCGGATATAGGCACTCTGAGGACTGAGTTCAACAGCTTCCTGACCGCCCTTTACCTGTTCCACCGCTGCCTCCGCCTCACCAAGGGCAAGCTTGAGGGAATCTATCTTATCAGCACTATTTACCGGATAGATATTACGCAGCATCTGCCTTATCTGGGGCGGGGTGTTACTTTTGAGGACATAGATAGGCAGATTAGCCGTTTCCGCATCCCTGACCTTCTGCGGCTTTCGCCGATAGTAGTTTTTAGAGGTTATAAACAGGCTGGCATCATTCAGGTTATTAACTACATCCGGGCTTAGATTCATCTCTTTTGCCATCTGCTCCAGTCGCGCCCGATTGACACCGAAGAGGTAAAGTCGGCACTTATCGCCCTCAGCCACTTGTTTACTTTCAGCCCTCTTAGCCACAGTAACCGGCTTTTCCATTCTGACCTCCCCCGTCTCATCCAGCCAGCGAGTCTCGGTGGCGGTGAGCTGACCACGCAGGATAGCATCAACTGCCTGGCCAACATCAGGATGAATGGCCACCTTGTCCCAGTCCTGAATTTCAACCACAATATCAAAAGTAGGTGGCGACATACGCTCCAGTATGGACTTCTGCGTGCCTCTTCGCTTTGCCTCTTCATCGCCCAGGGTTACCGATTGAATACCGCCAACAAGGTCAGCCAGTGTGGGGTTCACCATCAGGTTTTCCAGCGTGTTACCGTGAGCAGTGCCAACAAGCTGCACCCCCCGCTCAGCGATAGTCCGAGCTGCCCGAGCTTCAAGCTCAGTGCCAATTTCGTCAATAACAATCACTTCAGGCATGTGGTTTTCCACGGCTTCAATCATCACCGCATGCTGTAGAGTGGGCGTGACTACCTGCATCCGCCGGGCGTGTCCAATGGCGGGGTGGGGAATATCACCATCGCCGGCAATTTCGTTTGAGGTGTCCACAATGATGACCCGCTTATTTAGGTCATCGGCGAGCACACGGGCTACCTCACGCAGCATCGTTGTCTTGCCTACCCCGGGGCGGCCCAACAGCATGACACTCCTGCCTGACTGAACAAGGTCTTCAATAACTTTAATGGTACCGAAGACAGCCCGGCCCACCCGGCAGGTAAGTCCGACGATGCGACCCTTACGATTGCGAATGGCAGAGATACGGTGTAAGGTGCGCTCAATCCCAGCCCGATTGTCATCACCAAAGCTGCCGATACGGGAGACCACATAATCAATGTCAGTCTCATCAACTTCCTTGGGGTCAAGAGCTACTTCCAGCTGGGGAAAACGAGCTTCCGGAGGACGCCCCAGATCCAGGACAACTTCTAACAGTTCACTGAGAGTCTTCTGCTGGCATAATGGTTGGCGAATGCGTGGCGGCAAAATGTCAAGCAGAACGTCCATGTCATCGGTAATTACCTTTTGCAATATCCCCTCCCGAATTATTGTTATCCGGCTACAATATCCAGAAAATACTGGTGGAATCTCAGGTCATCGGTCAACTCGGGGTGAAAAGCCGAAGCCAGCAACTTACCTTGTCTGGCAGCAACAAGAGCGCCATCAGCTAACCTGGCGAGTATTTCTACCTCACCATTTACCCGCTCAATCACCGGGGCACGAATGAATACGCCGGGAAAGGGCTTTTCCCCAAGCACCGGTATTAAGAGTTCGGCCTCAAAGCTCTCCCTCTGCCGGCCAAAGGCATTGCGCCTGACTGTCATATCCAATACTCCCAGGGTTTCCGGGTAAGAATCCGAATTCTTCTTAGCCATGAGTATCATGCCAGCACAGGTGCCAAATACTGGCAGACCATCCCTGACCAGGTCTCTTATTCCGTTCACCAGGTTGTAATCCAGTATCAGTCGAGCAATGGACGTGCTTTCTCCCCCAGGAATGATTAGCCCGTCCAGCTTTTTAAGTTCCTTGGGCAAGCGGACGGGCACAGCCTCTACTCCCAGTTGACACAATGCAGCAATGTGCTCAGCAAAGGCTCCTTGCGAGGCAAGGACGCCAATTTTCATACTACCATCCTCTCTTTGCCAGCAGTTCCTCAGTTGGGATTTGCTTTATATCCAACCCGGGCATGGCTTCTCCCAGGTTCTTGGAGACCTCAGCAATAATCTCAGGGTCATTATAATGGGTAGTAGCCTTGACAATAGCCACAGCTCTAGTCGCCGGGTCACTGGACTTGAATATGCCTGAGCCAACAAAGACACCATCAGCGCCCAACTGCATCATCAGGGCAGCATCAGCAGGAGTAGCCACACCACCAGCGGCGAAGTTCACCACCAGTAGTTTGCCGGTTTTGTGTATCTCGGCTACGAGTTCAAATGGGGCTCCCATTTCTTTGGCTTTTGCCATCAATTCGTCCTGAGGTGCCTGTACCAGTTCACGGATGCCATCCATTACCGCCCTCATATGCCTGACCGCCTCCACAATGTTGCCGCTGCCAGCCTCACCTTTGGTCCTAATCATAGCTGCCCCCTCACCAATGCGGCGCAAGGCCTCACCTAAATCACGGCAACCACAGACAAAGGGAACTTTGAAGTCATTCTTCCAGATATGGTGGCTTTCATCAGCCGGAGTAAGCACCTCAGACTCATCTATGTAATCCACACCAAGGGCCTGTAGAGCTTGAGCTTCAACGAAGTGCCCTATCCGGCATTTAGCCATTACCGGTATAGAAACTGTCTTCATAATAGCTTCAATAACCGTTGGGTCAGCCATACGAGCGACGCCACCGGCAGCCCTGATATCAGCGGGGACCCTCTCCAGTGCCATCACCGCGCAGGCACCAGCCTCCTCGGCGATTTTGGCATGTTCGGCAGTCACCACATCCATAATCACGCCGCCTTTTAGCATCTGCGCCAGCCCAGTTTTAACCTTCCATGTCCCGGTTTCCATATCTTTCTCCTCACTCTACCCGAAGCCTGTAACTTTTGTAATTATATTTTACTACTGTTTAGATTGCTTATCAACCTCACCCCTTTTAGGTCTTTATTGGGTAACCCTATCCCCCTTTATCCCCCTTCCCCTTGATAAGGGGAAGGGGGAATGGTTATATGAGAGAGGCCCCACCTCTCTTTAACTCTCCTTTGGCATCCCTCTCCTTCAAAGGAGAGGGGGAAGGATATTAAAAAGAGGGGCTTCGCCCCTTCTAGCTACCTCTGATAGGCAGCTTCTAATGTTTGCTTGGTTATCAGGGAAGGAGTGGCCTTTTGGCGGGGATGCCAGGGCGGCGAGGGTATTGCTGAGGTGTTGGTAATACCTTATCAATGGTTATTAACCAGCGCTCATCGGTAAATTCTTCCAGGTCAACCTTCTTCATCTCCCGAAAGTTTCCCCCCAAGAGACTAATCGCCCTAACCGCCTGACTCAGTTCCGGGTCAATAAGCCCTTTTTTCTGGGCAACAAAGCTACCGCCAATAGCACAAAAGGGTAAGGTTAATTCAACAAGAGTAGGCAGGCGAGCCACCGCTCGTGAAAGCACCAGCTCAAACTTCTCCCGATATTGAGCTTCGTGGGCAACATCCTCAGCTCGACCAACCACGATTTCAACACCATCCAGCTCCAGTTTTTGTTTAATGTGATATAAAAAGGCAGCTTTTTTAGCGGTGGCGTCAAGCAGCACCAGTTTAATATCAGGCAATAAAATTTTAAGCGGAATTCCGGGTATGCCCGCTCCGGTGCCGACATCAATAAGCTGGAAGCTCCCGCTACCCATCGGTTGCTTCAGAGCCAGAAGCACGGTAAGCGAATCAAGAAAGTGTTTAATCTGCACCTCTTCATAGCCGGTAATAGCGGTAAGGTTCATTCGCTGGTTCCAGTCTATCAACTCCTGATAATAGATATGGAACTGCTCAAGCTGATGAGGGGTAAGATGCAATCCTAATTTTTTAGCCCCGACGTTAAGTTTTTCCATGATAGCCACTGCCCAGACTTTGCTTCAATTATATCACCGTTACTGCCAGATAGAGTAATAATTGAGTCTAATAACCCCATCCCCCTTTATCCCCCTTCCCCTTGATAAGGGGAAGGGGGAAGGGTTATGTAAGAGGGACTTCGTCCCCTAAAACTCCCCGAGCATATCGGAGGCTTCGCCTCTCTTTGACTTTCCTTTTAAGGAAGATTAAGCTAATGAGGCGTTTAAGAGGGGGCTCCGCCCCTCTTCTTATTAATATCTTCCCCCTCTCCTTTGAAGGAGAGGGGGATAAAGGTCGAAGACTCTTCGAGGGGTGAGGTTGATAGACATTCTCCTAGCAAACTAAAGTCAATTCAGCCAACCATTATCGCCGGATAAATAAACGTGTAGTATAGGTAGACAACTATGCCAGCAAAGACAATGCTATCTGTCCGGTCAAGGACACCACCGTGCCCCGGCATTAGCTTGCCGGACTCTTTTACTCCCATGTTGCGTTTAAGCAAGGACTCTACCAGGTCGCCGCATTGACCGAAAACGCTGACCAGAAAGCCCAGGAGTATTGCCTGCCACAAGCTAATATTAATATGAAGGTCAAGATGCGTAGGTATAGTAAAGAGCAGGCTAATAATGATAGCCCCAAAGACTCCGGCTATAGTTCCTTCCCAGGTTTTGCCCGGACTGATACGTGGGGCAAGGTGATGCCTACCCAGTGCCCGGCCAACGAAGAAAGCAGTGGTGTCAGAGGCAAAGCTGACAAACAGAACAAAAAATACCCAATTTCGACCGTCGTCTAGGCCTCTTAATGCCACCAAGTAGCTTAGCAGCCACCCCACGTAGAGGATTCCAGCTATTGTCCACGCCCAGCCAATAAAAGCCCCTTCTTTTTGCGGGCGCAGTAGTAGCCATATCAAGGATAGCACCATAGCTGAAGTTAATAGAAGCGGCGTAAGTAAGTCAGGGTTAAAGTGAGGTTCAAGAATGGATAATAAATCTGAATCGCGGCTAAGAATGAAGAGTAGAGTCCAAATCAGTCCAAAGTAAGTGAGTGGCGGCACCCCTGAGACAGCCACCATCCTGTAGAACTCAAAAGCAGCCAGCAATCCCCAGATAGCCACGAATACGGTGAACCAGGGTAATGGTTTATCAAACCAGACGGCAACGATAAGAAGAGGAATGCCCCACAGTGCAGTTATGATTCTTTTCTTGAGCATGCGGCTTTATAATGCGCCGAAGCGCCTTTCTCTCTGGCTATAGGCAAGCAGTGCTTTGTCGATATCTTCTTTGGTGAAGTCGGGCCATAAGACCCTGGTAAAATAGTATTCGCTGTAAGCCGTTTGCCATATCAGGAAGTTACTAAGGCGGAGTTCATCTCCAGTGCGAATTAGTAGGTCAACGTCAGGTAATCCAGCAGTATAAAGGTAACTACTAAACAATTGCTCATTTATTTTTTCCGGCGGGATGCCTTCAGCGACAAGGCGACACGCTGCATCTAAAATCTCAACGCGCCCCCCATAATTGAAGGCAAGATTAAGAGTCATTCCAGTGTTATTCTTGGTCAGCTCCATCCCCCTATTTATAGCTTGCTGTAGCCATGGCGGGAGTTCTTCAAGGCGACCAAGGTGGCGAATTCTAACACCCTTCTTGTGAAGCTTAGGAACGTCTTTACCTATCCTCTCCTCTAAGATACGGAATAAACCGTCAATCTCGTCTCCGGGTCGGCCCCAGTTTTCTGTGGAAAAGCCATAAAGCGTTACATACTTTATCTGGTAATCGTTAAGGTATTCAACTATGGCACGCATGTTTTTTACCCCGGCATGGTGCCCCTTAAGCCTGGATAACCCGCGTTGTTCTGCCCATCTACCATTACCGTCAGGCACAATGGCAACATGAGTAGGCAGGCGAGTAAATTTTTTCATAGCTGTTGCGGTAGCTTTCATCTTATCAAACAAGGTTAAGACTCCTACAATCCGGGTTAGACCTCCGTGAGTTCTACCTCTTTATTGCGCCCAATTTCTTCGATGTCAGCGATAAAGCAGTCGGTAAGTTTTTGTAGCTGATTTAGGGCACGCTTATGCTCATCCTGTGATATCTCTTTATTTTTCTCTAGATTTTTCAGCTCATTCATGGCTTCATGTCTTAGATTACGCACGGCTATTTTTCTTTCTTCAATCCTTTTTCGCACCACCTTAATTAGCTCCTGTCGCCGCTCTTCAGAGAGTTGCGGGATACCTATCCGAATTACATTCCCATCACTAGACGGGTTCAGCCCCAGGTCAGACTTCAAGATAGCCTTCTCTATATTACGTATACTGCTCTTGTCCCAGGGCTGGATAACGAGGAGTCTGGCTTCAGGTGCAGAAATACCAGCAATTTGATTAAGTGGAGTGGGAACACCAACATACTCAACTTTAATATGTTCTATTAGGGCAGGTGTAGCGTGCCCGGTACGGATGGTAGCTAATTCCTTCTCCAAACCCCCAGCGGAAGTTTGCATCTTTTCTTCAATGCCTTGTAAAATGTCTCCGACCATCTTCCCTATTCACTCGATACCAGAGTACCAATAGGCTCACCGGTTACCACCTTCTCTATACTAGAGGGAGCTTGAAGGTCAAAGACAATTATGGGTAGCCTATTTTCCAGACATAAAGACAGGGCGGTGGCATCCATTACCTCCAGACGCTTATTCAGTGCTTCCAGGTGAGTGAGTTTATCAAACTTCCTGGCACTGGGATTTTTAAGCGGGTCAGCGCTGTAGATGCCATCAACATTATTTTTTGCCATAAGCAGGACTTCTGCCCCAATCTCTATTGCTCGCAGCGCCGCGGTGGTATCAGTGGTCATATATGGATTGCCGGTGCCCCCAGCGAAGATAACCGCTCTGCCTTTCTCCAAATGACGAATGGCACGGCGTCTGATATAGGGTTCTGCCACCTGATTAATACCTATAGATGACAGGGTTCTAGTCATTACGCCTTCCCTCTCCAGCACATCCTGGAGAGCCAAAGCATTTATCACTGTAGCCAACATGCCGGCATAGTCGGCAGTAACCCTATCCATTCCGTTCGCCTCAGCCTCATCTCCACGCCAGATGTTTCCACCACCGACAACAATAGCGACACCGACTCCCATTTCCACCACTTGCTTAATCTGTCTGGCTACTCTGATTAAGGTAGAGACATCAATACCGAAGTCACTTTCGCCCTTGAAAGACTCACCACTAAGTTTGAGCAGCACGCGCTTATATTTGGTATTAGCCATTCCCTTAACTCCCCAGTTCGAATCTAGCGAATCGGTTTACTTTGATATTTTCGCCTACTTTAGCAATAGTTTCGACAACAACGTCCTGAACAGTCTTACTCGGGTCCTTAATGTAGGGTTGAAGAAGCAGGCAAGCTGTCTCAGGTTCTATCTCAGCTCCTTCAGGGACTTCTTCTTTGGTGATGAATTGGGGTGATAGGGCAGCTACTTGCATTGCCACGTTGTGGGCTAGTTCCTTAAATTCATCAGTGCGAGCAACAAAGTCCGTTTCACAGTTTACCTCAACCATGGCGCCAATGCGTCCACCGGTATGGATATAGGCTTCAACTAATCCCTCGGCAGTAGCACGTTTGGCTTTTTTCTCTGCCTTGATTAGTCCCTTCTCTTTCAGAATCTGGAGTGCCTTTTCTATATTTCCCTTTACTTCAAGCAAAACATTCCGGCACTCCATAATCCCGGCTCCAGACTGGCTTCTTAATTCTTTTACCATCTCTGTTGAGATTTTCAAAAATTCTCCCTCCTTCATTCCTCTTCAGGGGTAAAAATGAGTGGTTCCATAGTTTCTGCAACCTCAGGTTCTCCCAAGCCTTCTTCCTCTCCCTCCTCTGCTGAAATCTCGGTGGTGCCGGTTTTGCCTTCAATAACCGCGTCGGCAATTTTACTGCATATCAGTCTAATGGCTCGAATAGCGTCATCATTGGCCGGAATAGGATAGTCTATATCATCAGGATTGCAGTTGCTATCGGCTATAGCTACAATCGGTATTCCCATACGTTTGGCTTCAGCGAGAGCAATCTTCTCTTTTATTGGGTCAACAATGAATAGGGCGCTGGGTAGACTGGTCATCTCTTTGATTCCCCCCATCTGCCGATTGAGGCGCGCAATTTCTTCCCCGATCTTCAAGACCTCCTTTTTAGACAGGCGCCCAAACTCTCCTCTGGATTGCTGGTCTTCCAAACGGACCAGGTGGTCGATACGGGACTGGATAGTAGCGAAATTGGTCAGCATTCCTCCTATCCAACGCTGATCAACGTAATACATATCACAGCGCTGAGCCTCTTCTGCCACCGACTCCTGAGCCTGCTTTTTGGTACCAACAAAGAGGATAGTGCCACCTTCGGCTACCACATCCCGCACAAAATCGCAGGCCTTGTCTAACATGGTTGCCGTTTGTTCCAGGTCAATTATATGAATACCGTTGCGCTTGGTGAAGATGTAATTCTTCATACGGGGATGCCAGCGGCCGGTCTGATGACCGAAATGAGCCCCGGCTTCTAAAAGTTGCTTAATGGTAGTTGTATCTGGCAAATTTCTGCCCCTTTCCATCCAAATAATAGCTTTTTGTCGCTTAACAGTATAGCATAACCTTTTATTATACGACAACAGCAGTTTTATTAACTCACCCCCTTAATATTTATTTGGTGACCCTCCCCCTTTAAGTTTTATTTGGCAACCCCATCCCCCTTTATCCCCCTTCCCCTTAATAAGGGGAAGGGGGAAGGGATAGATAAGAGAGGCTTCGCCTCTCTTCAACTCTCCTTATAGTACGTCTGCTCCCTAAAAAGAGGGAGAAGAGATTTTAGAAAGACTTCGCCCCCTTTTCTCGCCTGTCCTTAAAAAACCCCCTTTAAGGGTGTCTAAGAGGGGCGAAGCCCCTCTTCTATTAAATAATCCACCTCTCCTTAATTAAGGAAGGGGGATTGGTTATAAAAATCTTCTCAATTTTGACTACTTGACAAGTTATTGATATGGTGTTAAACTTCCCACAATAGTGCAAAGGCTGTGAACAAGACTAGTAGGCTTCAAAGCGGGGCTCAGAGAGTCGGGGAAGGTGTGAGCCGATGCCAGCGCAGAAGTTGAATGGACTTGGGAGCCGCAAACCGAAAGCTGCCAGACTGGCAGATAAGTAGGCTTTGACGCAAGGGAAGCGTTATCAAGCCCCAGGGTATCGAGTTAAGTATCTTGTGCTATAGTCTCTGTACCTGATAGAGATAGTCATCTGGTCCCTTCAGGGAGATGACTAAGAAGGGTGGCACCGCGGAAGCAAGCCTCCCGCCCCTTCAAGGGCGGGAGGCTTTTTTATACTTGTTGTGAGAGGTTTCGGATTTGAAAAATAGAGACTAGGAGGTTAACAAATATGTCTACTATGTCATGGAGGTGGCCCCGCTGGGGCCGAGTGGAGAAATTAGCCTGTAAACCAAAAATAAAAGGAGGAAAAAATGGAAAGAGCAATGTATTTTCTTGACCAAAAGGATATGCCAACTCATTGGTATAATATCCTGCCTGATTTGCCCGAGCCACTACCACCCTTGCGCCATCCCGGCACCAAGGAACCCCTTCCCAGGGAAGGGCCTTTACCCCCTCCCCTCTTCTCTGACGCGGTCAATAAACAGGAGTTCAGCACCGAGCGCTACATTGAAATTCCGGAAGAGGTGCTAGCTGCTTACCGCACCTACAGACCTACAGCTTTGCATCGGGCGTATCGGCTGGAGAAGGCTCTGGACACGCCAGCCAAAATTTTCTATAAGTATGAGGGGACAAGCCAGGCGGGCAGCCACAAGCCTAACACTGCGATTGCCCAAGCCTACTATGCCAAGAAGGAAGGGGTCAAGCGCATGGCTACCGAGACCGGTGCCGGACAGTGGGGCAGTGCCCTGGCGATGGGTTGCGCGTTCTTCGGTCTGGAATGCAAGGTCTATATGGTCAGGGTAAGCTACAACCAGAAGCCATACCGCCGCATCCTGATGGAGACCTGGGGAGCAAAGTGTGTTCCCAGTCCCAGTTCAGACACCGAGGTTGGGCGCCGTCTTCTCGCCGAAAATCCAGAGCACCCGGGGAGTCTGGGAATCGCCATCAGCGAAGCCATTCAAGATGCCTTTGGCGACGACGATGCCAAGTACTCCATCGGTAGTGTCGCCAACCATGTTCTGCTTCACCAGACCATTGTCGGGGAGGAGTGCCGAAAGCAAATGGAGATGGCAGATGCCTACCCCGATATTATTGTCGGTTGCATCGGCGGCGGCTCTAACTTCGGCGGGCAATTGCTGCCCTGGGTCAGGGATAAAATTAGCGGAGCCAAACCAAACTTGCGCATCATCTGTGTTGAGCCTCAAGCCTGTCCCAGCCTAACCAAGGGCATCTATGCCTGGGATTTTGGGGACGAGGCCGGGCTCGCTCCTATCATTCTGATGTACACCTTGGGCCATACCTTTATCCCACCAGACGTCCACGCCGGCGGACTGCGCTACCATGGCATGGCATCCATCATCTGCCACCTCTACAAGCTGGGCTTGATTGAGGCCAAGGCAAAGCACCAGACAGAAACCTTTGAAGCCGGGGTAAGGTTTGCCCGCACCGAGGGCATTATCACCGCCCCAGAGCCATGCCACAACGTCAAGGTAGCTATTGATGAAGCCCTCAAGTGCCGGGAATCAGGTGAAGCAAAAACAATCCTAATAGCTCACAGCGGGCACGGGCACTTTGATTTGGCTGCCTATGATGAATACCTCTCGGGTAAACTCGTAGATTATGCTTATCCTGAGGAAGAAGTAAAGAAGGCACTGGCTCACCTGCCTGAAGTACCCGGAGCATAAATCTATCGCAAGATAAGGGGCTGGGCTTATACCCAGCCCCTTATTTTTGCCCTGACTTTGCCTGCGTGCTACAATGTCATCAGCAATGAAAAGACCAAACATAAAATATCTATTAACTTGTCTTATTATACTTATATCCCTTTTTCTATGGACTGGCTGCCTGCTGCCCAACACAGATATTTCACCGCCACCAAGCACACTACCCACCCATACCGCTACCCCAATCGACCCCAACTGGACACCACCACCCACAGAAGGTCAGGTCTTAGTATTACCTGATATTGCCGATGTAGTGGCTCGAGTTAAGCCTTCAGTAGTAGCTATTAATACCGAAGTTATAACCTATGATTTTTTTAACCGACCATTTATCCAAGAGGGTGCTGGCTCAGGGTGGATTATAGATAAAAATGGAATTATCATAACCAATAATCATGTGGTAGCGGGGGCTGAGAGTATTACGGTAACCTTGGCCGATGGCAGAACCTTTGCCGCAGAAACAGTACGAACTGACCCTCTTACTGACTTGGCTGTAGTCAAGATTGATGCCAGAAACCTACCGCTAGCTAATATAGGTGACTCTTCCCGATTGAGGGTTGGTGACTGGGTAGTGACTATCGGCAACCCACTAGGGCTGGGGATAAGTGCCAAAGAGGGCATAGTTAGTCGCCTGGGGGTTTCTATAACAGTGTCCTCAGGACAAACGCTCTATGAGCTTATTGAAACCAGCGCTGCTATCAATCCGGGTAACAGTGGTGGTCCGCTAGTGAATATGCAGGGTGAGGTAATTGGTATTACCAGTATCAAGATTGTTACTACCGGGGTAGAGGGTATGGGCTACGCTATAAGTATCAATGTAGCTATACCGATTATTGAGGAATTAGTTACTACTGGGTATGTGATTCGTCCTTATCTGGGGGTAGGGCTTCATCCCACATATGACGAAGGAGCGCTTGTCACCCATGTAGCCCCGGGCAGTCCAGCTGATAAAGAAGCTGGATTAGAGCCGGGTGATGTCGTTGTCAACCTGAATGGTAAAGAAGTATCCACTGCCCAGGAATTAATAAAAGCTATACACTCCAGTCAAATTGACCAAAGGGTAAAAATAACCTTCTGGCGGGGTGATACTAAAAATACTACTTATGCCATACTTGCCGAGAGCCCACTGCCCTAACTCAACCCAATCTTCTCACTCCCAATAATATGTCATAGCCACCCAACCTATGGCTTTCAGTAAAGATGCCCTCTCCAGGAACCCCCTCAACAAGCTGCCGGGACAGCGTTTCTTGCTTAATGTAGTCAGCAAAATCCTCTATTACTTCCCTAATATAAGCTTCCCCTTGATAATAAGTAACAATATAGTCGGCAATATCAAACCCGGCAGAGCGGCGCATTATCTGCAACCGGTGCACCACCTCCCGCGCCAT
>JAUXAC010000177.1 GCA_030615035.1 Dehalococcoidia bacterium | reverse complement strand
CATCCCGAGCTCATCCAGATATTCGGTGGGAGAGAATCTGCCTGAATACCCCTCCCCTATCTCAGGGTATTCATTTTCAAATGCCGGTGCCATCAGGCAGTGCCTTTCAAGCGTAATACCGTTGCACATTATTCCGCTGTTGCGCTTCTTTTCGTATGCAGAGGCCGGGCCTCCGCTCCTCAGGCCCACTATTGTATTTTTGGGCCTTATCCTCTTGCTTGTTATGAATTTGTTCAGTTTTGCCCTTGCTGTTATCACACCGGATACATCCAGGGTCCTGAGCTGGTCAGGAAGGTCTGCTGTTTCGCCCCCTGCAAACTTTATGTCTATTTTGTATTTTCTCAGCATCTCGAATATATCACGGAATTCTTCCGCCAAAATTTTAATAACCTCCTTTTTTGGCACTGTATTCTTATTTATGGCAAGATAGTCAACAAAGCTCTTTGGAATAGCGCCAACGCACATTATGTCATCCAGGTTCATTGCAAGGGTGTCCTGCCCCATCCCCCTGAAGCAGTCCAAATCCCCTGTAACCTTCCAGTTGAGATAGTTCTGGACCGGCTTGCTCCCTGCCCCGTCTGCATGGTCAATGCAGACATACCCCGGAAGGTCCGGGTCCTGATAGGCAACGCAAAAAGCGCCCGGGAAAACATTGCTGACCGACTCCCTGAATGCCCCTATCCCATCCTTATGCACATCCACTCCCATTCCCCCGTATACTGATTTTGCTTTTGCCATACTAATCACTCCAATATCCTTCCCCCATAGGGAAGCAATCCACCATCTATCCTGACTTCCATTGTGTCTATGTCCACGTCCAGCCTGCCATCAGCTGCCAGGTTCACGACCTTCACAAAGGCAGGGCAGTCGCACCTCCATTTCTGCTTCTCTTGATGCTCCTCAGCATACTCATACAACCTCCTGATGCTTCTCTGTTTTACCATTCTTGCAATCCTGTCCATGTCAAATGGGAAGTCAGGGCTCCTGATGATGCAGGGCCCGTCGTCCCTTCCCTTCTTGAGCGCGAAAACGGTTGAGGTTGTATGATTCTCTCCCGTGAGCATGGTAAAAGAGATCAGGCCTGCACCCTCGCCAACCAATTTCCTAGTCAGGTTCCTATTCTCCATGTATTCTATAGCAACTTTCGGAGGCATATTTCCTATATCCTCCCCCTCATTGCTCATCGTTCCCTCCAGGGAGTTATTCCAGACCAGGCCCAGGTATCCGGGATGCACGTTGAATGCCCTGTTCTTATATTCTGTGAACAGCGGGCCTGAAACAATGGATTTTGGGCCTCCCCAGCCAGAGAAAGCAAGAACATCCGGCTTGAATTTTTCTATCTTCCTGCAGATTACCTGATAAAAATCCTCCCTGCCCTGTACGCCCTTTCCATAGCGGCTCGGGTCCTCGAATATGACCGGCACCCCTGCATTATCGTACATTTCTATTGCGCTCGCTCCCTCATTGTTCGTGACAGTGCAAACGGT
>JAUXAC010000058.1 GCA_030615035.1 Dehalococcoidia bacterium | reverse complement strand
CACTCTGGAGGAAGTCAAAAGAAACTATAAACGCCTTGCGGCAGTTTTCCATCCTGACAAAGGCGGATATAAAGAGGCGATGGTCCTACTAAACCGAGCATACGATAGAATACGTAAGGGAGGCTAGAACATGGAAAAGGTGGATTTGGGACTGCAGAACCAGTGGCAGGCTGGGCCGGATGAGGAGATCAAGATACCTTCTGTCTATATTACCCAACTAAAATATGAGATAGTAGTTCTTGATCAGAAAAAGGAATTTACCTTCCGGTGTTCGGAGTATAAGCAAGTTAGGGGTGGCGCTTGGCGATTCGCCAATGTCATAATAGACACATCGAAGTTGAATGCTAAAGGTGACGTGGAACTTAAGCGGGTTACCTACCATCCGAAGATTGAGCTGGTTAATGCCACTTTTATGGTTGTGCCGGCATTGGAAAAAGAGACTGATTAACTTTTGAGCCTCTCTGACATCCATGCGTTCATCGCCCGTATTTTAGCTGCACCACGCAGTTTCGAGTCCTTGAAAGCCACTTTACATTCCTTAGCAACCTGGGTAAACTTCTCACGTTGTGGGTCCAGCCAGGGTGTCTCCTCCCGGCCTACAGTTTGCTCTTTGAGAATGATTTTAAGTTCTTTAGCCATTGTCCTCTTAAAGAGCTAAACGAAAGGGGGGATTTCTCCCCCCTTTCGTTGCTCACAGATACTCGTTTCTCTATGAGGTGGCTATTGCTATGCCTCTACTAGCCCTTTCTCAAAGCGGCACTAACGCATGCATTCATAGCGTGGACTCTCGCGGCACCGGACTTGTCTTCGGTCGCTTTCGCGCAGGTAGCAGGGACACCACCCTTTTTGAAAAGAAACCCGACTAGGTGGCGTGGCACTGAGCCTTTGGGGAAGCTCCGGACCTTCAGGGAGAACAGCCTTTTGCACCAGGGTACGGCGGGGTAGACGATAGCTTCGCCTGCTTGAGCCAATGTAATACCGGCCATTATGCCTTTCCTCCTTTCAGAGTATTTCCTCATTTAAGAGGATACTTTCTCCGCCATCGACCTTGGCGGGGGATGACAGCCAAAAAAGGAAAGGACTGACCAAGTTGCCAGCCCCTTTTAATTAGTTTATTATGGCATAGAGATTAAGAGGGTGTCAAGTTCTCCTCACCCCCGAGGACTTCCTCAACCTTCCCAACGGCCTCAGCAGTGACTACTTGTTCTTCCCGCTCATCGCCACCTTTATCCAGCTCCTTAAGCATCGGGCTACCCCGCCGCTCGAGATATTCAGTGAGCTCAGTAACGGCAGCGGCCATTTGCTCTTTTGCTTCGCCTTGGGCCTGCTCTGCGGTTTCAACCATGGCTTTTATCCAGTCGGCCGGCTCAGTGGTTTCATCTCCTAGCTTCTCTGATATCAGCTTACAGCCGCCGCCAGCTTCCTCGGGGCGCTCCGCACATACCTCAGCGATTCTTGTAACAGCCGTAGCCACATGGCATTCTTCACACTCCTCGTATAATTCCTCGTCAGTTTTCCCAGCTGCAGGTTGAGCTGCCGGCGGCTTTTCAGGAGATAGATATTCTTCCACTCCCTCAAGGCTGGTGTCATCAATGTCGAGGGTGATGGTGTCCTGGACCTTATCCTTTGCCTCCCTGATAGCCATTGTGCAAGCCTCCTTATTATCTTTATTCGCCAGGCATGTCCGTGCTGCCTGCTCGACAAACTGACGGTGGTTTTCAAGGCCATCTGCTTCGGTAAGGTAGAGTGCCTTTTTCAGCTGGCCCTGGTCAAGGGCTTTTACCGTCTCTTCAATTCGCTTGGTTACTCCGCCTTTCACTTCGCTCCTTTCAGTAATTATGCCTCAATACCCGCTGCCTTTAACTGACGGGACATGCACGATAACCAGGGCTCCAGCCTCTCGCCTTTAGGTATCTCGGCTATCTCCGCCTTGCAGGTTTCCACTGATTCCATCCAGTCTTTGAGCCTTTTCTCCAAGCCCGGGCTTTCTATTGGTTCTATCGTCGGGCAGTAGATTTCCTCCTGCTCATCAGAGAGTGCTCCAACTATACCTTTACTGAAACAGAGTTTCTTACCAGGGCGGTATTCTATGCAACTGCACCTAGAGGTCTTGGCTGCAGCTTCATCAACAACGATCCCCGGGCTGCCCTCGCTGAAGGCATAGGGCATAGATTGTAAAATGAGATGGTCACGCTCTCGCTCTCTTAGCCTATGCACTACTTCATCAGCAACAACTAATCCAATCTGCTTGGCCTCTTCTGTGGTTAGTGGCATACTACTCCTTTCCCTCCCAAGATTCTTCAACTCGCTTTTCTGCCTCCTCGGCAGCCATTTTCTTGGCTCCCTCGAGGGTCATCTCTGGCTCTGTCTTACCTGTCTTGGCAAACCTCTGTTTCCACCACACTCTATTTAGTGTCCGGTAATAGCCT
Source organism: Dehalococcoidia bacterium (assembly GCA_030615035.1). The sequence goes on along the minus strand of JAUXAC010000058.1, from coordinate 1,826 downwards.
CCGGTGTCGGCGGCAGCCTGCTCCAGCTCTTTAATGGTTTTAATTGTCTCAAGACGATGTCTTAGACTGCGGCTTTGCTGTAGCGCTTCCTCAGCTATATCCCTCTCCCAATCTGGTGCACTTCGTATTTTCTCCGGGGTTAGGTCCACCCTCTCTAGTGTGTTAAGCTCCTCAAGCGTTTTGGCGATCCTGTCTAGCACTTCATTTGAAGTTATACCCTCGTGCTTAAACCTTACTGCTTCATTCAGTAAGCCGGCAGTGGTGCTGAAGTGTCCCAGGGCGCAGGGGACACAGGCTGTGGCTACAGCTTCTTGCGTGGCGACAGTTTCTGGCTCTTGGGTGATAGTAGGAGTCGTCTTTTGCTCTGGGGGGGCTTCTTTTTCAACTGTAGGGGCTGTCATAGTGGCTGCAAACTTCTCCAGCGACTTAACATCATCCCGGGGAGGAACCAAGGCCCTCTCAAACGGAATTTTACTTATGAGATTGGTGGCAAAACTAAGCCAGTCCATAGTTTCTATTTTACCACCCTTTTCCACTTAATCAAATTAACTCTGGGGGGCCTAGCGGGGTTTTGTCCTTTGAGACAGGTGAGAGACAGGTAAAACGAGGCTAACTAGGCCTGTCTTGTCTTGAAAAGCCCCTATCTAACTTGAGGGGGCAATTTTCCTGAAGAGAGAAAAACTACTGGTGCTGTCTTGTCCGTCTTGCTTTTTTGTCTTACTTATGCTATTTTGAATTAAAAGACCAGGCAAGGAGGAAAGACATGGCAGAGCTAACACAGGTCTTGGATGCATTAAGTACCAAGGAGGTAGCAATTTCTCTAGCTGACCTAGCTAAGGAACTCCACGCATCAACGGAGGGGACGCGCAAGCAACTGACCAGGCTGAAAGAGAAGAAGTATGTTGAGGGTGATAGCAAGGAGGGCTGGCTGATAACTACTGAGGGGAGGAAGGTTCTGGAAAGTGAAGGGGTTCGCCTGTCTATGATAGATCAGGGGGTCACCCCGAGGCAGCAGTTCGAGGCGATAGCCCGCCTCATTGGCATTCCCGAAGACAGGATTGTCTTGGCCACAAATATTGTCTGGAGCGGGGATTTTAACGATGTCGTTTGGGTGTGGAAAGCTCTAGGCCAGGCTGACATAGCTGATGACCTGAGGAGTGTATGGGTGAACTCATGGCGCGCCAAACTTCACAAAGGTATTCCACCCGAGCTAGAAACTGAGCTTACCGGAGTTAGCAAGGTAGAGGCTGAAGTGGGAGGGGGCACTGGCCCAAGTAAGCCTGGAGGTAGAGAGTATATCATCGTTGATGACGAGCCAGTAAGAGTCGGTGAGAATCTTGGTGACTATGGCCTGCAGGATGCCAAGGATATCATGGCGATAAGGGCGTTAAGGAGTAGATTTGCAGGAGCCGGTCAAGCAGGGGGCGGTCCGCCCAGTGCGACAGAAAAAGTCTCAGAGGTTCTTTCCGCCCTTGAGCCTTACATCAATAAGGGTACTGATATCAATGCGCTGAAGGAGATTCTCGCTGATAAACTGGAGCTACAAAAGAAGGATATCTTAAGCAGGATATCTCAATCGGGGCAGCCTAGCCAGCCTAAGTCCATTATTGAGCAAATCACCGAGTTTGTAGCTGCTATAGGTAGCTTAAAAGAGGCTGGACCAACACTAAGGTCTATATTAGGTGTTGCGGAATCATCTGGTAATCCGGCGTCCACATCGCTCCCAGTGCAGTTGAAAGGCCCAGACGGCAACCCTATTGTTATGGATTTAGGCCAGGTCATCGACTGGAGAAAGTTTCAGTCTGGCGAAAGAAGGGAAGAAGAGA
>JAUXAC010000176.1 GCA_030615035.1 Dehalococcoidia bacterium | reverse complement strand
AGTATCCAGCTACTGTTGAATTAACCCCTCAATACTGGGCGGGTAAAGTTTATTTAGCCAACTGCTTTTGAGCGCAAGTAAAAAGACCGTGCGTTGTATCCTTTTTGCACTCCTTTCCTACCCGCCCAGTACTCAAGGCACTCCCTGCCTCCTATTTAGCACTGCTCTGTTAGCCTCAAAGCAGACGACGATATCCTGCTCGGCCCCCCGGGACTCGCACCGCTGCCTATTCGGGCAATCCTTGCACATACATTTAGAATCGTGGTCTTGCCAGTAGGGGTCAGCATTATCCAGCCAGCCTAGTTCCTTCATAAACCAGGGGCACTGCCGGCAGTATTCTTCTGTCATTACTTCAGGCATGTTCTCGTTCTTTAGGCAGTACCGTCTGCTCATAGAGGGTAGGCAGCACTGCCGCTAGGTGGACAAGTTCAATCCTGAATTTATCCGTGGCCCCGTTGCCAAGGTACTCTGAGGTCATCTGCCCCAGTTGCTCCTGGCAGACGAGTAATAGCTTGGGGATATCCTGCCTTCCCCACTTGACCAGATTGGCCTCCCTTTGAAGCTCTACTCTGTTGTTGAAGTCAATGTTCACTTTATTCCTCCTCTTTATAGGTATTCACCTACTGATTAAAAGTCTCCTCTGGAGGTTCATCACGCCAAGTAAAACAGGTAAAAACTGTTATCGGTGGCCATCGCCACTTGATAGTGAGTAGGCGAAACCAGATGATATTGGGCACCACTGTATTCTGTGCCCATCCACAGACTATTGCTTTGTCGCGCCGGCTTATCCACGGGCCGTTACGAACCTTTGGGCCCTCCACCTCTAGACTCAATACTTTATCCATAGACCTTCTCCAGCCAGGTGAATTGAATGCGATAGAGCTCGTATTCGTTTAGCGGCTTAAAGCGGTACCCAGCTCTCTTGAGCGCTTGTTCCAGGTCAGCCATGGTGTCAAATCCCCCCCGTTGGGCATCGCGAATTCCGAGGGCTTCCCAGGTAACTGTATCTATAGAGACAAGCTCTGCGTGTCCTACAAATATCCTGTCTAGGAACACTTCCAGCCGGTTACCAGCACCAACTTGCCCACGAAGGATAGACTCTGTTATGGGATTGCTCTCCGACCGCAGCGTCTGGGTAACTTGGCGTTGCTCCAGCCTATAGGCGGCAGCAGGCCCAAGCACTCTGGTAGTGAATCGTATTTGCTCTAATGCGTTAGTCATGATTTTCTTTGGAGCTCCCTTTAAGTATCTCCTCGGCCTCCCTCAACACCTCAGGCTCACTGAGGAAGCTCTGTTGAGCTGCGGCGTGAGCCAACCGTAGAGGGCTGAACTGGTGGTGCTTTTTAATGGTGTCATCCAGAGTGAGGGCAGCATATCTCTCAGTGGTAGTAATGTTGGCGTGGCCCATAATCTGTTGAAGAGAACGAAGGTCGCCTCCATTTACTAGGTACCCCTTGCCGAAGGCATGCCGCAGGCGGTGGGCGCCCA
>JAUXAC010000118.1 GCA_030615035.1 Dehalococcoidia bacterium | reverse complement strand
ACAAGAACATGCTCCTGGACACCACCAGGGGGGTGCAGGCCATACTGGAAGTGATGGAGATGATAAAGGAGGCCTTCAGGGAGGCAGTGGATGAGGGGCCCCTGGCCAGGGAGCCCTCTGCTGCAGTAAAGATAAAGGTTATGGATGCAAAGCTCCATGAGGACGCCATCCACAGGGGGCCCGCCCAGGTAATCCCTGCTGTCCGGAGCGCATGCAGGGAGGCCATGGTGAAGGCAAAGGCCTATATCCTGGAGCCCAAGCAGATAATCAGGATTGATGTCCCCTCGGAGCAGGTGAGCGGGGCCATGAAGGAGGTCAACAACCGGAGGGGCCAGGTCCTGGAGATGAAGGAGGAAAGGGGGTCCACCTCCATCAAGGCGAAGCTTCCTGTTGCAGAGATGTTCGGGTTTGACTCAGCCCTGAAATCCTCCACAGGCGGGGGAGGCTTCTACTGGCTTATTGACGTGCTTTACGAGCCCATGCCAAAGGAACTGGAGCCGAAGGTCATAAAGCAGATAAGGGAAAGGAAGGGCATAAAGGTTGAGGAATCCCCTGAAAAGTGAATTATTTAATCCCCCCTTCCAATTCTATTCAGGTAACTGATTATGCTAAAACAGGTCATAATAGTCAGGAGGGACTTGAGGCTTTCCCCGGGCAAGCTTTCAGTCCAGGTTGCACATGCAAGCCTGGAGGCCTACAGGAGGACTGACAGCAGGGCAAGGCACGCCTGGGAGGAGACCGGGGCAAAAAAAGTGGTGGTGAAGGTCCCTGATTTGAAGGCCCTTCTTGAGATTCATGAAAAAGCCAAAAAACTCAAATTGCCCCATGCCCTGATAAAGGACGCCGGAAAAACAGAAATCCCTGAGGGGACCATAACCGCCCTGGGCATAGGCCCCTGCCCTGAAAAGGAGATGGACAGGGTCACCAGGGATTTGAAGCTGCTCTGAAATCATTCCATTGGCTCTATTATAATGCAGGCATAGTCAAAATCTTTATCGCCCTCATGGGACGGCTCGCCTTCATGGTTGACAGGGTGCATATCCGCTATGACCTTGTCTATGTGTTTCAACGTAAGGGTCCCTGCATTAGGGGACTGGTACACAAACCCGAAGCCGTCGCTTCCCTGCTCGAAATGACCCTCAAATTCAGAAGAGAGATTCCTGCCAGGGTCATCATCCGAGGGGCTCTCAAAATAAAGCCGCATACTCACATCCCTTCCCCCAATCCCCCGGAGCGTGGCCCTGACATTCACCGCATTCTGCGGTTCATCAAACCTATATTCAGGCATAAACCCTATTTAACCGGAAATAATTTAAGGCCATCACTATGTTTTTATAAATACAATACCATTATTTAGAGAGTGATTATATGCCGGAAAAAGAGCAGGAAGTCCAGCAGAAACTGGTCCTATACCAGCTCCTGAACCAGAGGATTGAGCAGCTGAACGAGCAGGCAAAGGTGATAGAGCAGAGGCTCCTGGAGCTGGAAACCACAAGGCAGGCCCTGGGGGATTTCAAAAAGCTGAAGGAAGGGAACGAGGTCCTTATACCCCTGGGCTCGGGCTGCTACACCCATGGCAGGACAGGGGATTCCGGGCTGCTTATTGACCTTGGCGCAGGGGTGATGGTAAGGAAGGCTCCGGAGGAGGCAAAGAAGGTCATAGAGGACAAGAAAGCAGAGATAGAGAGGCTCTCAGGCACCCTGCAGAAGGAAGCGAATGATGTTATCACCAAGATGAACGAGATAGGCCCTGAACTCCAGAAATTCCTCCAGAAATCAGGGAGGGAAGCAAAACCCGGGAAACCCAATGAGGAAGCAGGGCAGGAGCCCGCAGGTGCGGGATAAACCCTGTCTAATTTTTATACCCTTCATTACTTAACAGTCAATAATAAAAGCCTTTATTCCCGCAAGCCTTATAAAATCCTATTCCCAACCATTCTAATGGTAATGCTGAAAAGCAGATGGGTTTTGGGCATAGACCTTCATACCGATGATAAAATCGGCAAAATCTTTTATGGAACCATAGAATTATCAGAACCGGAAATAGAATTCCTGGCTCTCTACAGAATCAGAGGCAAAAATGAGAGCCAATATGATGCCAAAATTTTTGCGGCTGCATTTGACACAAGGAAGGATTACCGGAAATTTATTGAATCAGGGACAGAGAATCCAGAAGGATACAGCCCGGCTATCCATATAGCGGACGAGGAGAGGATTTGTTTTTCATCCAACAGAAGAATAGGGAAGGCGATGGTTTCGGT
>JAUXAC010000193.1 GCA_030615035.1 Dehalococcoidia bacterium | reverse complement strand
ATGATGGACACCATACTCCACCTGGAAACTGAGGTCATCAAACGTACGCTAAAGGACATCAAGATTCAGGCGGCTACCTTCTGGGAGGATATGTGCTATAAGGCTGGGCCGCTGATTTCACCAGCTATGGTGCGGAAGTTTATGATGCCCCGCTATAAGAAGATTACTGACCTTCTGCACAGTTATGGTGTTGATGTAATCTTTTTAGATAGTGACGGCAATGTTGAACAACTCGTTCCCCTCTGGCTAGAGGTAGGAATCAATTTCATCTGGCCATTTGAAGTGGCCGCAGGGAATGACGCCGTCGCCATCAGGAAGAAGTACGGGAAGGATTTAATAATAGGTGGTGCCATTGACAAACGAGCACTTATCAAGGGGAAGGAGGCTATACGGGAGGAAGTTATGTCCAAGGTTCCGTTTCTGCTAGAAACCGGGGGCTACTTCCCGTCTGTAGACCACGTAGTGCCGCCGGATGTAACCTTCGAAAACTACTGCTACTACATTAACTTGATGCGAGAGGTTGCCGGACTTGAGAAGCTATCATTCCAGTAAAAGCTCAGGCGCGGAAACTATACCTTCGGTGCCGATATTCACAAGAAAGGAACCGTAGTGCTGGGAATCGTGGAAGGGTGACCTCCACTACATTGGCGGTAGATGAAGCCGCTCGCCTGATGGTAGCAAAGGAGGGTTTAAGATGAATATTTCACCTAAAGAACGGTTCTTAGATATCGCTCATTTCAAAAGACGAGGTGACCTGTATATGTCAGGCAGCATCGAATACGCCTGGGAACAAACACTAGAGAAGTGGGTTGAGCAAGGTGCCCCTAAGGAGATAATAAACCCTCGCTTTTGCAGGGAATATTTTCAATTCGAGCGTATACGCTGGCTGACTGAAAACGAGCGTGGCGGCATTGGGGAGGGTCGGGAGGAAGTACCCTTCGAGATTGACCTCGGCCATGGTATCACGGTGGGAGGATCGGGAGGAACAATCATTCCTGCTTATGAACCCAGGATCATCTCAGAGGATGAACGCACCGTTACCCTGAGAAATGCTGCTGGCCAGACAGTCAAGCGTCTAAAGGACAGCCTTGATAGGATGCCTATGTATCTAGATTGGCCAGTTAAGGATAGGGCTACCTGGAACGAGCATAAGAAGCGGCTCGACCCTAATACCCCTGAGCGATGGCCCCCCGATTGGAATACCTATGTTCAGAAGATGAACGGTAAAAGTGAGCCGCTATCACTAGCGGTGGGTGGCTTTTATGGCGAATTACGAGAATGGGTAGGGAGCGAAAGAATACTTTATATGTTCTATGATGACCCGGGGCTCA
>JAUXAC010000086.1 GCA_030615035.1 Dehalococcoidia bacterium | reverse complement strand
CGTCTTGATGCGTGTCTCCGGGTTCACTTCGCACTTTCCGGACCCTTGTTCCTTTAGGCCATTCGCCGTCGTCTTGACCCACATAGACTTTCATTTCCTATCTTTCTGACTTGCTCAGATGCACAACTGCGGCTGGTGGGTATCCTGGCTCATGCTCCACCCTATCCATATACTTGCTAACTACACGGATGCCATCCTCATGTGGGTATACTCCAGCCACAAAGACTCCATCGCGCCAGAACTCAACCATCTGGCTGCGCGGCAATACTCCATGAGGCTTGACTCTGAACTCGATATTTGGCATGCCTTCTCCTTTCTGCGTATGACATAAGCATGTACTAATCTTGCTTTCCTCCCAGAAATTCCTTACCTGCTTTGCACTCCTCACAAACAGTCACAAGTCCACCCTTGCCATCATCAATTACTGCAAGAACATCCCCCTCCTTTGCACCTCTTCCACACTTCACACACTTGAAGCCATCCCGCTCCAGGGTGGCATATCGGTCGCCAAGATGAGTTAAGGTTTCTGCGTCGAGTTGGGCGAGCTTCCCATCAATCCTTTTCTTTTGAGCTTCGACCCTGCATTCTGGCTTACAGTAGGTCTGCTTCTTTGGCATAGTTGTAGAGAAAGTATCGCCGCAATTCGGACACACCTTGTCAACTGACTCACTGCCAAAGTGCTTCTTGTAGTAAGCAGTCCTACAATCATCCTTGCAATACTGCTGGTTCTTACGCTTAGGTTGAAATCTCGTCCCGCAGTTCTTGCAGTCTTTCTTCAAAAGTAAACGCGGCATACTTCCTTTCCTTTGGGCGTCTCCTGTGCCTACTGTATACACCACCCAGCTCTTGCGCAAGAGTAGTGCTGCCTCTAGATGTTGGTATTGGTTGTCGGAAGAGTCTACAGCCGGAATTGTCGCAGACAAGTGCGTTGACGCTCGAGTTCCAGTCCAGTACGATCATGGGCCCGCCACAGCTCTTGCAGTTTTCAGGCATGTTGACCTCCTTCTACTGACCTGTTATTTTTGCCCTGAGCTTTTCAAGTTTCTCAGAGGGTGAAGGACCAACTGGCTCTTTTGGCAGAGACCGCTTTCTCGCTGGCCGGTAAGCCAACTCCTGCTCCCTCTTCTTTGCGAGCTCAGCAATCAGAATTGTTGCCTTGTCCTGGAGTGCCTGGAGAGGCGTTTCGAGGCTCACCCAGAATATCCCTTCACCATACTTGCTCCAGGTGCCAACAACCTCTGCATCTTCTGGGATGTTGTTGATACAGCCGTGGCAGTCCTTAACAACGCCCCACTCATGCTGGTCTGAGCCCTCAAGTACCAAATGAGCCTTTGCTTGGTACTCGGGCTTCTGCTCAGATTGGTCTTCCTCTGTGTTCCAACTTGTCATTCCTCACCTCCTCATAGTGTTAACCAGCCGTCATTCGCTTTCTTTAAGGTACTTCTGACGCCATGAGATTAAGATTATACTCCCTACTTTATTGAGCATTACCCAGGTGTAGCCGAACGTAACAAAACCAAGGATAAAAAGGGCAGCCTTCCTCCAGAGTTCAAGCCATGACTCAAGTGCCCAAATTACGTTCGTTCTGTCGGGAGCTGATAACCCTGCTTCGCCTAGTAAGAACCAGGTATAGGATAGTGATGGAAAGCCCAGTAGTACTAGACCACAGGACCTCAGTGCCGTCACCCAGTCCCTATTCACTTCCTTAAAGTCCATAAGTCACCTCCTTTCTTTGGATATAACAGCCCTCATACGCCTAAAATCTCAGTGGCTCTGATAGTCGGCCGCTACTTTCAAGCAGCCGATTATCTCGCCAGTTTCCACATTCGGGGCACTTTGGCATGAAACCTCCAGCACCGTGCAACATTGAGACCTTACCGAGGTACTCTGTACTATTCAGCTCCCCAGGTTTTGTCTCGAACTCTGTCCCACATTTACTACATCTGGCTCTGAACATCCTTTCTCCTTCTCAGCTTCACATTCCGTTTGTGCAAGATGCGGTACATTACCCCCCTCCTTACCTTATGCTCTAGCTGGATGGCTGCAGGTTTATCTCCACACAGGTAGTCCCGCACTATTGCATCCTTAACCTCAGGGTCAATGAAACACTCCCGATGGCGACCCGACCTGTTCCCCCACGACAGCTTCTTACCACAAGCCGTGCAGAATCTGACTGCGCTAAACCTCGTTGGGAGTCCCAGCTCTATGAGTGCCTGACTGATTGCCTGTCTGGACTTATCGAGACTTCTGGCTATGTCTGCTGCTTTAGCTCGCGGGTTCTTCTCACGCTCAAGACTTACTGCCTCGATGAGGTTCCTACTAACTCCTGTTTGTGTCATTTCCCACACTCCCTTACTGCCTTATCAAAGCATTGCTCACAACGAGCTGAGATATACTCTGGCTTCCTGATGTAGCTCCGTTGATAGAGCGGATAGTCAAACACATCTATTACCAATGGATTGAGTGCCGATGGCCAATAATACACTTCTGTATCCTTTCCGCATACTGGACACTTCACTTTTTCTCCAAGAAGGCCACTACGAATCGTCCGTGCTTCGGACACCTGTATGCAGCAGATAGTTGCTTCTCTTCTTCCAACTTCATCTCCTCGCCACAGATAGGACAACACGCCTTCTGCTTCTTTTCCGGCATAACACCTCCTTAGGGTGCTGGTTCAATCGTAACTTTAATCTTACTTGGACTGCCAATCAGTTCGAGTGCCTGCTGCTGAACGTACAGTGGTCCAACAGCCACATCCTTGTCGCTCCAAGCAAAGTCACCGAGAACCTCATCGAACTTGACAGTTCTTTTGGTTTTTCGGTCCTCCTGGAACACGAGTTCAATCTTGTCTCGATCTGGCATCATTCACCTCCCTTTCTTATTCGCCGAACATCCACGATAAAGCCGACTATCGAGATTATGGCAAAGAATAGCACAAAGCAAACCCAGACAATTGCTGCCCCAGAATAGTCCATCACTCACCTCCTTCACCTACTATGTTGTAGGCCGCAAACCTCTTCTAACCTATTTAGGAG
>JAUXAC010000115.1 GCA_030615035.1 Dehalococcoidia bacterium | reverse complement strand
GCGAGACTCCCTATAATGAGTAACGGATTTGCTGTCGCCCTCTTCTACCTTCTCGGCAAGCAGGTCATAATCCAGCTCACCACGGCCTGAACTGGTTCTACTTGTCGTGCTTCACAACTTGCCGGCAATCTCGGTGATTAGGAGACAAGGATTAACCTGAATCCTAACCTCCGAGAGCACACCTGTACCTAGTGTCTCCGCTTCCATAGAGATTCTCACCTCCCTGGAAAGCGGACACTTGCTACATTCAGCTCCTTTAACTGTCTTCTGCACCTTTTCGCATTCCATATACAGCTTTAACATTGTTTCTACTTGCATCACATACCTCCTTTGAAGCTTTAAGGCTAAACGCCCTACTTTCCCTTGGTATGAGGCTTAAGCACCCCCCTGTGATAACACTAACTCGCATAAAGACCTCATCAGAATACTACATTAAATCAGTATAGATGTCAAGTAACACTTGAGTCCTTGCTCAAGTCATCAATAACTGCTAGTCTTTTATAAGAAGCTAGAGGTGAGTGGTTAGGTGACTTTAGCGAAAAGAGTTATAGAAAGAAGGGGAACCCTTAAAATTACTCAGCAGCAACTGGCACAAGCTGTCGGGGTAACAGCTCAACATATTTCACTTATCGAGCAAGAGAAAGCAGCCCCCTCTTTGGCTCTTCTTGCCAAGCTTGCTGAACAGCTTGGGACAAGTGTTGATTACCTTATCTGTGGCAGGGAAGGGATTACAGATACCGTGGCTACCATAAAAGCGGACAAGAAACTGAATCTCAAGACAAAGAAAGCCCTTATAGCTTTGGTTGAGGAACTCTACAAGGGCTGAGTCCATTGGTTATCGCCTCATCAATTTAGCGAAACTCTGGGTGGGCCGCCCTAACCGGGTCTTGCCACGCCTCCTCCTCAGAGGCTCCCTTGGCAGTCAACTGGTAAAACTGTTTCTGCTCAAGAAAAGCATATGCGGCGGGCTCTTGCCTTCCTGTCAGCTCAATCAGGCCTGCTAATTTGAACCAATGCCAGTATTTGGCATAGGAGTTGTAGGTGCCTCCTCTGATGGGCCTATCACCTATCTTGACCCTTTCCTCATTTATATGCTCCAAGTCCTGCCTGAGTGCATAAAAGACATCGGCAGCACAGGCCTCTCCATGCTCTAAAAAATACTTTTGTGTGAATAAGCCAGGCCTATACAGACTGGCTCCCCGCCCCCAGAACCCGGTTATTTGCATAGGAGGGTTCTTGAGTTTCCTCTCCCGGGTTGGCTCTTTCCTGGATTTTTTAATCCTTGGTCTCTTCTCTTTCATCTTCTTCCCATACCTTATCGTAGTCCTCGTGGAGGTCCTTCAATGAGTATTGCAAGTAGACACTAGTCGTTGTGGGGCTTGAGTGGCCGAGAATTTTTTGTAGCCTCTCTATAGTCATGCCGTGTTTCACACAGTGGATGGCAAATGAATGTCTCAAGTGGTGCGGATGGAGTCTTGTATGTTGGGAGACAGCTGGGTCGCCTATCCGCTCTATTCCTGCTCTTGTTCCCAGCTTCCAGAAGATTTGGTCAACCCGCTGCCTAGTTATGGGGAAGAGTAAATCCCCCTTGTAGGGGAACTGCTTTCTCCACTCCAGGTATTCTTTGACCATGTCCAGGGTGCCCTGGTCGATGGGTATCACCCTTCTCCGTTCAACCGTTTTGCCATCCTTCTTCCTCATTTTCTGCACCTTGATAACAATGGCTCGGTTGTCAAAGTCGATATCTGGCACCCTTATCCCGATGAGCTCCGACACCCGGATACCAGTTCGCCACCCGATTCTGACCAGCAGGGCATCCCTGGGGTTGGTGGCCACGGCAATGAGCCTCTCCACCTGCTCGGGCTCAAGGTATCCTTTTAGGTCGCGTATCGGTGTTACTTGTGTCATCTTACCTTTACTCTTTTTTGCCGCTTATTTTTCAGCTGATAACAGCGATGCCCGCAATTCAAGCATACTGCCTCATTTATCAGGCCATCCCACAGCAGAAAACCTCTTATGCACCGCGGGCAGCTCTTACTGAAGAGTCCAAACAGCAGCCAAGATTCAGAGATTGCGGTTGTTATCATCGTTTTTCGTTGTCCTCATTGCTGGTTCTCTAGGCATGGTTTCATTTCCTCCTCTCAAAAATAAGGTTCCTATTCAATCCGCATAATAAAGAGCCAGTCATCATCATTCTCATATGGGTCCTTCCCCAATTGTTCGTAAATACTACTCTCATTTTCGGCGCGTATCCGGAAAGGCATTTTCTTCCCCTCGTCTTCAACTTCCCACAGCTTCAGCTTCGGAAGCT
>JAUXAC010000097.1 GCA_030615035.1 Dehalococcoidia bacterium | reverse complement strand
CCCACAGGACCTGATAGCGGCACCCCGCATACTTCTTACACCTTCACCGGCACCACTACCGACCCGGATGGAAACCAGGTAGCCTTTAAGTTTAACTGGGGAGATGGAACTCAATCGACCTGGACCTCTTATGTTCTTAGTGGAAGCTCAGCCAGCAAGTCCCATTCTTGGTCTACCAAAGGCACTTACTATGTGAAGGTAAAGGCAAAGGATACTTACAATGCGGAGTCAGGATGGTCTGCTGGACATCCGATAACGATTAGAGCTGTTGTTCTCGAAGTTGACCCTCCTTCTCTGGATTTTGGCGAGGCAGGGAAAGGCTCAACCAAGACAATGACCTTTCGAGCCTATAATGCTGGTGGAGGAACCTTGAGCGGAACTATCAGTGCTAACCGTAATTGGACAACGATAAACCCAACCAGCTTTGAAGGCAATGATAACACAATTTCTGTAACTGTCCGAACCGACGGGTTGACAGAAAGTCACACTCCCTACACCGGCACGATAACTGTGACCTCTAATGGTGGAACTAAAACCATAGAGGTATCTGTAATCGTTATTCCTACTGGTGCGGTAGCTTACCCTAACCCATTCTCTCTTGGTAGACATAGTAACTTAACTTTCTGGGGAACCAGTGTTCCCTATGCGAAAATCCGAATTTTCACCCTTGCAGGAGAGTTAGTAAAAACTCTGGACGAGAGATATGGTGCTAGCGAGGTTTCGTGGCATGGTAGAAATGAGAAAGGCGATAAAGTAGCCAGAGGCATCTATGTTTACGCAGTTAAGAACTTCACAGGGAAAATAGCTATTATAAAATAGGAGTTCTCAAAATGTTTTAGGAGGGTGATTGATGACAAAAATATCATCGAGTGTGGCGATAATAGGGATTTTAATCCTAACCCCTGGTCTTATTTGTTATGCGAATGGTCCGGGAACAACGACAGCTACCTTCTTGAAAATCGGGGTGGGGGCAAGACCAGCTTCTATGGGAGAAGCCTTTACTGCCCTTGCTGATGATGGAACCTCCCTTTATTGGAATCCAGCCGGACTTATCCAAATCAAGCAAAGAGAGCTTTCCGCTACCTATAATCTCTGGTTCCAAGGGATAAGTCAGGGCTATGTAAGCTTTGGTTTTCCTTGCTTCGGAGGATCAGCAGGACTGGGTGCTAATTACGTAGATATGGGACACATAGAAGGTAGAGACGAGCAGGGCAATCCTACAGGAGATTTTGGGGCCTCGGATGCTCATCTCTTTGCAGGTTATGCTGATAAGTTTAAAAATATTTCCTGGGGTATTACAGTCGGTTGGCTTAAAGATACGATAGAAAAGGATACAAAAACTACCTTTCTAGGAAATATCGGGCTTCTTTATCCCCTGAGTGAGCGTTTTACTCTAGGGGCAGTAGCCCAAAATATGGGTAGTGAATTGGGGACTGATCCTTTACCTTTAACTTTCAAAATAGGAGCAGCTTCAAAATCAGAAACTTTAACTCTGGCGCTAGATGTAGCCAAGCCTCAGGATAATGAAATATATTACTGCCTAGGAGCTGAGTGGTGGCTAAGAAATGTATTAGCTTTAAGAGTGGGGTATAAAACAAACCAAGATATCGGTCAGGGATTAACTGCAGGAATAGGTTACAAACTCGGAAGAATCCGCCTGGACTATGCCTACGTCCCTTACGGTGACTTAGGTGATACTCACAGAATCTCTTTGGGCATGAAATTTTAGCCTAGCATTTTTTAAGTTCTCGCTTGGAAACCCCAAAATAAAAACCAAACCAAAATTACCGGAAACTAAAAAAGGAGGAGGAGGAAAATGAGAAAAGTATTTAAAGGGGCACTACCAATTTTACTAATGGTAGTAGGGATATTTAGCTTAGTTTCACTAGCACAGGCATCGTTTTGGATAGCGGGCATGGGAGCATATTACTCGCCGAATTATGGGGACATAAAGGATAGTGTGGATAGAATTAATACATACTATGGGACTGGTTTAGAGCTTAAGGCTGGTTCGGGATTTGTTTTCTCATCAGGATATGATTTCTCAGAAAGATGGGGCCTAAGACTGGACGCTTTCACCTTTGAGGCAAAAACGAGCAGCACAGTTTATATTTACTATCTGCCACTTACTGTCTTAGTTAAGACATCCACCACGCCTATTATTCTAAGTGCTATCTACAGAGTTCCCTCCGAAGGCAAATTGCATCCCTATTTTGGAGCGGGCATAGGCAGCTTTCCCTCTAAAACTACGGTTCAGGCGGCTGTCTTGGGATATGGAGTCGAATGGTCCGAATCGGATTCTCCTATGGGCTTTCAGATACTCGGAGGAGCAGAGTATAGACTTGAAAATGGATTCTTCATCCGTGGCGAACTTAGATACCTTTCGGCAGAAACTGACTATCCTACGCTTGTCCCTACTGACTGGTCTGGTATCCTTGCTGGTATAGGAGTTGGACTTAAGTTTTAAGTAATCCAATGGAGCTTGTGGCTTTTATTGTAGACAGTGAGAAGCTAGACTTAAGAATATGGGTGGACAGTAGTAACTACAAGGGATGGACCAAGCAAGGCGTGAGGTTTTACCTTTTTGATGGCAACTGGGAGGAGTTTAAGGAGCTGATGGAGAAGGTGAACAAGGAATATGAAAATTTAGCCTGAGGCAGGAGATGATGAGAAAAACAAGAATTGCACTGTCGATTTTGATTGTGGGAATGTTAGGGTTTTTGGTGGTAGGTCCGGGACT
>JAUXAC010000134.1 GCA_030615035.1 Dehalococcoidia bacterium | reverse complement strand
TAGCCACCGACCTTGAAAACGTCATTTTCTTTGGGTCAACTAGAACTTGGCGTTGCGGCTTACTTGGAGAGACGCTGAAGGATTTCCGGGATATGCCGAATGTTTTTATGAAAGCAAGTACTGACGGCACTGATAACCTTGACCCCACCATAGTTGGCTGGAGAGTCTGGAGCATTGATGGGGAAGGAGATCCGTGCCCGCATGACTACAACATACTTCAAGATTGCAGTGCTTGTGGGCGTTGCTGGAAACAGAGAGAGACCGACACTTCTTTCAAGCTAAGATGGGGGAAGCAAGTGGATTACCTAGCTTTAGTATTTAATGCGAGAAGGGATAACTAATGAAAGAGGACGCTAAGTGGATTGGTGAGTTGGTAGGGGTATTCTCTGACCCGATTATTGTCATGCCCGGGGGCTGGGGAGATTCTCTCCCCGAGTGGCTAAAGACCTCTATTACCCTGGAGAGGCTGGTGATGAATATGGCGGTACTCAAAGGAGAATTGCCTACCGGGACGGATGCCGAAGCCTGCGCTTATCTCAACACCGCTAGTTTCGAGGCTCCCATGGGGCACGACTGGACTCAAATCTACCTCTATATCGCCACGAAGGTCTATGAGAAGTGGCGCACCAAGGAGTCAGGGGTCACAATGCCGGAAGATATTAGGGTTGACAGCCTCGATAGAAACCAGATGGATGACCTCAACAGGCTCAAAGCCTGGATATACAGGAAGCGAATTGCAGCCAGGCTTGACAGGGAACGGGGCGTCAGGCGGGAGAAGAAAGAAGAAGAGGCGGTCGAGCGAGAGAAGAAAGAGGAAGAGATAGCCAATCTTCAGCAAAAGTTTGACCTCGGGCTAGACGCCTAAAAGCCCAGAGTGGCGCCGGAAGGGGCTAAGAAAAGATGAGACAAAATCATAAATGGGAGGACGATGAACGGGATATAATCCGCAGGGACTATAAACATACCCACAAGTCGCGACAGGAACTCGCAGCTCGGCTGGGAGTAACGGAGTATGGAGTAGCCGGCCAAATCTCTACTATGGGTATTGCCAAGAGTGATGACCGGCGCCCATGGACTCCACAGGAAGAGGAGAGACTGGCCAAGTTGATACCCCAGTACTGCCCTCGAAGGATAGCCAAAATGATGCGCCGCTCTCTCAACTCAGTGGTGGTGAAGGCCAAGCGCATAAATGCACCCAGGCGGTACCGCGAAGGGTGGTTTACCAAGAGAGAAGTCTGCGAGATTCTTGCCCATGACCATAAATGGGTACAAGTCCGCATAGATTCAGGGGCTTTGACGGCTACCTACCACTATGGGGAGCGCCCGACACAAAAGGGGATGAGTGCTTGGCATATAGAGGAACACGATTTAGTCCAATTTATCCGGAAGCACCCGCAGGAGCTGGTGGGGTGTAACATCGACATAATAATGATTGTCGAGCTTTTGGCTGGTATAATCAACAAACAATAGAAAGGAGAGGATAATGGATGCACCTACTTGTCGCTGTGGTAAGCAAATGACCTTTCTCTTCGACAATAAAGTTACTCAGTTGTGGGCTTGCCCTACGCCCAGCTGCGGAAGAATTCTGGTTAAGCAAAAAAGAGCGACCACTGGAGTATTCTATAGAAAGGAAGCGAAATGAAGAAAAAGCGTTTGACCCGGGTTAAGACGGTGGATGAGCTAGCCCAAGTCGAAAAGAACGAAAAGGACTATGAGGGGGCTATTATGCCCATTGATCCAGAACTAGCTCAAGCCATCATCAATAAACTAGAACAGAGGTAGAGCAGCCGGCACTGTTTGACTTCTAATATATTACTAATAATATATTATTAAGGGGTCGGGACCACAAATCCCGACCCCTTTTTTGTGTCTTAAACTGTCGTAAAGTGATGTAAAGTGTCTCAAAGTGTATCAAAGTGGCTTCTTCTTCGCTTCCTTTTTTGCTCTCACCCCGTAGCGCCCGACACCACCTCTTAATCTCGGGTCTAGCAGGTCTC
>JAUXAC010000063.1 GCA_030615035.1 Dehalococcoidia bacterium | reverse complement strand
CACCTGGAATGAACACTTCAATGATGATCATATTTTTGCCCTTTTTGGTACACCACCAGCACCCCCACCACCACCCGAGCCCCCTATTGACCACTGGACTATTCTGGATATACAGCAAATCCGAACCTCTACCGGTTACATAATAATCGCAACCACCAATGTTCCCTGTCATCTTTACATGTTCTGGACTAATATCGAACCAGAAAAGCACCCAAGAACCCGTATCTCCAGAGGCTTAACTGTCCCCGATGCCACCGATTATTGCTTTGTCGTCTGGCACGAAAACGAACAGGAAGAGCCAGGTGATACCATTTATCACACCTTCATCAAAGAGCCTTGGCCAGCTTGCGAAACTCGATGGTTCACCTTTAGAGCCTTGGTAAATAACGAGTGGTCTCCATCAGTAGGACCTATTTTTAAGAAGCATAGAGCCGTTCAACCACCTTTTATCGAACCCTACACCATTGTTGAACTACTTCCATCCCTTGTCTTCACCGACCAATATACCATTGACCCGAATCCACCCGACTATACCCAGGTCTTTACAGACCCCTATACATGGAGTTAAAATAAGCTATGAATAAATCAAAACTCTTTTTACCCAAGCCTCACCACTCAGCCTCAGACTGGGATATAAACGACCCCCTCTGGGACATCATTACTCATCAATTTGTCAGTCCACCATCCTCTATGTGGTGGCACAGGGATTCTTCCACTTATTACTACCAGCTATGTAAAAACCCCGCTACTCTTAAACTGCCTCAAGGTCGCCTTATCACTTTTCTTCGCACTACATACCTAGGTAACTTTATTAGATTTGCCTTTCGTAACACCGCCCCCCCTGGAACCGCTAATTTCGATAGTGGGTACTTTGTTCATACTCTTGCTAATGACCCGTACTGGGGGCTCCGTGAATTCCTAGACGGCGTTTATCAACGAAGTTGGCAGACCAATCATGATACATTCCCCATAAACACCTGGATTAAATATCGCCTCTCCTGGTGGATAACCTGGGATGTTCTCCAGGTAAGGCTTGAACATCAGGTAAACGGCGAATGGGTACAGGACGGCAATGATATATCAGTTGAAAATCCCCTCTTTGGTGATAGCGACATTCAAAGATGTGGCATGGGTGGCAGAATCTGGTCTGACACCCAAACTCTTTACTGGGACGATACCGAAATTTGGGAGTACCCATAATGAAAAACCCATTCTCAGTCTTAATCCCCATCTTCGCTATGATAATTATAGCTGTCCTTGAAGTCGTCGCTATTGCCAATGAACTTAACGGTACTGTCCTAGCTGGTGCCCTTGCTCTAATAGCCGGCTTAGGCGGATACACTGTCGGCAAATATCTCAAACCCAAATGAGAACCCTTCTAGCTTCCGCCTATGGCGGAAAGCCCCAAGCCAAGGGGGGTGGTGGGTGGGGTGGGGTGGTGTTCTCGGCCCCCCCACACAAACCACCTCAAACCCCCTTTCAGCACCCCTTCACAGGGGCTTGGGGCGGACAGAGTTACGGAAAAAGGAAAGCTAGGGGATAAGGAGCTTCCCTTTTTCCTTTTCCGACCCAAGCTGGTCTTTTTTTTAACTACTCCCAGTCGGTAACGGCTCTTTATTCAATTGCCGCTGTCTAGTCAAACAAAAAAGACTGAAATATGACAGGATGTGATATTTTAGTCTAAGACTCTACAACTGCTTAAGCCGTTTCTAGTGAATACTATGGGACAGAAAAGATGGTTAAGGTGGCTGGATTTTGATTGTAGAGGCTCGTTAGATTTACAGATTTGTATAATAAGGGCTTTCGCCTATCTGGGGCAAGGATTACTACTCGGAGGAGGGTTTGGAGGTAGGATTAAGCACTCTCTTTGCCCCTGGGATGGGAAGAGGATGTTTTCGAAAAAAAATTTTTAGGAAGCCCCCCAAAGGCAGGGGTTAGAGTATTTTCAGGGTTTTTACCCCGGGGCAAGCATAGCTTGCCTTGCCCCCCAACCGCACAGGGACGCTAGCCATTCCCAAAACCAATCCCTGACCCTAATAGCTGGACACCCATTCCAGCGCTCTGCTGAGAGCAGTTGATGGCGAGATAGTGAAGGGCGCCTAATGTTTAACGTGCTTATCAGCGTCTCCACGTGGTTGGTATTAGCCGGTATCCCCCACAGCTTTGGGAGACTAATACCCTGCTATATTCAGTTGTAGAGGTGGTCTGACTAAAAAAGAGGGCAGGGGCGGTTACTTCCGCCCCTGCCTCGTGGCAAAACCGCTTACGACTATGCGGCGCAGGCAGTTGTGGCAAACGCCGTTGATGATTCTGGTATGCGAACAAGCACTACCAAAGCGGCGATTACCTTCTTTAAGAGCTAACTCATAGAGCATCCACTCTCTGTCTGTCATTTCCTTTTCTCCTTTCCGACAGGGCTTGCCTGTCTTTTCCTGGAGCTAATACACCCGCAAGTCAAGCCCGAAGCGTAGCGTAGCCCGCAGGGTTGGCTTGACCAGGGTGTACCCTTAAAAGACAGGAAGAGCAAGCCCTAGTGAAAAAAAGACGCCTCAATAGCGTCTATGGGGCGTCTGGGGTGATAGTGAGAAGGCTGGTGGTATCAATAGGTCTTGTTCTAGTTGCCACCAGCGCTTAAACTGACATTTTGGGGCTTTATACCAGTATTCAACGCACTGTTGACAAGCATATTTAGCCATTTTAGGGTCTAAGCCGAGTGGGGGCTGGAAATCAGCCTTAATCAACTTTTCATCTTGATGAATGGGGCATATCATTTTTAAGTGGTCCCCCTTTCTTTAATCTAAAGTTTCGCTTGGTAGCAAGGGAAAGGGTATGTCAAGGGTAGTTCTACGCCAGTGGAAAACGAAGTTGATAGATTCAAGCCATAGTTGCATAGCGACTTTGACATCGGGTGGCGTTTTCTTGGGTGCCATCTTTAGGTTTAATTCCAGGATTTCCCTAGCTCTAAATAGGTTCATTTGGTCCCCCTTTTTTTAGTGGACGGTCTCAGGTGTGGATTAAGCTCCTCTCCGCAATGAGGGCATTTTAGGGATTTATGGTCCTGTAACTGGGAAGCTCGGACAGGGAAGGGGTGATTGCAGAAGAAGCAGATGACGGTCATTTTTCACCCCTTTGTTTTTGATTTATTAGGAGTTCGAGAAGGTAGAGTAGGAGCTCTATTTTCTCGTCAATGGTATATCCGTCGAGTTCGGCGAGGATGTGCTTGCCTCTTCTGTTGAGCTCGTAAGGTGATAATTCAGCCATTTTAGTTCCCCCTTTGTAGCCGCTGTTCAAGGTGCTGTGAGAAGCGTAAAGACTGCCTAGCCATAATCAAGGCTAGTAGGAAGCGGCGTTTATTGACTGGGCGACGATTATTGATATAGTCGCTGATGATTAGTTGTGCCTCTAAAAAGCTCATAGTTGTTCCCCCCTTTTCCTGGTTATTTGATAAGAATTAGTTTGAGTCCTGGTCGATTATCTGACACTCAAGGCTAGGGTCCAGGTCGTGGAAGCACTGGTGCAAAAGGATACGAGACTTTTCTTCGTTGATCTGACCCGGATTAATAACGGCGCCTTTAGGTAAGGCGACTTCGCAGTCGTGGTAGAAGTCCCTGGCTTCATCCGGTTCGGTAAAACAAATATTGGCTGTTACTCGGAAAAACATTATAGTGGATATCTCCTTTCTGAGTGTCGTTTGATTTCGGTGGCGTCTAGGGCACGGTTATAAATAATTACATGGTCAAGTATGCCATTAAAAAGTTCGCCAGGGGGAAGATAGCCAAGGCCAATATATGAAGAAGCTACCTCTGAACGAAGGGGGCCAGGGAAAGCGATAGAGGTAGGGTCAAGGGTGGAATCTCTGTAGACAAACATTGTCGTACCGTCCCAAACGGCTGTTATTAAATAAAAAGTAAAAGGCTGAAGAGTAAGAGTACCATTCCAGATAGCGGTCCAGGATGTACCA
>JAUXAC010000093.1 GCA_030615035.1 Dehalococcoidia bacterium | reverse complement strand
GACTGATATCTTCGCAGCTCACCCACAGAATATTTGGCCGCTGCATTTTTGGAATGACGGCAACCCAATTTTGCGAGCTTTTTGCCAGAGACGAAGCTTTTTCGCCATCGCAGGAAGTTTCAGATAACAGCATCGCAGCCGTCGCGCCCGAGCTAATCTGCAGAAACTCCCGCCTGTTCACCCAGCCCCTCGGCCAGCCCTTCGGAAGGGCGGGCCTCGGAGGGGTGGGGTTCATATTATTTTTTGAACTTGTCATAACGCCACCTCCAAACTTTACAAGTTTCTGTTGAGAATAAGCAAATAGTAAACAGTCAATAGCAAATAATCAATCGTAAAATCCCTGCCCTTTCGGTGATTGGAATAGTTTTGCAATTTTACAAACAGAAGAAGATTTTTCCCATAATGCTTCAAAACAAGCTTGCATTCTGGGTGGAATAATGGTATAAAATTATTTGTTTCCAACACTTGTATACGCTGGCAGCTCTTGCTGCCGGCAGCAGAAAAGTAAGAGAAATCACCGAATTTTAATCTGGAGGTCAGGACGATGAAGAAGCTAATTTTGGCGTTTACCTGCCTGCTGTCAGTTGTTCCGTGCAGTGCAGCAATAATCACGGAAGCTACAATTTCTGTAACGGCATCCGAAATTGGAGGTTCTGGTGATTGTCCGCTTAGACTAAATCCTGATGGAAGTCTGGTGCAGCATGAAGACTGGGGTTCAAATAATACTGGGCTACATAATTTCTTCTCTTGTTTAACTCGTCCCATTTTTCCCTCATATGCTGAAGTTGGGTTCTCATGGGAATCATCAGGTGGCTCTATTGATTGGGTACCAGTAACGATTACAGCGAATGTAGTTAGCACATCTGAAATGGTCAGTACACCTGTCGGCAATTTTGACTATTGTATCAAAATTACTTATTCTTATACATACGATTATGACCCTGGCACAGGACACCCATTTATTCAAAGCATTACCAGGTATTTCAAAGAAGGTGTTGGGATTGTAAAACTGATAGTTGAACGACCAACCCAGATAGAAACATCTATTCTAATCTCCTATTCTGTATCTGGTGGCAGGGGGATTGTACCCCTTAAAGTTGGGAATGAATGGACTTATGAGTGGGATAGATATTGGTGGTGGGCAGAGGGTAATACAGAAACATTTACAATAACTGAAGTAGTGGAATCAAATTCCATTGTACTTACCGGCAAAGTGCTTGACGCTGAAACCACTGAGCCTTTGGCCGGTATCGAGGTGACATATTCGAGCAAGAGTTACGACGTTTGGGAAAATACTTTCACAAGGATGGATGGCAGTTTTATCTTGGCAAATCTTGCGCCAGGTATTGGAGAAATAAAGGCCAGGCCAAGCGTTAACACGGGTTATGCCTGGTCTTTGCCGTGGGGAAGCAACTGGGTCTATCTTAACGAAGCTCAGGATAAGTCAGGCCGCATCATCGCATTGCAGAAAGGCGCTCTGGTTACTGGGTATATAAAAGATGCTAATGGCGACCCGGCCAGTGGTGTTGAATATGATTGGCAGGGCAGAATGTGTGAAGGTTGGGGAGATGTCGACATAAACGGCCGTTACCAAATACGTCTTCCTCTCGGAACCTATGCAATCGGCCTGGATGAAGATGGTTTTGGCGCGTTGCCTCAGAAAATCACAATAACTGATATGAACCAGCCTGTTGATCTTAATGATATGATAGTTTACTCCGAGGAAACCGGCGGGCAAATCTCCGGCACCGTTAACAATCCGGGTGGGCACTCCAAAACCGGCGAATTTATTATCGTAGCCCTTGAAGCGGGGACCGTGGTTGACGCCAACACCTGGTATACTGTTGAGCCGCTCGGCGAAACCGAATTAGCACAGGCGGGGCCATATTCTATTACTGCATTGCCGCCAGATGCCAACTATGGTGTTTATCTATGCGTAGAAAGCGAGGCCCCGGGCGAAATTTGGTCACTTGCGGTGCGAGATTTTCAGCTTGATGTGCCGCCAGGGACAAGTAACGTTAATCTTGTTTATAGCTCCGAGGGAAGCACAGTTAGCGGCCGAGTGATAAATATTGTTCAGCAGCCAGTGCTGGGTGCGCGTGCGCTACTCAATGACCAGAGAACGGGTATTATTGTGGGTATTGGAGATGTTGATCCCAACGGTGAGTATGTTATCTATAATATTCCGGCAGGAACGTACACCGCTACCGCTGTCCATAGCAAATACCTTAACTCATCGACAACAGTACAAGTTGTTGACGGCGTACCTTCTGATGTGAACACCATCGTTATGCCTTTTGCCGGTGAAAAGGAAGGTGCTAATCTAAACGGCGATGGCATTGTGAATATGGTCGACTTTGCGAAGTTTGCTAACCAATGGCGCCAGTCTGGTTCGTTAGAAGCCGACTTTAATCAAGACGGCAGCGTGGACTTTATCGATTTGACTCGAGTTGCTGAAAACTGGCTCTGGCAGGCAATCTGGTATCACGATTAATATTTGGCAGCTGCAAGAGGTTTTAAACTGGTCTTATCGAGCGAAGAACCTGCAGAGAAATCATGTCCGGGCAGCTTCTAACAGATTGGAAAGTGAAACATGACCTGTGCTATTTTGGTGCAGGTGGTTTTGTGCCCCGTTAGAAATCTTCCCTTATTTCTAACGCGGTGTGCCGAGAATTTGCAGAGAATCTTCGATGACAGGCAAAGTCTTGGTCTCCACCTGCGGGTCGTAAAAATTGCCCGTTACCTCCATTCGCACAACAACGCCGCTGAGGCCTTCAGCCAGAGATTGCAAAACCGATGGCTCCGCCGTGGCAAGCCGGTGATGGCCCCGCGCAAAAAGAATC
>JAUXAC010000194.1 GCA_030615035.1 Dehalococcoidia bacterium | reverse complement strand
TTTTCTTTTCCTCGGGAGAACAGCCCTTAAGATAAATACCAATTATGCTTTTGCCGGCGTCAGCTAAGGCTTTGAGGTCGTACAGACCCGCTTGTTCAATTTTCTCCCGAATCTCACGGGCAGCTTTTATCGCCAAGAAGTGCTTAGCCGACCTGTCTAGGAAACTCATAAGCTCTTTAAATCCTCCCTGGTATATATATGGTGACAGATTGGGCAGTCAAACTTTTCAAAGTCCCCTGGTGGGATCCTGAACTCCGTATGGCACTCTCCGCATTCATATACCGGTGACTCCGCTGATTGCTCGGTCCCAGGGCTACCCTTAGCTTCGCTTGCCGCTGCCTTCAAAGCGGCCACGCCATCACCAACCTTTTCCCTTACCGTCTTAGCCAACCCCATTAAAGCATTATGGCGCTCGTCAGCCCTCCTTTGCTCACCGAGAAAACCAAGATATTTCATCATTGGCTCCAGATTGGCATAAACAGGCTTGCCCTCCTTATCCAGAACTGGTTGGCCATCGCCGCCCATGACCGGGAATGGTAGCATAGCCGGCATGCCAGAGTTAGGAGAGCCTTGCTGTATCTTTATTAAAATGGGTTTGCCGGCTTCCTGCTCCACCAGCTCCTGGTTTTCATTTAAGAAATATGTCTTGGCCGGTTGCCGCTCCACCTTTTTGACAACTATCGGCTGCCCCTCTTTGAGCTCGGTGACCTCCCCGTCCGAACCAACCACGAAGCCCTTTGGCTGTTGTGGTTGGCCATCACCACCACCACGTTGTTCAGTGATTTTACTGACTATGCTCAATACATCTTGGATGGTCAGTGGTTGGTTAGGGTTAAGGAGGCTTACTGCCTCGGCAAAGTCCTTGAGCCCCCCTCCGGATTGAGGTGGAGGAGTCGTCCCTCGCTTAGCGGCTACTACTTGAAGTGCCTGCCTGAAGGTGAACGAGCCCAACCCTTCACCAACCCGCAGGATATCGTTCCCCTCAACAACATAATCGAGCTTCTCACCTTTGGTGCGCTCCCCTGTGAGCGTAATCCCTTCCTCACCCCCCTTTACTTCCGCTGCCATGGGTAGGGGGTAAAGCTCTTCTCTCTTCTCGGCGGGTGTAGTATTTCTTAGATAACCCCTATACAGAGCTATCCACTGCCTCCTGTTGGTCATGGGTATGTTCAGCTCAGCCAGCACCCGCTCCATCTCCTCCAGGCTTCGCATGTCCGTGTTTTGAAAGAGCTCAGTACACGCATCTAACAAGTCAGTGTCAACCCCGACTAGCGCGCCGTAGTTTCTGAACTTTGACAGCTCATCCTGCCCCACATCCTCCTTGGTTACTA
>JAUXAC010000039.1 GCA_030615035.1 Dehalococcoidia bacterium | reverse complement strand
GCCGCTTGTGAGGCTGAAAAAAATAGGAAGAAGGAGAGCCAGACTTCTCTTTAATTCCGGGGTCAAGGGCCTGAAGGATTTGAGGAAAATCCCCCTGCAGAGCCTGGAAAGATTAATAGGAACAAAAACAGCAAGGGACGTTAAGAATCAACTGGGTGAAACTGTTGCAAAAATATAACAACTGTTGCAAAATAATAACACATGATAAGGAATAGGACCAGGAAAACCATCCTCTGCAGGAAAACAGAGGTTGCAGGGTCCTTCTGGAAGAAGGCCAGGGGCTTAATGTTCAGGAGGGTCAAATCCTTTCCAAGGGACTCGGGCATGCTCTTTGTATTCCCCAGGCCAGGAAAACCAGGCTTCTGGACCCCCTTCATGCGCTTCCCCCTGGACATAATCTTTCTGGACTCCTCAAAAAGGGTTTCGGACATCAGGGAGAACCTGAAGCCCTGGCGCGCTTACAGCCCCGGTGCCAGTGCGAAATATGCCCTGGAGCTCAGGGCGGGCAGGATTAAGGAAACCAGGACAGGGATTGGGGATTTGCTGGAGTTCAGGGTTTAGCCAAAACTTATTAAGAAGGAAACCTAAATTCTATCCATGGGTTGGAATGTTTCCAGAATAACTGGTCTTGCAGTTTTTGCCCTTGTATTGATTTCCCTAATCAGTTATTCAAATGCAGATACTTTGGCCTCCACATCAAAATTATGGCACAGGCTCCAGGCAGGGGATGATGCCCTGTTTTCAATAGACCGGGATGATATTCCCTTCACAGAAATAAAATTCACCCTGAAGAGCATGACAGAGAACGTGGATATTGAGCTGAATGTCCTTAGTGATAATGACACCCTTATAGAATCCCCTGCACCGGAAGAGGTTTACAAATACATACGAATAATATCCACAAACATCCAGGCTGAAAACCTGGAAAGGGCAACCATAAGGTTCAGGGTCACCAACACCTGGATTTCCGGCAACAACATAGACAAAAATAATATTTCTCTTTACCGTTATGAAACATCCTGGTCAGGGCTAAATACAACACTTATAAGGGAGGATGAAAACCACGCATACTATGAGGCCCTGGCAGATAAGTTTTCCCTTTATGCTATTTCCGGTGAGAAGGGGGAGGCAGAGCTGTTATGCAGCCCTGGCTTGACAAAATGCATAGCCAATGACCTTTACCAGTGCTCAGGGGACGGGATGGCCTGGAACCTTACGGAGAACTGCGCATACGGCTGCGATGCAGGGGCATGCAGAGCTGAAACCTGCCCTGAAGTAAAGGTCTGCAATGCGGGGGAGCAGAAATGCTTTGGTAATGACCTTCAGCAGTGCAAAATCAATGGAACAGGATGGGAGACGGTCAGGAACTGTCCGGGGGGCTGCATTATATGCGCAGAGGAAGAGCCAAAAGTGAATGCCGAGCCTCTGTACATGGCCCTTATTATATCCCAGGTTATGATAGGAATTCTTGTTGTTATAGTGATAGCCCTTGGGGCCTATCTAAAATTCCATAAGTAGCTTAGAGGGATTTCCAGAGGAAAAACAAAAAATATATAAAGAAGTAAATCAAAATATTGGTTAAATGGGGTTGGATTATAAGTCCGGGGGAATTGTAGTTTTCGTTCTGCTTGTTCTATGCTTTAGTGTAGCGGTTAGCGCCGGCAGTGATGACAGCTATATGAGGGCATACGTCCCTGACTATATTATCCCGAATTCCACCGTGTTCGTGACAGGAGAAACTTTTGAGTCCGGCAGTGCTGCAAGCCTGAATGTAACGGTCAGGGTAACCAATACGACCAACAGTTCCATCTATGTTAATTCAACCAATACCGATGGAACAACAGGCGCCTTCAATATGAGCATATTCTTACCGGACTTTGAGGGAGAATTCACGGTGAGTGTGAACACCAATTCAACCAGCCTTATAGAGAAAAACCTGACCACCAATACCTCATATTTCCAGGATGCCTCCTTTGAGTTCATAGGCAACCAGCCGCCCTTTGCACCGGGTGATTCCATAACCATAAAGACCACTGCGAAATACGAGAACGGCTCTGCCTTGGGTTCCGGCTACAGCATAGCAATGGGAATATACTCGGGCAACGGGAAGATTGCCGGTCCTGATAACTGGGGAGCAGAGCAGGCCAACGCAACCATAGCCGACGGGACCACAACCCATTCCTTCACCATAGCAAGCACTGCAGAGCCAGGGGATTATGTTGCCGATATGTACGGCAAGCACCTGGTCTTCACAATAAAGAAATACTCTGTTGCCGGCCTTACGCTTGACAACAACTCGCAGTCCTCTGCCTTCTTCTCACCGGGCAGTGTTGTGGACATCCGGACAAAGGTAAAGAACGCAAGCAATGACCCCCAGACAGGCGCAACAGTTGATGCGGTAATCGTTTATCCCAACGGGACAGAGGAGTCCATATCCCTGACCAACACCTTCCTGGGAATATATGATTACAATTTGACCCTTCCCTCCACCACAACAGGGACCTATACAGTAAGGATAAACTCCACAATAGGTTCCACAACAGAGGAGACCCAGTCCACCTTTACGGTGCAGGATGTCAGGCTTTCCCTGGAGAGGTCAAGCTTCGGGGACTTCTTTGACTTCTGGGGCGGGGACAAGGTCATATCCCCTGGCAGCAATGCAAGCTTTGACATAAAGGCCTTTGACCTTTCTACAGGGGAGTTCCTGCCTGTAATAACCTCAGCAGGAAGCAAGGGGATATGGGGTTGCAACGGCACAACGGTCCAGATACTGGACGTCACGAATATAGAGACGGGCAAGAATGTTACCGAAAGCATAACAGCCAATGGAACAGGAACAGCTACCTCCCTAAAGTTCATGGGAAGCAGCATGTGCACAGCCACCTTCATGACGCCATCAGGGGCAGCAGGCAAATACAAGATAACACTGAATGCCACGGTCAATTACTCAACATCCCCGACACAATATACCGTAACTGGCTACTTCACCACCCAGAACTACAAGCTCAGGGTCATCCCTGTGACAAGAATGGGCAGGGACAAGTTCCATGTGCTGCTGAGGCCGGGAAGAAATGCTTCATTCAAGCTCGAGGTCAGGAACATATCAGCGAAATCAACTTTCACAACCCCTAACATCACAAATGTGGAGGTTACAGCTTTAACCTCCATGGGCGAGTTCTCCTTTGGAGGGGCCTCGGACACCCTGGGGATAGAATACAAGTATGATTCAGGCACGAAGAAGATAACAGCTTTCATACCCGAGAACCTGACAGGCCCGACCCTTATAAAGGTGCAGGCAATATACCAGGTTTCCGGGACACAGAACGAGACCCTCACAGGGGACGGGTTCTTCTTCGCCAAGTATGTAATGGGCTTTGTAGGACCCATGTTCGGGGGCATGATGGGGGATCCTGGTGGTGGTGAAATGGAAGAAGGCGGAATGGGAGGCCCTGGCGGAGGGCCAATGGGAATGGGCGGCACTGCAATGTCCTGCACAGCAAATAAGCTGGAATTCCAGGGCTTTGTAATGGATGTGGAGACAGAGCAGCCCCAGGAGAGCGTGGTTATAAAGAAGGGGACCATAAGGGAGGAATTCACAGGCAGGGATGTGAGCGCATGCTTCTCTGTTGATGGAGGCGGAGCCAAGTCCGATTCCAACGGCCGGGTTTCACTGAACCTTACCTTTTCTGGAGGAGGTTCCTGCCCTTACTCTGCAGCTTCGCAGCTTTCTGGTTTCTATTTCTCATTATGGGATGCGAAATGGCAGAACTACACGGATTCCCTTCCAGGAGGGTTTGAATGCAAGAACTTCAATTTCTGGCCCTACATGACAAACTGGGATGTGGGCCCCAACTCAACCATTAACTTCACCGTACAGAATGTGGTATACATGAATAATATGTCAAAATACGTGACGAACGGGACCATAACCCTTTCAAGGCTTATCAACTTTGACCCCTCCAGGGGGCCAACCGTCTTGGATGTTTCCAATGCGCCTTCGGTAAACATCAGTAATGAAACCTCATACTATGCGTTCTGGCCTGTCAACTTCAGCACCCTTGTTGAAAACAATAACGGCTCATGGTATTCAGGGTTCTATGACTCCATTATCAGGGTCTGCGACAACAACAACACTGTGGGCACATCTGATGACACCTGCGATACAGCATTCGGAGGTTTTGCAGTTTTCCCATTCCAGGCATATATCATGTCGCAGGACGTCTGGAACACCAGCGCCTATACCTGGCAGCCCGGGGAGAACAAAACAATCGAAATCTGGTCAGAACATAACATCACAGGGGTGAAGGTAAAAAGGATGGATTTCATGACAGGGGAGCAGGTGGATATGGAAAGCGTAACAAACACAACAACAATCTTAGCAACCGGCGGGTATAATGTCACTGTAAACTTTGTATTGCCCTCAAACCTTGAAAAGGGAGACGGCATGGTGATGTTTGAACTGACAGACAACAGGAGCGACAAGGTGACAGTAGACATATTCGCCCAAATCAAGACATATAGTGTCATATCCCCGCAGTCGCCATGGCCCGGTGACCAGAGCATACAGCCATTGCAGAAGAAGTTCAGGCTTGAAGGCGACTATTCACAGAACGATGCAACCCTTAATATAACAGACCCCACAGGAAATGAAAGCATGGGCAATGCAGGGGATGTCTGGGGCGTGGGCGACCCCTTATATTATTACAATGTTTCAGCCCAGCAGTTGGCTGACCTTGTAGCAAACATGAGGGCCTGGGGTCTTGGTGGAATCTATGCAAATGATACTGTAAAGAGCCAGAATAATGAATACTGCGTATTTGAAAACATCTTCAACAGGTCAGAGCACATACTGGTGATAGACAATACAACACCCGGGACATGGGATACAATATATGTAAAAATGAACGGGACAAATGGAACGGATAATATAACAGGTGCAGGCTACAGTCTGAGAGGGCCCTATGTTGCAGGGAACTATATAGGGGGTGGTCTTTACCTTCGTGACTTTGAATACTGCATCCCATTCATATTCTCCTCAACTGAGTCAGACTACACAACCCTGGTAGGTTCAGATCGGAAAAGTAATTACTGGTCAAATGAGTGGAGTTGGGGAGGCAGGCACAGGAAGGATAGTAATTTCACCATTCCCTTCTATGTAGAATGGGTGAATAGCTCAAAGGATATTGGCGCGAATGTTACAATCACCCAGATTGGAGGGATGAATTTTGACAAGAAGGGCTTCACCGCCCCCCTATCCGCCGGGGAGTTTGTTGTCAATGACAACACAACAGATGCACAGGGAATTGCCCAGGTTATGCTTAACATATCCACATCAGGCATGTACAGGGCATTCTGGTGGGTCAATTCCTCCACAGGGATAGAGGAAACAGCAGGCTTTGACAATGGGATAATACTTCAGGTCAGCGCATTTGAGTGCTTTGGCCAATGGGAATCAGACACGGGCTCTGGGATGGAGGGTGTTATGACAACCCCAGATGGAGCTTTGATTGGTGAGGTAAGGGCATCTTATTTCAACATGTCATCCATTGCTAATGCCAATGTATCCTTGTATTATATGTATTTCACCGATTGGGGTCCGCCACAAACAGTAGACCTTACAACTGGGGTAGGTGGTGACCTTATTTATCCGCATAATGGAAGCCCAATGACAGGCACGCCGCAAACAAATTCCCAAGGAATACTCAATGCCACAATAAACCCATCCGAGAACTGGCCAACATCCTCATATGGGGCATGTGTTGAGGTCCAGGGAACTGTAACAGCAGAATTATATCCGAACTCACCTGAGAGATTCTTCATGGGGAGGGTTTGCACATACCCGCAGTAGGTGATGATATGGAATATAAAACCCTGGTGACGGGAACGGTGTTTCTGTTAGCCCTGGCACTGTTGGTATTGCCTGCCAGTGCTACACTAAACACCCCCACAGTGAGCTTTGACAACACCAAATCCTATACCACAGGGACGAGCGTAACGGTTGGGGTGACTGTTTCAGGTTCCTCAGCCAGCGCAACCGTATCCAGGCTCAACCTGAAGCAGACAGATGGCCTGGTAGTTTCGGACCCTGCAAGCGGGGAATACACGAACTATGTGGCAACCACATCAGGAACCACAAAGAACTTCGTTGTAACAGCAGGGACAGCAGGAACCTATGAGATAAAGGCATATGCCCTGGAGCAGCAGGCAACAAGCGTGCAGGAATCCACCACAGACTATATCACATTTGTGGACCCCTCTGTCCTGAGGGTTATAGTTGACAATGACCCAGCCGGCAACACATACACTGGACCGAACCAGCCCTTCTTCCTCCAGATAAAGATAAGGAATCCCCTGGACACAGCTGTTACAACATACTTTAATCTGTCCTTTGACGGAACTGCCATGAGCAAGTCAAGCGGAGATCCCCAGCACGACACGATAACCATACCAGCTCACCAGACCTTTATAGCAAACTGGTCATTCCTGTCAAGGGAGGTTCCCGGAACGAATTATGACATTACCCTTTCCCTTGGCGGCTCCAGTTCGCATTCATCAACTATCACAATAAGCCCAACACCCTCTGAAGAAGCCCCAACAGATGGAGGCGGGGGGGCCGGGGCAACACCAACGGTTTCCATTTCAAAGAGCTGGGCAAAGGTCACTGCAGGGGAGGAAGCAACAATGGCTATTGATAATGCAGCTGTTGCGCCAACCCAGATAAAATTCACGCTAATAGCAGAGAAAACCGATGTTGAGATGAAGGTAGGGAGCCTTACCGCAAAGCCCACGACAATAGCAGAGGATGTTTCTGGCGAGGTTTACAAATACTTTGATATAACAGCCACAAACATAGAGGAAACAAATGTGGAGAGCGCCAAGATAAAGTTCAGGGTCAATAACACCTGGATATCCGGCAACAGTATAGACATGAACAATGTTTCTCTTTACAGGTATGCCAATAATCAATGGAACAAGCTAACCACAGTCTATGTCAGCAAGGATAATGACTATGCCTATTATGAGGCAGAAACCCCTGGCTTCTCCACCTTTGCAGTTGCAGGCGAAAAGCTTGCCGGATGCACTGCAGGCGAGAAAAGGTGTGAAGATAATGACCTTGAGCAGTGCAGTTCAGACGGCACTGCCTGGGAGAAACTGGAGACCTGCGGTTATGGCTGCAATGAGACAACCCTTTCATGCAACCTTGCCCCTGAGGAGCTGAGGATA
>JAUXAC010000120.1 GCA_030615035.1 Dehalococcoidia bacterium | reverse complement strand
GCCGGTCGTTCAATACTCCCACCCATTTTTCGGGTAGTGCATCAGCACCGAGCATCATCCCACAAACTGAACCGGCCGTGGCACCGTTGCAGTCAGTATCCCATCCACCACGCACAGCAACGACAATACTGGTCTCGTAATCACCCTGGCCGGCCATCAGTCCCATCACTACCAACGCAGCATTGTTGATGGCATGCATTACAAAATAGTGCCCATACTTTTCATTGATTCTGGTCCATACCTTTTCCCAGTCGCTCAGTTCCTTGCTCCATTCAACTGTGTCTCGGACAGCTTCAGCAAGGCGACAGTTCCCGGGAATCTCGGAGAGGCCAATCTTGATAACCTCTTCCACATCTCTGGTCACAAACGCGGCTGCCAGCATTGCGGCAACAAACATTTCGCCGTAGATGCCGTTCTTAGCACTTGAGACCGCCGCATCGCGGAAGGCGAACTCGGCAGCCTTCTCCGGCCAGCCGGGGGCCACATAACCCCAAATATCAGCGCGAATCTGGCCGCCAATCCACTCACGGTAAGGATTACGGTACCTAGCAGATTCAGGGGGCCACAAATCGTTTAGCAGATTGCGATATGCTGCCCTCTTCAGCCCTGCAAAGACACGAATGTCTGGCAATCGGTTGAGCAAGGTCTCAGCCACATTACGTGAGGTAAAGTCCAGCCCACAGCTCTCCAGGACATGCAGCCCTAAAACTGTGTAATCCATGTCATCATCGTTTGCCATGTAATGAATTCTACCGCGGGTGCAATCATGATCACGCAGTTTCAGCCCCTCAGGATGTCCCTCCACCAGAGGGATGTAATCATTCAGCGGCAGTGCCTTTGCAAACTGAAGATAGCTATCAATTTGATTCTTATCCCATCGTCTCTCCACAGGTTTCCCCAGGGCGCAGCCGGCGGCTCGCCCTAACCATGCCCCATGGATGCGAGCAAGCATCTGGGCATCCGTGAGATTCAATTCCATGTGGCGTGGTCCGTCGGGACGCTCGGCACGGATTTCATCCAGCGTGGATGGTTCTACATAGGGAAATGACTCTGCGGGTTGCAGGCTTCCGAGCTCGCACAGAATAGCGTATAGTTCTACCCCTCGTAATCCGTCGCTCCTTCTTAAGGTACGCTCAACGCACTCCTGGATTGCTTCCACATTGCACCCTTCTTCGCGCCGTTGCACAATCTCATCGCGGATAAGGTCAATCAATTCTATTGTTGGATATTCATAATATTCCAACTCTTTAGATATTTCCATTATTCGTTCTTCCTATTTTATTTAGCCCTTCTTTGGCCAATCTATAATTCAAGTCGTTCACTATTTAAGCGCCTTTGTGTAGCTTTCACCTCTGAACAGTCTAGTGGAATGGTAGCTTCTCCAGTCCAGCAACCTCCCGCATCAAGTTGATGTAGTAACAATAGTTCTCAAAGGTTACATCAGGTGGTACACAGTGGTCTATTGTTGGGAAGTAGCCTCCCTGTTCCAGTAAGAAGGGAACCTTGGACATAACCTCCTCCCTTATTGCCTGCTTCCCCTTGGCAAGTGCTCGTTTGTCAATGGTGCCACCTATTATTAAATCCTTCCCGTACTTCTTCCTTAGAGCAACAGCATCATTGTGTGCTGCCACCTCCAGTGGCCAGACAAAGTTTATTCCCACTTCAAGCCAGAGAGGGATAAGCTCGTTGAGGTTGCCGTCACTATCTAGAAAGATTACATCAACGCCGTAACTGTGCAGAAGGTCAGTAATCTTCTTATAGCAGGGCATCATAAACTTCCTCACCATAGCTGGTGAAATCAGCGGCCCGGTCTTAAAGGCTATGTCTTCAGCGAAGTAGGCCAAGTGAACCCTTATGTCTGGTAATACCCGTTTGATGACCTCAGTTTCCAGGTAGAGCATCTGCTCCATTATATCTTCTATTAGAACCGGGTCATCATAGAACATATAGAGTATTCTTTCGCTCCCTATCCATTCTCGTGGGTAGAAATAAAAGCCGCCTACTTCCAGTGCTAGTTGGATCTCCTTACCCAACTTGTTCATCTCCTGAACATAGGCACTCCAATCGGGAGGCCAGCGTTCGGGGATATTAGGGTCGAGCCGCTTCTTATACTCGTTCCAGGTAACTCTATCCTTAACTGGCCAGTCGAGATACACGGGCATGCTATGAGGGTTATCTTTAAGCACCCTGAGTGTTTGACCGACCCCATTT
>JAUXAC010000017.1 GCA_030615035.1 Dehalococcoidia bacterium | reverse complement strand
ATGTAGCCAGAAGAACCCCATGACAGACCTTGAGGTACTGAAGTGTGGGAGCCACGTCTTAACCCTCCCCCAGAGAGACATACGCAGATGGCTCGAGTGGCGCCAAACGACTACCTTGTGGCCTTTCCACCAACGTACTGGGAGTCTCTTCTCGGGTAAGCTCGCCAGGATTGCGTGTCCGAGCTCCTCAAACGAGTTGTAGTGTTTGTCGCCACAGTACACCATCAACCGTCTCTTCCTCTGGCCTATGGATTCTCCATTTCACTGGGACGGAGTATCATCCTTACCCCATCAACAAGACGTGACTGCTTCCCGCAGCCATGCCTGGTACACCGGTCAACAGCAAAGGTCTTGTCCTCCTTGAACATCTTCAAGGCCTCGCCCATGCTTGCATCCAGTGGTACGCCATGATTGTAAGAGAACCTCCAGTCATGGTGGCCGAATAAGCACCTGATGTTCATTTTGCCTCCTCCTCCAGCCTCTTCCTTCGCGCTTCCTCAAGTAGCTTTCTCATTGCCTGTAACTCTAACAGGCAATCACGAATAATACCAGCATGCACTGTGAATAGGGGTGAGACCATAGCATGCTTAACCACAATCTCAGTAACCGCGTTGATGGCATCTTGTAAGTCTTCATCACTACGAGGTTGACCTGTCATGTCTACCATTCTTGGACCTGTCATTGCTTTTCCTCCCTTCACTACATTGATTGCGCTGACTACACAGCGCTATCCACTCCAGTATTTGTGAAAGCCACACGTCGTGCAGTCCTTCAGTCTGTATGGGTTTACTGTACCACAACTCTGGCACTCCCACCTATAGATGTTTTTGAGTTCTGGTACTAAGCCCTTGCCTCCACATGTGGGGCAGATGTAAGGGCCCCCACAATCAGCGTCCCAACCGTCACCGGCACATTGTGGGCAATAGTCAAGGCGAAGAAATATGATTAGCCTTCTCGGCAAGTCTTTTAGGGACTTGGTGGTCTTAGTGAGGAAAAAGCCCCCGATGGCAGCAAAAGGCATCGGTGCGACAGGCCCGTTGCCCGGAGTCTTCAGTATTTTGATGCTGTCTTGGTCGTCAACGGATATAACCCTCTCGCCAATCTTCCTGGCGGTCTCCTTGATAATCTTAATGGTCTTCATTTTGCTCTCCTCCCTTCGCTGCATTGGCTGCACACTGTCATTAGCCCACCTCTCCCATCACTCTCCACATCTAACTTCACACCATCCCTTGCCATCTTCCCACACAACCTACATGCAAAGCCGTCACCCTCCATGGTCTTGTATCTGTCACCATAGAACTGGTGCCTTTGTGACTGCACAGTAATGGTGAGGTTATCTTTACGCTTTTGTGAGGCCTCAACCCTACACTCTGGAGTGCAGTAGACTTGTCTCCCCGGCTTTGTGGTTGGGAAAGTCGTACCGCAGTTCGGGCACTGTAACTTAGCAACCTCACGATGGAAATACGTGCGGTCATAGTACTCCTCTCTACATGTGGCGCTGTGATACTT
This sequence comes from Dehalococcoidia bacterium, assembly GCA_030615035.1. Next base: position 19,200 of record JAUXAC010000017.1, on the reverse strand, counting down.
CTGTCCTCTTGTCCTCGGCACGAATTTAGTCCCACAGCCTTTACATGCGATCGGAGGGAGTTTCTTCTTTTCCTTGGCGGTCTTTCTCGCCACGCAATTACCTCCCAGACGTAAGCATGATCAAATTCTCGCCGCAAGGAATGGGCTTCCCACCCTCGCCAGCTAATTCTCCCATGCAGTGCACTTGATACCTTGCAGCATGGGTACCACAGCGGGGGCATAGTCTCCAGTCTCGCCGAATTTCGCCTACTGCCTCTCCCCTTGTTTTCTCATTAGCTGCCTGTCTGGCGCGTAGCTTCTTGAAGTGTGGGCCGGAGACTGCCTCCCATTGCTCCCGAGCAGGCTTCCATATTGCCTCATACTCTTCCCAGGCGTCCTTTGTAGCCTCATTGAACGCCTTTTGGGCAGCCACATTCTCTGCCTCATACGCTACCTGAATTTCATGCTCTTTCCTGTTTGCCTCGCGTATCTCTTCCTCAGTCTTTAGGACCTTCGCGATTTCACTCATGGTACCGAACCCCCTTTCGTTATGCACAGATAGTATATGTATAGGTTGTACTGTAGTTGCAAATATGCTGTATTGTAGTGTCATACAATATGTCTTGAATGTTCAAACTTGCGCCCGCAGAATCTGCAAAGTCCCAGGTTTTCAGACCACAGGTAGGGTTCCTTTGCATCGTAAGGCCAGACATACACTTCGTACCCCATCTCCTGGAATACGAGCAGCCTGCTTGGTTTCATTATTGACCCGCATTCTATAACTACCTTAAGAGTGCTTTTATATCCTATGACGTCGGGCTTAAGAGTTACCCCAGGGAGGTAGCGACCCTCAGGGGTTGTCTCTCCCGCAGAGTCTCCAACCACAATGATTCGCGTCTCAACCAATATATCAACAAAGCCTTGCTGCCTTAGCCAAATATATGCCTCCCACACTATATCCTTGTGTTCCCTAGAGGGCATTTTTAATCTCCTTCTTTTCTACTACTCTCATATAGTAAGCACTTCCGCCTCGCCATCAGTGATGGCAATAGTGTGTTCAAAGTGTGCTGAAAGACCCCCGTCAGCAGTAAGCACTGTCCAGTGGTCATCACCGGTTCGGGTGTGCCAGTCACCAGCATTTACCATGGGTTCAAGGGCAAGGGTCATCCCCTTTTTTAGCACTGGTCCCGAGCCAGCCAGACCATAGTTAGGTATTTGCGGTTCCTCATGCATCTCTCGCCCGATGCCGTGCCCAGCATACTCACGCACTACCGAATAGCCTCTTGACTCAGCATAATTCTGAATGGCGGCGGAAATATCCCCCAGTGTTGCCCCGGGACGGGCAGCCCTAATCCCTGCTTCCAGAGCACCCTTGGTGGTTTCTATGAGCTGTTTAGCCGCTGAGTTTATCTTTCCGACACCTACTGTCATTGCCGCATCAGCCTGAAAACCCATAAAAATTGCGCCAAAGTCAAGGGATGCAATATCACCATCGCGCAGCTTTCGTTTTTCTGGAATCCCGTGCACTATCTCATCATTTATTGATACACAGAGGCTGGCGGGAAACCCCCGGTATCCCTTGAACGAAGCTTTGGCTCCTCGCCTTTTCAGCTCTCTAGCTGCGATAATATCTAACTCTCTGGTTTCCATTCCCGTTTTCACTTGCCTCCTTAGCATTTCCAGTATGGCGGCTACAATTGTACCGGCTTGCCGTATAGCCGCAACCTCTTCGCTAGTTTTAATAATTATACTCATCTGGTTACGAACTCCCCCTTACGGAGGACGGATACAATTCTTTGGGTCACCTCTTCTACACTCCCCATTCCATCAATTTCCGCTAGCTTGCCTCCCCGGGTATAGTAGTCAATAAGAGGGGCCGTCTCGGTAAAATAGACCTCTAGCCGCTTTTTAACGGTTTGAACAGTATCATCAGGACGTTGATACAGCTCACCACCACACTTATCACACTTACCCCAAACTTTGGGGGCAGAGTTTATTATATGATAAACTGCCTGACAATTGCGACAAACCCAGCGTCCGCCGAGCCTTTTCAAAAGCTCCTCCTCAGGCATCTTAATATATACTACCTTATCTATACTCTTAGCCGTTTGGGCTAGGGCTTTATCCAATGCCTCAGCTTGCTGTAGATTCCGGGGGAAGCCATCAAGAATTACCCCGGTTTCACAATCTGGAGCTGACATCCGCTCTAAAATCATTTGTATTGTTATCTCGTCAGGAACTAGCACTCCTTTTTCCATGTAGGATTTAGCCTTTAATCCTAACTCGGTTCCCTGTTCCAGTGCCTGCCGAAACAGGTCACCGGAAGCAATGTGCACTAAATTCAGTTTCTGGGCGACAGTAGCGGCTTGTGTGCCTTTACCGGCTCCGGGAGCTCCCAGGAAAATAATATACAACTTTTACTCCTATCTTATAAAGCCACGCAGTGTAGTATTACCACCGTGTTTCAAGCCACTTCATATATTCAAGCAACTCCATGCACCTATTTTATAAAACCCTCGTAGCGTCGCATTACCAGTTGTGCCTCAAGCTGCTTCATGGTATCCAGAACAACCCCGACCATGATGAGTAAGCCCAGGCTGGATAGCTGTATCACCTGTACATTGGTAATATGCCGTGCTGCAAAAGGCATTACCGCCACACTGGCTAGGAAAAGGGCTCCACCCCAGGTGATATGTTTGATAACCCCGTCGAGATAAGTGGCGGTTTGCTTCCCCGGTCGGATGCCAGGGATAAATCCTCCCTGACGCTGTAAAACATTGGGCAAATCCTGATTTTGAAAAACCACCATAGTGTAAAAGAAAGCAAAGGCAAGCGCCAGTACAAAATAGAGACCCCAGTAGAATAAGCCCAGAGGCAGAGGAGCGTCAGGTCGAAACAGCTCCATAATCATATTGGCGAAATTAGGCTCTGCCCCCATCGGACTGGCAAAATAACTGGCAACAATACCCGGGAAGAGTACCACTGACATGGCAAAGATAAGTGGTATCATCCCGGCGCTGTTTACTCGCAGTGGAATATGAGTTGTTCCTGATTGTCGGTACATACGACCGCTACGGAAGACACTGCGGGCATATTGCACTGGGATGCGACGGTGTGCCTCGGTAAAGATAACAATTACCACAATAGTGACTAAAACCAAGAGAGCATAAAAGGCTAGTCCGCCAAAGTTTTCCCTGGCAAGAAAACCTTGCCCGATCATTGCCGGTAAGCCGGCGACGATACCGCCAAAGATTATTATAGATATACCGTTGCCAATACCATAGTTGGTGATAAGTTCACCCAGCCAGACTAAGAATATGGTGCCAGCTACCATTGATAGCACCATGGCTACCGTTGGCAGAGCAGCGGCACTGGTGATAACGCCCTCACGCTGGAGGAAGACTAGCTGTCCATAGCCCTGCATGGAGGCTAAGGGCACAACCAGCCAGTGGGTAATCAGATTAATCTTGTTTCTACCCGACTCTCCTTCTCGGGAAAGGGCTTGCAGCCGTGGGATAATCGGCACCAGTAGCATCATAATAATTGAAGATGTTATGTAGGGATATACCCCCATAGCTGCCACGCTAAGCCGCCTCATGGCGCCGCCACTGAACAGGTCAAGCATACCCAGCAGTGCGTTGCGCTCGAACAACGACTGCAGGGCATCAAGGTCTACCCCGGGGAGAGGCACGTGAGCCACAAAGCGAAAGATTACCAGAATACCCACGGTAATGAGAATTCGGCGTCTTAAATCAGGCAAGCTAAAGGCATCAAACATTGCCTGAAGCAATCGTGGCCTACTTTGCCTTGGCCGCATACTCCACCTCCTCGGCTTTGCCTCCGGCTGCTTCTATCTTGGCTTTAGCTGCCGCTGAAAACTTATTCACTTTTACCAAAAGCGGATAACTAATATCACCACTAGCCAGAATCTTAATCGGGTGTCGTAGAGATTTTATCACCCCAGCGGCTACCAGTTTTTCTGGGGTTACCTCACTTCCAGATTCAAAGATATTAAGTCTATCTATGTTGACAGTACTGTATTCTATCCTAAAAATATTGACAAAGCCACGCTTTTGTGGCAGGCGCTTGATTAAAGGCAACTGCCCACCTTCAAAGCCTGGACGCATCTTATAGCCAGCACGGGACTTCTGCCCTTTGCAGCCCCGCCCGGAATAGGTGCCATGACCGCTGGCATTCCCCCGCCCCACTCGTTTTCTGGCTCGCTTAGAGCCGGGGGTTGGGGAGAGATTATCCTGCCTCACGAGCTTTCTTCCTCCACCTTAACTAGATGTCTCACTTTATTAATCATACCTCGAATCGCCATTGAATCATTGTGGATAACACTCTGATTCAGGCGGTGAAAACCAAGAGCGGCTAAGGTTCTCTTCTGAGTTTCCTTATAGCCAATACTACTTTTGACCCAGGTGATACGCAGTTTAGCCACTGCCTGCTGTCTCCTCTACTTTAACGGTTGCCTTGCGTCTGGCTACCTCCTCTTTTGGCTCTCTAAGCTGGCTAAGGCCAAGCATTGTTGTCTTGGCTACGTTGATGTGATTAGAGCTACCCAACGATTTAGTCAGAATATCCTTGATGCCGCATGCCTCAAGTACAGCGCGAACGCTACCACCAGCAATAACCCCGGTACCCGGTGCGGCTGGTTTCAGCAAGACCTTAGCGGCACCAAGGCTAACTGTCAGTTCATGGGGGATGGTGGTCCCAGCCAGCGGTACTTTAATCAAATTCTTTCTGGCAATGGCTCCACCTTTACTAATCGCCGCTGGCACTTCATTAGCCTTGCCAACGCCAAGACCCACATGTCCATTACCATCCCCGGTTACCACCAAGGCACTGAATCTGAGGCGCTTTCCACCTTTCATTACCTTAGCCACACGATTGATATACATTAGCTTATCGTTCAGGACCAGTTCAGTTGTATCTATTTTGCTTATTGGCTTCTTCATAAGATTTGGTCATCTCTTTCAGAATTTTAGTCCACCTTGTCGGGCTGCTTCGGCCAGTGCTTTAACCCTGCCGTGATATTTATAGCCACCGCGGTCAAAGGCTACTTGATTTATTCCCTTACTCAAGGCTCGTTTGGCTATCATGGAACCAACAAGCTCAGCCTTACTTGTCTTTACTTTGCCGTCTGTCTCACTTCTTATTTCTGGGTCAAGGGTCGAGGCCGAGACTAACGTATTCCCTTGCGAGTCATCAATAACTTGAGCGTAAATATGGTTCAGGCTACGGAAAACGCACAAACGGAGCCTGGAGGTTGTGCCCTTCACCTTAAATCTAACTCGTCTATGCCTTCTGTAGCGTGCTAATCTTGGTTTAGTATTTCCCATAGTTACTTCAGACCTACAGCCTTGCCGGCTTTACCCGGCTTAAGGTGAACTGACTCTCCGGCGTATCTAATGCCCTTACCTTTATAGGCATCAGGGGGGCGGATCGCTCGAATTCTAGCCGCCATCTCGCCAACCACTTCCTTATTAATTCCGGTAACCTTAATCCGATTTGTTCCCTCTGTAGCTAAGGAGACGCCGGACAGTGGGGTTACCTCCACTGTGTGTGAGTGTCCAACGCGGATTGTCAGCTTATCACCGACTTTTTCAGCCCGATAACCCACACCTACTATTTCCAGACTCTTCTCAAAGCCACTGCTTACTCCCTCCACCATATTAGCCAAAAGACTTCGTGTCAGTCCGTGCAAGGAACGATGCACCTTGCTATCGCTAGGTCGTGACACGGTCAAGCTATTATCATGTTGGGTAATGGATATATCCGAGTTGAAGCGACGACTAAGTTCTCCTTTGGGTCCGGTTACAGTAACCTTGTCCCCTTTAATGCTCACTGTCACACCCTGTGGCACAGTTATTGGCATTTGCCCTATTCTCGACATAATATAGCACTCCAAAGCAGGTTTACCATACATAGCATAAAAGTTCACCACCAATCCCTGAACGCCAGGCTTGCTGTCCTGTTTTCACACCCTTAGAAGTGGAAACAATAGCAATACCTAATCCGCCATAAACACGGGATATCTCTTTCTTTTGCACATATACCCTTAGTCCGGGTTTACTTACTCGTTCCAATCCAGAAATGGCTGACTGATTATTGTCACCAAATTTGAGATGAATCTTAATTACCCGATGCGGCTTACCTCTGAGCACCTCATAATCATCAATGAAGCCTTCCTCCTTAAGGATTCTGGCAATTGAGAGCTTTGTCCTCGAGGCTGGTATCGGCACATAATCGTGCCTTGCCATAATGGCATTGCGTATTCGAGTTAGCATATCGGCTATCGGGTCAGAGACAGTCATATCTATTCCTTAGTCCTTTATTTTTTACCAGCTTGATTTTCTCACTCCAGGGAGTTGGCCGGCAAGCGCCAGTCTGCGAAAACAAATACGGCACAAGCCGAATTTACGCATATAGGCACGAGGCCGACCACATAGGAGACACCGATTATGTTGCTGCACCCTATATTTGGTCGGGCGCTGCGACTTTACAATCTTTGACTTTTTAGCCATTCCTACTCCATTAATCCTTAGCGAAAGGCATGCCTAGTAATTCCAGCAAGTGCCTACCTTCCTCTGCTGTCTTAGCTGTAGTGATAATTGATATCTCTAGCCCTCGTACTTTATCTATCTTGTCATAATCGACTTCAGGGAAGATGATTTGTTCCTTAAGCCCCAAGGTATAGTTGCCTCGCCCATCAAAGGAGTTTGGGGAAACTCCTTGAAACTCACGCACCCGGGACAAGACAGCATTTACCAGCTTATCAAAGAAGTGATACATGCGCTCCCCACGCAAGGTTACCTTCAACCCAATAGGCATCCCGCTCCTCAACTTAAAGTTAGCAATGGATTTCTTGGCGCGGGTGATTACCGGATGCTGCCCGGAAATAGTGGCTAAGTCACCCTCGGCTGCTTCTAGAGCCTTGGCATCCTGAATCGCCTCGCCTAAACCAATATTAAGTACGACCTTCTCTAAACGTGGTACCTGCATTATATTTTTATACCCGTGACGCTCTATTAGGGCGGGAATAACTTCTTTTCTATACCTTTCCTTCAACCGTGACATCTAGTCGATCACCTCGCGGCAAGACTGGCAAAAGCGGACCTTTCTGCCATCCTCTAAAAGGCGAAAGCCGATGCGGGTAGGGTGATTACACTTATCGCAAAATAACATAACATCCGATACATGAACTGGTGCTTCCAAGTCTATTATGCCGGCTTGCCTGGCTTGCCCCCTTGCCCTGGAGTGCTTTTTAATAAAGTTAATACCTTCAATTAATAACTCTTGCTTCTTCGGGTAAGCAAAGCGCACTTTACCTTTCTTACCTCTATCCTTACCAGCAATAACTAGCACGGTATCATTCTTTCTAATCTTCATAACCTGTTAACCTCACAAAACTTCAGGCGCCAGCGAAATAATCTTGGTAAAATTCTTGTCTCTCAGCTCCCTAGCTACCGGTCCAAATATTCGGGTTCCCTTGGGATTATTCTTATCAGTAAGAATCACAGCGGCACTTTCATCAAACCTAATATAAGAGCCATCAGGACGCCGATACGGCTGAGCGGTGCGAACGATAACTGCTCTGACTACGTCTCCCTTTTTTGTTGCTGCTCCCGGGATGGCTTTTTTGACGGAAGCCACAATGATATCACCCACTCGAGCATATCTCTTCCTTGTGCCCCCCAACACGGTAATGCACATAATTTCCCGAGCACCGGTATTATCAGCTGCTTTAAGTCTGGAATAGGATTGAATCATCTCATTATGGTCCAAAGCTTAGGTTATTTCTTTGGGTTGAACCTCGGCTACCTCCCCCTTGGTTATTATCTCCGCCACTCGCCACCGCTTGTGTCTTGAGAGCGGTCGAGTTTCTACAATTCTTACCATATCTCCTGGGCGACACTCATTTTTTTCATCGTGGGCTTTATACTTAACTGCCCTTTTGATAGTCTTCCGATATAATGGATGACGACTGGGTGTTTCTACAGATACAACCACAGTCTTATCCATCCGGTTACCAACTACGCGACCAAACCTGGTTTTACGTTTCCCTTCCATAATTCTACCTTATACCCAACTCTCTTTCCCTCATTATAGTCTTAAATAGGGCAATCTTCTTCTTAACCATCCGAACTTCACAATGGTTTACCAGCTGCCTGGTGGATAGGCGAAAGCGGAGGTTGAAAAGCTCTTGGTGAGCTTCCTCCAGTTGCTTTGCCATTTCCTCAGGGCTTAGGGCTCGAAATTCCTCAACCTTCAACTTGAGCCAGCTCCCTCTTTAAAGAATCACTGCCAGCAGCTATGCCAGTTTCCCTTACTACAAATCTGGTGTGTATCGGGAGCTTTTGTGAAGCCAGGCGCATCGCCTCTTTAGCAGTTTTCTCACCAACACCTGCCATTTCAAATAACATTCTCCCTGGTTTAACCACAGCTACCCAGTGGTCTGGGGCACCTTTGCCGCTGCCCATACGGGTTTCCGCCGGCTTCTTAGTAACCGGTTTATCCGGGAAAACACGTATCCAGACCTTCCCACCACGGTGAATGTGACGGGTAATAGCACGCCGTGCAGCTTCAATTTGTTGACTGGTAATCCAGGCTGGCTCTAGTGCTTGCAAACCAAAATCACCAAAGACAGTTGTATTACCTGACTGAGCGCTGCCCCGGCGACGCCCTTTATGGGCCTTACGATATTTAACCCGCTTAGGTTGTAGCATCCTTCTCCTCTTTACCTGTCTCTGCTGTTGGCGTTGTCTTCTTGCTTCTTCTTGGTTTAACCGGTTTCTTTTCCGGTTTTACTTCAGGTACCACCTCGGCAGTTTCAACAGCCATCGGCTCGGTAGGCTTCTCTTCCGGTTCTGCGGTGACTGCTTTCTTCACCCTTCCTCTTGCTTTAACCGGCTTCTTTTCCGGTTCTGCGGCAACTGGTTTCTTCACCCTTCTTGCCCTTGGTTTAGCTGGTTTTTCTTCCGGTTTTATTTCAGGAGCCACCTCAACAGTTTCAACAGCCACTGGCTCAGCCGGCTTCTCTTCCGGTTCTGCGGCAACTGCTTTCTTCACCCTTCCTCTTGCTTTAACCGGCTTCTTTTCTGCCTTCACTTTAACTGCCACCTCAGCACTTTCAACAGCCACTGGCTCAGCCGGCTTCTCTTCCGGTTCTGCGGTGACTGCTTTCTTCACCCTTCCTCTTGCTTTAACCGGCTTCTTTTCTGCTTTTACTTCAGGAGCCACCTCAGCACTTTTAACAGCCACTGGCTCAGCCGGCTTCTCTTCTGGTTCGGCAGCAGTAGGGAGCTCTACCTCTGCGCCCTTACTGACGGCTAGCTCAACAGGCATCTCCTCAGGTATCTCCTCGACTTCTAACCTCTTGGGTTCGGGAAGGATTTCCCCCTTATATATCCAGACTTTCACTCCAATCCGACCTAAGGTGGTGCGTGCCTCGGTAAAACCATAATCAATATCAGCCCGCAGTGTATGCAATGGTACTTGCCCCTGATGCATAGTCTGGCGGCGAGCTATCTCGGCATCGCCCAATCTACCGGAACAACTGACTCTTATTCCCTTGGCACCAGCCTGAATGGTGCGAAAAATCGCCTGTTTCATGGCTCTCCGGTAGGCAACACGGCGTTGAATCTGTTCGGCTATTGTCTTAGCCACCAAATTGGCATCAAGCTCAGCCTGCCGAATCTCCTGGATATTTAATCGAATTCTCTTCCCGATAAGTTTCTCAAGGCGAAGTCTCAGTTCATCAACTCGTTGTCCGCCCCTTCCGATGACAATGCCCGGCCGGGCAGTATGGATAGTTACCGTTACCTCTTTTGCCTGGCGGTCAATCTGTACTAGGGAGATAGATGCTTCGGCATACGCAGACTCAATAGCCTGCCGAAGCTTCAGGTCTTCCTGCAAGGACTCGGCATAATGGGCATCGGCATACCATTTTGCCTGCCAATCCTGTATGATGCCAAGTCTAAAACCTATGGGATGAACCTTATGACCCAATTAATCCTCCTGCTCAGCAACAATAACTGTAATATGACTGGAACGTTTAAGGATAGGGCTGGTTCGCGCTCGAGCCCGGGGGCGATACCTCTTCAGGGTTTGAGCATCATCAGCAAAGATACTTACAATCTTTAAATCTGAAGGTGACATCTGAAAATTATTCTCGGCATTAGCCGCTGCTGACTTCACCACCTTGGCGACAACCCGGGCGTTTGGTGTCGGGGTAAACCTGAGTATGGTCAGCGCTTCGTCCACTTTTTTGCCCCGCACCATATCTACCAGCGGACGTATTTTACGAGCCGATATACCTGTATCCTTAGCTATTGCACTTACTTCCATTTTATATCCTATCTAAACTAGGTAATCTGGAACCTACTTTTGTCTTACCTGAGTAGTTTTCTCTGACTTAGAGGTGTGTCCTCTGAAGGTTCGAGTCAAGGCAAACTCACCCAATTTGTGCCCCACCATATTTTCCGTAATGAAGATAGGCACATGTCTCCTGCCATCGTGCACGCCAATAGTAAGTCCCACCATCTGGGGCAGGATGGTAGATGAGCGTGCCCAGGTCTTTATTACTGCCTTCTGACCGGAGCGGATAACTGCCTCCACTTTTTTTAGCAGTTTGCCATCAATATATGGTCCTTTCTTAATTGACCTTGACATTTCTCCCCCTGTTTACCTATTTCCCTCTACGCTTAACAATCATTTTGTCCGAAGCTTTTGGCTTGCGGGTTCTATAGCCCAGAGCTGGTTTGCCCCACGGCGTTTTAGGGCCGGGTAAACCTATCGGACTCCTGCCTTCACCACCACCATGAGGATGGTCACGCGGACTCATCGCTGAGCCCCTCACCGTGGGTCGCCAGCCTAGCAATCGTTTGCGGCCTGCCTTGCCCAGCTTGATATTTTGATGGTCGACATTCCCTACCTGTCCGATGGTAGCCAGGCAATCTCCGTGAATACGCCGCATCTCGCCAGATGGTAATCTAACTAAGGCATATTCACCTTCTTTTACCATTAGTTGAGCGGCTGCCCCGGCACTTCGCACCAGTTGCCCACCTCTCCCCCTCTCCAGCTCAATGTTATGTATTGGACTGCCAGTCGGGATTAGCTTCAGAGGTAGCGCATTCCCCGACTTTACTTCAGCATCACTGCCTGACTTTATAGTATCCCCGATACTGAGTTCTGTCGGGGCAAGGATATAACGCTTTTCCCCATCAGCATAGTAGATGAGAGCAATGCGTGCGGAACGGTTGGGGTCATATTCAATAGCCGCTACCCTGCCCGGAACGCCAGCCTTATCTCGCTTGAAGTCAATAATTCGGAGCCTTCGCTTCGCGCCACCACCCCGGTGGCGAACAGTTATTCTCCCTTGTTTATTACGTCCCCCGCGCTTCTTGAGAGGTAAGAGCAGCGATTTCTCTGGCTTATCTTTGGTTATTTCTTCAAAAGTAGAGCTGCTCATCCCCCGTCTGCCGGGAGAGGTTGGACGATATACTTTTAATGCCACTCAGCTTCCCCCTTCATAAAGTCTAAACACCCTCAAAGAATTCTATCTTATCCCCTGGCTTGAGGCTGACAACTGCCTTTTTCCAGGATTGAGTTAGTACCTGTCGCCTCCCCACCCTTCGCGTCTTGCCCGGCACTGTTATCACATTAACTGCGGTAACCTTTACCTTAAATGCCTTTTCCACAGCCTGTTTAATCTGGGGTTTGTTAGCCTCTCCAGCTACCTCAAAGGCATATTTGCCTTGCGCTTGAAGTACGGCATTCTTTTCTGTTATTAACGGACGGCGCAACACTTCATACAGATGCATGCTTCACCTCTTCAGCCAGTTTCTTCCCCCATAGCTGTTCTACTTTGCGCACTGCGGTTACCGTCATTAATAATATCTTATAGGAAAGGATGTCAAGCACATTGATTAGATTGGCTGGCATTGTCTTGATTCCTTTCAAATTGCGAGCCGATTTAACCACGCCGTCTTCCGGCTCGGAGGTAACAATAAGAGCGGAGGAATCCACCCCGAGGGCGGTCAAAATCTGTACCATCTGCTTAGTTTTTGGCTCCTTGAGCTTCAATTCCTCTAGGACCTTTAACTCTTTGTCTCTAGCCTTTGCGGAAAGGACACACCTTATGGCTAATTGGCGCATCTTTTTTGGCATTGCCTGCCTGTAGCTTCTTGGCTGAGGACCAAAAGTAATACCACCTCCCCGGCGCAGCGGTGACCGCCGGCTGCCAGCCCGAGCGAGGCCGGTACCCTTCTGCCGAAACAGCTTCGCACTGCTGCCAGAAACTTCGCTCCTGGTTTTAGTGGAAGCAGTTCCCTGGCGAGCATTTGCCTGCTGTCTTACCATTGCTTGGTGCACTACTCCTTCATTAAACGGTACAGCAAAAACTTGGTCGCTTATTTCAACGTGTTCAACTACTTCCCCGGTAAGGCTATATACTGGAACTTGCACTTCCTTACTTCCCCCTGTCCGACTTCTTTATCAGTAGCAAACCATTTCTGCTCCCGGGCACAGCTCCCTTAACCAGTAATAGATTGCGGGCAGGATCAGCTTCAAATACCTCTAGATTACGTGCCGTCACTTGTTGGTCGCCCATATGTCCTGGCAGACGCGTTCCTTTGAATACCCGGCCTGGAGAAGTACCGGCTCCTATGGAGCCCGGGGCACGGTGTCGGTCCGACTGCCCATGTGTTTTGGGTCCGCCAGCAAAATGGTGGCGTTTTACTACTCCAGCAAAGCCCTTGCCTTCTGACACCCCGGTAACATTAACCAGGTCACCGACCTTAAACAGGCTAACATCAATCTTTTGCCCAACTTTAGCAGCTTCACTCTCACCTGACATGAATTCCCGTAGATACTTAAACTGCTTTACCCCCTTGGGTTGCTCTCGCTTGGGGGACTTAGATTTTTTGGCTTCACCAAAACCAATCTGGATGGCATTATAGCCATCTTTAGCTGCGGTTTTCACCTGTGTTATCGTGCATGGCCCAGCCTCAATGGCGGTTACTACCGCCACTTTACCATCGTCCCTGAATATTTGGGACATGCCCAGTTTCTTGCCGATAATTCCTTGACTCATATTTTTAGCTCTCTTACAGTCTTTATAATTTAATATCTATTTCAACCCCTGAGGGTAAGTTTAGCTTGGTTAAGGCGTCTATGGTTTTAGAAGTCGTCTCAACAATATCAATAATACGCTTGTGGGTTCGAATTTCAAACTGCTCCTGCGAGTCCTTATCTATAAACGGGGAACGGATAACGCTGAATTTCTGAATATGAGTAGGTAGAGGTACCGGTCCAACAACAACTGCCCCAGTACGCTCAACTGCCTCCACAATCTGCTGAGCAGATTGGTCAACTAACTTGTGGTCAAAACCCTTTAGCTTGATACGAATTTTCTGTTTAGCCATGTCTTTTACCCGCAATTTTTTCAGTAATCTGGTCGGTCAGTTCTGCTGGTAGCTTCTTATAGCGATAGAATTCCATAGAATGTGTAGCTCTACCCTGAGTTAGCGACCTGAGCCTGGTGGCATAACCAAAGGTCTCAGCTAAGGGCACAAAGCAATGAATAATATACACTTCACCTTGGGTGTCAATAACCTCAATATGTCCCCTCTTGGAATTGAGGTCACCGATGACATCGCCAAGAAACTGTTCTGGTGTAACCACTTCTAGCTTCATAATAGGCTCCAGGAGGACAGGTTTAGCCTTTTTGATGCCTTCTCTCAGTGCCATTGAACCCGCCATCTTAAAAGCCATCTCTGAAGAATCAACCTCGTGATAACTGCCATCATAAAGAGTAGCTTTAATATCAACTACAGGGTAGCCAGCCAGGACCCCGGTCTCTGCAGACTCTTCAATGCCAAGCTCAACCGCAGGGATGTATTGCCTTGGTATAGTTGCGCCTTTGATGCGGTTTATAAACTGGAAGCCGCTGCCGCGCTCCACAGGCTCAAGTTCAAGATAGACGTGCCCATATTGGCCACGCCCCCCAGTTTGCCGAATAAATTTCCCTTCAGCTCGCACTGGCACAGTAATGGTCTCCTTATAGGCAACTCTGGGTTTGCCTACCTTTGCCCCCACCCCGAATTCACTAGTTAATCTGCTGACTATCACCTCCAGGTGAAGCTCACCCATACCTGAGATAACCGTTTGTCCTGTCTCCTCATTGTAAGCTACCCTGAAGGTAGGATCCTCTTCGGTCAGCTTTTGCAAGGCTTCCCCCATTTTGTCTTGGTCAGCTCTTGTTTTAGGCTCAATGGCAATGGAGAGCACAGGCTGGGGGAAGCGGATGGACTCAAGAAGCACCGGCTGAGAGGACTCGCATAGAGTATCGCCGGTAAAGGTATTCTTAAGACCTAATGTGGCAACAATAGCTCCGGTGTCTGCTGTAACTACCTCTTCCCGACGATTAGCATGCATTAGCAATAGGCGCCCTATGCGTTCTCGCTTACCGCGGGTTGCATTAAATGCCTGCTTTCCTACCCCCACTCTGCCCGAATATACTCTAAAATAGACGAGTCTGCCCACAAAGGGATCAGAAACTACCTTAAAGGCTAGTGCCGAAAAGGGAGCTTCATCACTGGCATGGCGCGTGACTTCAGTTCCCTGCATGGTATCAATAGCCCGTATCGGTGGCATATCTAATGGAGAGGGCAGATAGTTGACAATAGCATCAAGTAGTGACTGGATGCCTTTATTCCTCAGCGCACTGCCACAAAGAATGGGCACTCCTTTATTGGCTAAGGTTACTCTCCTTAGAGCTTGTCTCAGCATGGCGGCAGTAATGTTACTACCCTCAAGATAACCTTCCATAATCTGGTCATCGTATTCAGCCAATTTTTCAATTAATGCCTGGCGAAATTCAGCACATATTGTCTGTTCTGATTCCGGAATAGGTACTTCCTGCGGTTCTGAATCAGGTTCCCCGTCAAAGTACCATGCCTTATTCTCCACGAGGTCAATAATTCCGTCATAAGAGTCGCCACTGCTTAAAGGAAGCTGTATCGGGAGGGGTCTGGCTTTCAATCGTTGTTCGATCATAGATAAGGTTCGGTTAAAATTAGCGCCTATTCGGTCCATCTTGTTGATAAAGCAAATTCTGGGCACAAGATAGCGGTCAGCCTGTCGCCATACCGTCTCTGATTGAGCCTCAACTCCAGCCACGCCATCAAAAACCACCACTCCCCCGTCCAGTACTCTAAGACTGCGTTCCACTTCAGCGGTAAAATCCACATGCCCCGGAGTATCAATAATATTGATGTGGTAGTCCTGCCAGTAGCAGATGGTAGCTGCCGCCGTGATGGTAATCCCACGTGCTCGCTCCTGCTCCATCCAATCCATTACGGCAGTGCCTTCATCCACCTCACCAATCTTATAGGTACGACCAGTATAATATAGTATTCTTTCGGTGACGGTGGTCTTACCGGCATCGATGTGGGCAATAATGCCTATATTTCGAATTCGTTCTAAAGGAAAACGCCTAGGCACGGTTCTATCCTCTACTAATATTGGGCTTTTTACTACAGTGCTAATAAGATAACCTCTCACCATCTATAGTGGGCAAAGGCTCTATTGGCCTCAGCCATTCTATGAGTGTCCTCACGCTTTTTAATAGTTGCTCCTTGTCCTTGGAAGGCATCGGTAAGTTCAGCAGCTAGTTTCTCTATCATGGATTTACCTTTCCTGGCTCTGGCTGATTGTAGTAGCCAGCGTAAAGCTAGGAAGAGACCGCGGTCAGGCCGAACCTCCACTGGCACCTGATAGGTAGCACCACCAACCCGGCGGGGCTTAACCTCGAGCATTGGGGTAGCATTCTTTACCGCCTGCTCCAAAGCAGTAGCCGGGTCTTTTGACACCTGCTGTTCCAATAACTGCAGAGCACCATAGGTAATGCCCTCTGCTGTCCTCTTTTTGCCCCGCATCATTATTTTATTAATCAACTTAGCTACGGTTATACTGTGGTACCTAGCATCAGGGGGTGTTTCTCTTTTTATAGCTCGGGCTCGCCTTGGCATTTTAGCTCCTTAGGTAATCTCCTCTTTTTCTCTGGGTAGTTTGCTTCCATACTTACTACGACCTTGATGGCGGTTAACTACACCGCTTGCGTCCAGTGCTCCACGGATAATATGGTAGCGGACTCCAGGTAAATCTTTCACCCGTCCCCCGCGAATCAGAACTACAGAGTGTTCTTGTAACTCGTGCCCCTCACCGGGAATATAAGCCGTTACTTCCATCCCATTAGTCAGCCGTACTCTGGCTATTTTGCGCAATGCCGAATTGGGCTTTTTCGGAGTGGTAGTCTTAACTTGGGTGCAAACTCCTCGCTTCTGTGGCGAGCCCTTTCCCTCCATCATCTTATTCTTCAGAGCATTGTAGGTAAAGCGCAACGCCGGCGATTTGGTCTTCTTAGTGACCTTTTTGCGCCCTTTACGAATGAGCTGATTAATAGTTGGCAATCTTTTCCTCCTGCCCTACAATTTTAATGGATGAGCCCAGGCTCATCCAAAAAGTATATAGTGATAGATTGAGCAGCATATTTCAATCTATCAGCTATAGTTGAATACCAAGCGCTAAAGTTTAAGTCTAGCACAACTAAAGATTATTTGTCAACAAGCGTGGTCTTGGGTTCACAATTTTTTATTTTATGCGCTATTCAGTTTGTGTTATACTTTTTAGGTAAAGCCAGCGTAGCTCAGGGGTAGAGCAGCGGTTTCGTAAACCCCAGCCAGATATGCCGACATGGGTCGTTAGATACGAATTGGGGTTTTTGTGTCAGTTGCCACAATCCCATTTTGAAGCTAAATTACCTTTTGGGGATAACTGGTCTTTTTTAATCCGTCGCCAAATTGTCGCCAAAAAAGCCGGCAAAATAGAAACCCGTTACGCTACAATTCGGCATGCTTTAGCCGCTTTGTTTGTCCCTGGCCGGCTCCTCAAGCAGTGAAGCCACCTAACCAATCAATCGGCACGTCTCTTCACCCTCTCCAAATCTGCTTAGCTGGGCTTAATACTATTTGCTTTTAGGCTGAGCAAGCCTCACCTTAACTGCCTGTGAACGACCATCACGTCCCTGACCCTTCTCAAATTCCACTTCCTGCCCTTCTCTAAGGCTAGCAAATTCCACTCCTTCAAGATCGTTGCGATGGAAGAAGAGGTCTTCTCCCTCCTCTGTCTTGATAAATCCATAACCACGATCCATGAGACGTCTGATTGCGCCTTTTGGCATAGGACACCTCCTATGTGCATTTCACTATATAATTACAGAAAAGGGTACCAGCCACCGCCATTTTAGCGATTCCAGGGTCCCCAGGGTGTCGCTTCACTTCAGACTATGTATGAGTTCCGTTATAAGAGCTCGGCACTCCTGGACTGAGAACCGGATTACTGCTTTAGCTCTATCATCCCCACTGGTCACCTTCAAAGCAATTGATTCTTCTTCGTATCGGTCTACTTCTATAGAGCCAGGCGAGTATGTATCCTCCTTCCCGTCCATCTTAAGCGTTATATTGCCACTCCACTTCATTTTAGGTCTCCCCTTTCGTTTTTAGTCTTGTGCCCCTAGGGTGTCGCTTCATATTTAATACTTACCTCTCTCGCTTTTAAGTTTCGTTTTGCTCTCCTAGCTGTGCTGCTGGTGCCTCCGTCTCCTTACTGACCTTTGAAATACTTTTTCTTTTCCGTTGCTTTTTCGCCGGTAGGGATATTTTGACTCTCTCCATTTCAGCAAGCGCCACTTCGTTTAACTGGCGCCGAATAGCTCCAACAATCTCCTCTAGGGAAACTGTAACATCTGTTAACTTCTTTAGCCCATATCGTATCGATGCTAGCGACTTTTCTGATAGGATAACCTTAAAAATGTTCTGTGCGGTCAAGACATTGGCCCTTTCCCATAACTGAATCAATCTACCTCTTTTAATGCTTTTGTAGCTGATTAGATCGAATTTCTCGGCTAATATTGCAGGGGTATCACTAATAAGGTTCCAGGAATCTATGAGCTTTGTCTGTGGAGGTTTGCCAAATGAGATGTGGTAGAGCTTCCATTCTTTGCCATTGGTTAGCAATACCCATTCACACCCAATATCAATGACATAGGATGCAGCTTGCCTAAGATGCTTTGGCGCAAGGTCAATGTTTACCCTTTTTATTTCAACGAGAAAGTCAGGTTTCGCTGATTCTCCGTGACCAATTTGGACGGCAAAATCACAATGAGCGGTATCCCCAGCGCCATGAACTGCATATTCCTGTGTAATATGCTTTAAAGTGTCATATCCCATAACTGTTCCAAAGATAAGGTCTATACGTTTACGGGTTTCAGCCTCATTCATATCTGCTTTGATAGCTTCCTCTACCATTTTTCGAGCACTCAAAAGAGCTTTCCGAGTTTCTTTGTCTAGCTTCCGCTTAGCCATGGCTTATTCTCCTATGATTTTTTTTGGCTCTTGCTTATTTAGTCTTGTGCCTTCAGAGTGGCGCATCATACTTCTGTCACTCCCGGGAACATCCCAGGACGAAGTCCGTACTTCCGACATAGCTTGCCATATCCTTCATAGTTGAGGATGCTCCACTCGGTATCCGTGACCATCACGATGACTCCGGTCCTTGCGCCTTCTTGGAGCATTGCGGGTATTTTCTCAAGACTAATCTCCGCTGCTCTCTTTACATTCTCTGAGCTGTCGATCTTAAACCCGAAATCCATACCGTCGATTGTCCAAACCCGTCGCTTTTTTGCCATATTCCTTCCCTTTTTCTATTTAGCCTTGTGCCCTCAGGGTGTCGCTTCATAACTTCTTTATCGCCTCGTGGAGCTGCCCTGCCCTATTCGTTATATTGGGGCAGTGCCCTGCCACCTCAAACCGGCCAGCAGGAGCGCTTGCCCTAACAGCTCCACAAGGCATCTAGATGTAGCGTTAATATTATTAATGATGTTTTGAAATGCCAAATTCCATCTTACCATAGTTTAATAAAAAAGTAACTAGTTCCTTAATTTTTCTAAAGGCTCTATTGACAAGTCCTACAAAGTGTGATAATGTAAATATAGCATCAGAATTGAATTGAACTTTAATAATTGAATAAGTTCAGGAGCTATCGAGAGTTGCGGTTAGGGAACTGGCCCGATGAGCCGCACGGCAGCCTTTGAGTCTTTCTTAAAGGTGCCAAAGCCAGCCCCCAAAAGGGGAACGATAGGTCACAGCACAGACT
>JAUXAC010000201.1 GCA_030615035.1 Dehalococcoidia bacterium | reverse complement strand
AAGGGCCCTGGTGGCAAAAAGATTAGTGGAAGGCTACGGGCTCTCCCAGTCCCTGGCAGCCAAAAAACTCGGAATGAGCCAGCCTGCCATATCCCAGTACAAGAGGGAATTGCGGGGCTCCAGGGCAGGCCTTAAGGGATACCCAAAGCTCCTGGACATGGTCAATTCCATTGCAAAGGGCGTTTCCGAGGGGAGTTTAAACCCTGAGCAGGCAACCCTTGAGTTCTGCAGGATATGCAAGTATTTAAAACATGATGGTATTATATGTAAATTGCACCGGGAACTATATCCGAGCCTTGAATCATGCAATATATGTGCTGAAGGGGAAGTCTAATGGCTGAGGAAAATGAGGGAAAGATAAAGGTGGAAGTAAAAACAGAAGAAGAATCCGAAAAGGAAACGAAATCCAGGAACCCCTGGATATATTCCACAGCACTTCTTATCGTGATAATCATCGCAATGTCAGGAATCCAGATGACAGGCATGTTCACTGCCCCTGACGGGGCAACACCCGAAGCCCAGATAAGCCCGCAGGATGCAGGCCAAAAGGCAGTGGATTTCATAAACAAATTCCTTCTTAGCGATGGTGTAGAAGCATCACTGGTATCTGTGACAGAATCAGATGAATACAATCTTTATAATCTCACATTAGAGATACAGGGAACAAAAGTCAATTCCCTCATAACAATGGACGGTATAATTCTCTTCCCAACTAGTTATGATATAGATGAGATTTCCAACCAGTTGATGGAACCACAGGAGCCACAGCAGCCAACAGAGTTTTCAGAAGAAGACCTTGAAAAACTTTCAGGGTTTGTTGCCTGCCTGGAGGAAAAGGGAATGCGTATTTATGGTGCAAACTGGTGTGGCTGGACGCAAAAGTTGATTACCTCGCTCGGAGGCTTTGAGATGGCTGCCCCAATTTACATTGAATGCACCGAAGAAACGGAAACCTGCCAGCAGGAGGGTGTTAGTGGCTACCCAACAATCAAGATCAATGGTGAACCCTATGAAGGCAGTGACAGAAACCTGGCCTCCCTGGCAGAAGAAACAGGCTGTACTGCCCCTTTGCTTGAGGGCAATCCTACAACTGAAAACAGCGGCGGTTCCTGCGGTTAAAACTATTTCTTCTTAAACAGTTTCTTTAATTTCTTGCCAGCCCCTTCCCTGTGCTCATACCCGAAGGCCCTCTGCCTCTCATAACCCCTTGCATAATCCCTCATCTTAGATGTTACGGTCTTGGGCCTCCTCTGGAACCTTCTGGTT
>JAUXAC010000026.1 GCA_030615035.1 Dehalococcoidia bacterium | reverse complement strand
CTGGCCTGATGCCTCCTTCTTTTTCGGGGACGATACACCACTTGCACTTCCTGATGCAGCCCCGAGAGGTGAATCCCAGACTAAAATTTACCCCGGGGTACAGACCATAATCAGGCATGATGTGCTCTACCTCAGGTGGGAGCTCGGCCTTCAGGTCAATACCGGAGCCACCAATAATTGCGCCATAGGGAACGGTAGCTCTCCTCTTGGCGTTCCAGGGAAACACACAGGAAGCATAGGTGATATCCGGCCAGTTGAGAGGAAAGTTCAAATATACTTGGTCACCCCTTGCCGTGTGATAGGCAGAGAGTTTCATTAAGGCTAAGTTCGGGAACGGTCGCCTTTGCCTGATTACATCTAGGTCCATAAGTAGAACTTTCATAATGTCATAGTCCCTTTATCAAAATAATTGTTATTATCTACCTAACCGCCAGCGGTAGTCATAGCCCTTTGGTCTCTCTGGCCAAGCGTGAGAACCACGCTCGCTTTCAAAGAGCCTATGAGATAGCCCACAGTCACAGCACTCGAGTAATATACCATTAGTCTTCGAGAACCACATTTTTGGCATCAGATTCTGCTCATCTCTATCTTTTCGCAGCTCCCAAGGTCCATATGTACCACCAACAACGGAAAAACGTAGCCGGCTGAGAAGTATGATTAGTAGAGTCAGTAGCTTATACATAAAGAGCTTCACCTTAACCTCCCGTAATATTATTTTGGAGCGGGAGACAGGACTTGAACCTGCGGCCTCCTCATCGGCAAAGAGGCGCTCTGCCACTGAGCTACTCCCGCGCTTCCTGATAATCGCTATTGTCGTTTTGAAGCCTTAAATGCGCGAAGACAAGAACGACAGAGTTCTTTCGCCCTTTCTGTCATGCCTATTAACCCTGGCCAGTCTAAATTTGCTAACTTCCCCCTGCCGCAATAAGTGCGTTCTCCTTTGCGAATATGCACCAGCTCCCCGTCTCCCACACAACAAAGTTGGCTTTTCGTAAATTCCTCAACCATTTTTAACCTCCAATATAATATCAGTTATCTTGCAATAACCTCACCTGGTATCCTTCCTTGCTTCGTGGTATTATTAGCGAACCTAGAGCCTCGTATTCACCACGCAGGTAATATTGGCCAACTATGGCTGCCGTGACCGCATCCAACTCATCATGCGACACGTCAAGATTGCCTATTATTCCAAAGTCCGAAAGCGCATCGGCCAATGCCTGAATACCCTTTTTCTTCCTGGGTATCCTTAAAATGTCTTGGGCGGCTCCCGGGTAACTCTCTATCACAGTCAGCCCTGCACTGCGTAATTTAGCGGCTAAGTTAATACCTCTCATAGTCAGATTCTTCATAGTGGGTAGAAGACACCAGAATACCCCAATGCCTCGCCTTTTAAGTTCCAGCTCACACCAGCGGTATATCTTGCTCTTATCCTCCGGCAAGGAGAGCGGAGAATCAATTGAAACAATTTCAACTTTAGAACTCACAGCCATAGCTTCTAATACAGCATCAGACTTTACACGATTCGTAAGTTCTAAATTGAGCCCATCCAACAAGGCCACGCCCGATGCCCTCTCCTCTGACCCTGTTAAATCAATGCCGAATACTCTCAAACAAACCTCCGCAAGATAAGGCTATTTATCTTTCTCCTTCATACAGGAGATGAACTTTGACCAGCCTTCCTCCCAGACCTGGCGCCATTTCTCCGGCTGTTTCCTGTGGTCGATAAGGTCTAACTCGGGGTTCCCCCAGTGGAACCAAGCATCACGATGGATATAACATAAGCTGTGTATCGGTTCGCCCTCAGTACACCACTCCCCCTGCAGGCCGCAGACTTCGCAGGGGTCTGGGATTCTATCCTTTTTAATAAAAGCATACTTCACATGGCAGTTTGGACAAACTGGTTTGTTGTTAATTGTCCAAGTAGTTAGCACGCCACAGAATAAGCATTTCCCGGGAAGATGGACACTGAAAACTGGCTGGAGAAGGCGTCTTATTTTCCGTCTAGCCTCAAAATCTAGTTTGCCACTAACTGCGACCTGCCAATATTTCACTCTTAATCACCTCCTGCAAGATAATGTCACTTATCTACACTATATTCTCTTGGCTTCGCATCTCTTAATTGGTATAAAGGATGCCTTGGCTGCTTATTGTCAGTGATTCCCAGACAATAGACTGGCTCCCCTAAGATTTCAAGAACGGCTTTGCAGCGGTCTTCGCAGTAGCCTCCATGCCTTCCCCACCCTACCAAGATAATCCCAGGGCATCGTTTTAATATCTCAATAGTTTGGTTATTATCTGATCCAACCGGATGCATACGCAGTCTACTTTTAGATTTCCATTCTGCAAGTAACCTAGCCGGATCAGGCGTTACCATGGCAAATAGATTCCCTGCATACAAGCCACCGTATCCCCACTTCTTAGCAAAGCCGGCTAGTCTCACAATGGTAGGATCATCCTTAAATTCACTGGCTGTAGATGGATTCAATCCTACAAAGATAACAGCCGGCTTCTCCCGATCCCAAATTCGCCACAGGGCATACCGGTAGAGCCGGTCCGCAGAGAATGTGGCACCACTAATACCCTTCCCGATCTCATTTGCCAGATCCATTAAATCACGCATCAGTTACCCCTCTACATTCCGAAATGAAGCCCTAATAAGCAACCAGCTCAGGATATAAGCAACAGGAAAGATTGCTAACCCACCAATTATTGCTAATGCTATTAGCATCGCTCCTCCTCACAAGATAAGAATTGTTATCTAGCTCTAGCTTTCTTCCTGTTCTTCCACCACCGAACCAGGCAGTCCATCTCCTCGGGTAATAATGCGACCGTCTGATCTATCCTGCCTGATTTCGGAAGATAGCCAATACTAATATGAATACGGTCGCCAGCATCATGGGCAGTAGCTTTGCCCATTGAGGTCCCCAATGTTATAATTTCAGTCAATTTCACACCTCCATGTAGAATTGTTATCTTACCCCCAGCTCCTTTTTCGCCAATAGAAGGGCTGTTCCAAAGGGTATCGCTATACCTTTATCTGCGTGTTCCCATCCTATCTCCCATGCCCGTTTATGTAATTCACAAACGCAGAGCGTGAACGTAACCTCTCTACCCTCTAATTCAGATTTATTGTTATCAGTGCCTTGAACAATACCCACCGTCTCATTTTCACAGCCCTGCATTTCGCACTTCAATTTCTACTCCTTTTCTGCCACAGTAACTCTGTATAAAGGGCATCGCTCCTTACATGTAGCAATATATTCGCCAAAGCTGTCATAACAAATGGAGGTAGGTTCAGAAAAGCCAGTTTCTAGGTTGCCAACCCTATGAATCTTCTGGTGTTCTAAAAGGACTGGACAGCAGTTTTCTAAGGGGCATTTCCTACAATTAATAATGTTCATCGCGCCTCCTTCACGGTTAGTTATTTTGGCATACTAATTTATAGCTCTTAGCTACACAGTCTGGGTATGGGCAGGTAGAACAAGATGAGTGAAGGTAGCAACCATTAGCCAATGCTGCCTTGCCTATTCTACCCTCCATCTTATGAGACATTAGCCAAAGGCCACTGATATCAGCTTCATAAGTTCCATCGGGGAATAGCCAAACTTCTAATCTTGAACCCATCATGAGGTCAGAACCTCTCCCAGATGGCACAGAGGCAATTACTATAGCTCCTACCGGCGTCTTATCCAATGATACTAGATGTGGTTTACGCCAGTTATTACCCCAGATACCCTGCCTCCTCTCTCTTGCCTCCTCTTTTGGTATTCCATAGTGATTTAATCCACTCATAATAATCCTCCGTGTAGTTAATGTCGCTTATTTCGTTTTGACCTCAGTTCATCAGGTAGCGGGCCGAACTCTCTTGGCCAGTCCCTGCCGCTGTAAGCCCTGGCTTTAATAAGCCTGATAACCTCATTGCGGACCCGGGTATGGAACTCCCAGGTGTCCTGGTCACCTTCCATCTCTTCCTTAATCTTCAGGTAGGCTCGCTTTACAATATCCATTATCTCCCCCGCACTTCCACAGTCTCATTGCTAACAAAAGGTGGCTCAGGTGGCTTGAATGTAATATCACGAGGTATCCTCAACAACAATGCACCGCATATACTACATTCATGGTCAATCACTATGGCTTTGCTAGTCTCCCACCGCTTTGGTTTTGGTTCCCTGTAATCATCACATTCATCGCACCAACATAGTTTCATTTTTAACCCTCCGCAAGATAAGGTTAATTATCTTTTCCAAGAGGGGGAGAGTCGCTTCCCGCCGACTTATATCGTCCCTATTTTAAGGTGCGATAAACTCCCCCTCTTTCGGGGCCGGGGGTCCGTTCAACCCTCGCTTACGGCTTTCTCCGAATGGCCGGTAACCCCGGCTCATGATACTCACACCCCATCCATAATTATTGACTTCCTACACCCCCAGGATACTAACGTGTAATAACTGCCATCCTCGCTATTGAGTAATAATCCAAATCGCTGCCCATCTATAATGGGGTTTTGATGCTTACATTTAACAGCCCAGCATTGCGGCGGTAATGGCGCTGAAGCAAAGAACATATCATTCTGGGCTATCTCACAAAACAATGTGTATCTACAACCAACTGTTATTCTGCCGTGTTCGGTAGGGTCAATGACTACTTTCACGTTACCCCAACCACCGCTCTCATTGGTTGTCCGGTAAGCTGTGCCTTGGATATGGTGGTCGCTCTCTGGGCTACAAAACACAGGATGCGTATTCTCATCCCAGAAAACAATGACCTTCTGACCGTGTAGCTTGTTTGCCCATTCAAATGATAGTTCTCTTAAACGCTGCTTCCGCTCAGACTTCTCCATAGCCTTCAGGGCATCCTGCGTAGTCTCCTCTTCTTGTTCAAGGTCAACCTTCGCTGCACATCGGGGGCAGCACTTCACAACCATGGTCACTTCTCGCTCAACTAATTTAAATGCCTCACCATGGCATACTTGGCATTCTACTCCAACCATTTCCTTTGTATCTCTATTAACCATTTTATTCTCTAATGTCACTTATATTCCTGGCAGCCGGCTTCCCTGGGTAGACCTCGTACGCTTATGGCCATTGGGGCTATATTTCAACATCAGTTGAACAACCCGCCGCACCTCCTCATCCGTAGGGGCGATCATTAGCTGCCAGGCGCCTCGAGACTTGCGGACGTCCCCAATGTCGTAGTCATACACCAGCTGGCCAATGAGGGACGCGAGATGCGGAGGGCAGCTTTCCGCCCGGGTTAAGAATCCAGTGCAGACCTCAATGAACTCTTCCCGCGAGTACTTTGGGAAATGGGCATGGAGGGCAAAGCGTGACAGGAACTCCGGGGGCATCTTGGCGGAGCTATTACATGCCGCTATTACCATGGTCTCGAGCCTTATCCCGCGCGACTTCCGGCTCTTGGTTTCCAGTACCTCCCCACTCTCCATAAGACCGAGAAGTACTGAGTAACAATCGTTGTCCATCTTGTCTGCTTCATCAAGTAGAAGTACCGAAGGCTGGAACTCGAAAAGAGCATCGGAAAGCCCCGCCGCGGAAGTACGGGAGCCGAAGGCTATATATGCATCCGGGACGGCCGAGCGCACCCCTTCTAACATGATGCTCTTGGCACATGCCGGCGGCCCCTCGAGCAGAAAGTTTATCCGGCGCCGAGCTTCCACCGCCCGGGCGATAGCGTCTTTGAGATCATCAAACCCCACAACTAGGTCCATAGCCTCCAGGACTGACGTAGCCGGTATCTTCGCGAACTCGCGTTCCATCGATGTCGCCCAAACCAAGCTACGCCCCTTCTCACTTAGTTTGTACTTTGTCAATACAGCCGTCTTCACGGCGACGATGAGTAGCCCTTCATCTAGGAGGCGCTTGATGTCATTTCTCGAAGCTCCGATGGTGTAATACTCCCAGCTGCGGTGTTGCGGCGGCCGCCGGTCCCTGGTGTCGTTTTCCCGCTCATAGGCTCGCCGCAGAATTTCCATGTCATTGGGCAAGCTCACACCTCCATGTAGATATTTATTTTCCCATCCCTATCAACTTCAACAGGCTCCCAGCTTAAAATGACCCAGCTCGCTCCAGGAGAGGCAGACCGCCGCCCTGACTCTTTCAGAATATCCCACGCTTTCCAGACCTCATAAATTTCGATTCTCTTCTCTTGGGCAAAGGGTGCTATTATGTTCTGAAAGGCCTTTGAACCTCGATACATCTGCTTGGCATCCAACCATTCTAGGAGCCAATTAGCGATTTTCACTCGTTCTAGTCTCATAGCTAGTTGTTTTTCAGTTCTGGCCATTATAACCTCCGCTAGATAAGGTTAATCATCTTTCCCCTGCCTATAGCAGATGTGGCAGAGAATTTTGACTACTTCAACAGTTGGTAATTCACTTTTTGCTTCATCCGTTTCGTGTTCAATCTTAGGACTAAACTTCAACAAGAGGTAGGCAGGCTCACCTCCATTGATGTGTCTGCCAGCTATATGCCGATTACACCCTGGGCAAATAGGGTTAGGTGGCGATTTCATAATTCCTTGTATCCAAACTAGCATTTTAGTTCCTCCTCACTAGATAAGTTCAGTTATCTCTGCTCCCCAGAGCCGCTTTCGCCGATCATCTTTACCAGCCGTATCTCATAGGCTGATTTCAGCTTCTCCATCTCCTCGGTCGTTGACTCAGCGACGTGGATTGAGATATTGTCTGAGGTACCCAGTACTTCGCTGCCGGCCATTATCAGGCGTGGCCCCAGATCTACTTTGACATTAGTTACCTTATCCACCGGACCCGTGATATCATTACTCACTTTATCTCCCTCGCTTTGCATATCACCTCGTATGCATTCTGGAGGCGCTTAAACTTGTTCGGGTCTCCACCCTGGTGGTCTGGATGGTAGAACATCACCTTTTTCTGATAGACATCCTTTATCAAGGCGTCGGGGTCATCGGGGCTTGCCCCCAAGATTCCATAGGCATCCATCAGGTCATCGTGTGCCCTCGTCTCAGGAGTAGCCCGCATCAGCTCAGTGGTGGACGACAGCCCGGCGTAGGAGACCCCCTGCTGTTCGGCGATCCGCAGCCTGTCCAGGAGAAGAAAGCACTGGCGTAGATTTATCTCCTTACGTGGGAAGGCATAGCATTCCAAGTGTTGCCACCTATCAGCCCGGAAGTAATTAACCACCATCCCGGATCCGCGGTACCCCCTATCTACCTTCTCCTTGGGTATGGCCTCAAATAGATCGATTTCCCACTTGCGAAAGCAGTCCCTCAAGTCAGCTAAAGTCCTGTCAATTGGCGGCGCTTTGAATACTCCTCCCATTTATCACTCCCTCCTTTCTACTCTTGCCAGCTCCGTTGTCTTTGTCTCAGTGCCCTGGACTTGAACGACCATCTCCATAAGGCACCGAAGTGTTCTTCTCGCTTGGTCCCTGCCGATATTCTCCTTGGCGGCGATAAACATAGCCAGAATCTCATAGGCATCCAGATCTCGCCGGCGCAGCACTGAGAAAATCTTATTTACCGCCGTCTTGGACACCCCCGCCCTAGACGCCACGATAACAGCCACGTCATCTTGTTTTAGCCCGAGCTTACCTAATGCTTCAGATGCGGCGTTAATGTGCTCGGCAGCCACCGCCAGCTTTTGTTGGGTCTCGTATATCCCCTCTAGGAATTGGACCATTTCTTCAGATAAAGTAACCTTAACTTCAGCCATCGTGTTTCACCTCCTTTTCCCTTGGATGCCGCAGGTCGATTACAATAGTCCTGTCTTTCGTTGTTACCTTCGCCCCCATATCCTTCATGGCTTGGATAAAACCACCCACATCAGGCACCCTGTTGGTCTTAATCGTCTTGGACAGCACTGGTATCACCTTTTCTTCCATCGTCTCTTGCCTCCCATTTACATTCGACCTCTGCCCATGCTGCGCCGTGAACCGTTGCCTTAACCAGGTAGGGGCAGGTTTCTCTACCCTGGGTAAGACTACCAAGGCAATGCCAGATAGGGACTTTCTCCTTATCCTTTGGGCAATAAACGGTTGGCGCCGGTGGAATTTTTACACGCTCTGCCATTGCTCTCACCCCCTTAGTCTCTCCAGTCCTTCTTTCTCTACGACGTTCGGGCATATCTCCCTAAGTTTCCCCAGCAGCTGTTCCACCTTCGACCAGGGCGGCTCAGGGAGATGGTTATGGTAGTTGTCGGCACCGACTTCGATGATATCGGGCTGCATCAGCCTCACCCACCGGGTCAGCTCATCCAGGTCAAAATCCATTATCGGCTCTATTGAGAGGAATTTAAGGTTATGGGGATATCCCGTCAGGTAGCGGAAACGCTCAATAGGCGGAGGGGCTTTAGTGAGGCCATAATCACGGTTGCTCTCAATGGTAGTACTTGGATAGACATTGGGCGGCAAAACAATCCCCCAGTCTTCTCTCCAGTCGTAAAACTGCTTGGGATTCTTGGATTGTATCAGAAAGTTGGTCTGTGGGAACTGCCTCACCCTCCTCAAAATCCTCAAAAACTGCTCCCTGGTGGCGAAGGAGATATCGCCCATATAGCCCACGAATACGAAGTCGCCCGGAGCAAACTTTCGGCTGAGCTCCTCTTCGACCAAGTGGGGAGTGAAGCCGTCACGGTAGCGCGGTGAGTT
Organism: Dehalococcoidia bacterium; assembly: GCA_030615035.1. The sequence goes on along the minus strand of JAUXAC010000026.1, from coordinate 5,046 downwards.
CCTTAAGCGGGTGAGGGCAAGCTGGCGGGCATTACAGTAGGTGCATAGGAAATCACAGCCGACCCAGCAATTCCAGGTCTTCATAGGCTTGCCGTCAATTAAGAACATCCTGCTCATTAGTTTCCCTCCACTTCATAGGGAAATGGCTGCCTGGTAATCACATTGCCGTCCCTATCTCTAATCCTGATCATCCCCCCGGGCAGTATTTCCTTCGTCACGCCCGCTTCTTCCTCAGCCTGCTTCTTCAGAGCCACCAGCTGCTTCCAGATGTCATCTAGGGCCAGCCGAGATCGGTCTTCTGCCTGCATAATTAGGCCCATCAGGATGCCCCCCTCAAGTGCGTTGATTTTAAGAGTCTGTGTATCCCACGAGGGATAAAGCTCAACCCAGTATTGGCGCTCCGGCTCCGGCACCATCAGCTCAAAGTCATTGGTGACCATCACCTCAACGGTCTGGAATCCGCCTCCGTCTTTGGCTTTGCTGATGAGTTTATTCCGACCTCCGATCTTGATAAACAATCTCATCTCAGTCATCACCTCCTTTCTTATTTCCCTAGACTCCTCTGCGTATAAGCTCTCTTATACGCCTAGTCTCCATTTATAGTCATACCCTTTCGGTCTCTCAGGCCAAGCGTGGGACCCCTTATCGCTCTCAAATAACCTATGTGATAGGCCACAGTCGCAGCACTCGAGCAGGATGCCTCTTGCCTTTGAGAACCACATTTGGGGCATCAGGTTTTGTTCGTCTCGGTCTTTGCGAAGCTCCCAGCCGATGCTGTTAGCCACCCTACATCGCAATTTAGCCAGCAGGATGATTAACAAAGTTATCAATTTATATATAAGTAGCCTCATCGCGACCTCAGCTTCACATTCCGGGTGTGCAGGATGCGGTACATCACCTCTTTCCCTATCTTATGCTCTAGCTGGATGGCTTCGGATTTATCCCCACGCAGGTAGTCCCGCACTACTGCATCCTTAACCTCAGGGGCAATGAAACACCCTCGGCAGCGACCGCTAGTGTTTCCCCACTTTAGCTTCTTACCACAGGCTGTGCAGAATTTGACCACATTTAACTTTGTTGGGAGTCCTAGTTCCACAAGTACCTGTCTGATTGCCTCTCTGGACTTACCAAGGCGCCTGGCCATGTCTGCTGCCTTAGCCTGCGGGTTCCTTTCTCACTCAAGCCTCACTGCTTCAATAAGACCCTTTCCAATCCTTAGACGCTCAATACCACGAACCTGTGTCTTACACATCTTTTCCTCCCCCTTTCGGTCATATTACGTCTCCAAGGTCTTCCCTCTGAGTGAAGTGTAGTAGCTTAATTTTCTTCCCGGTCTGCGCCGATATGGACCTGGCTACCGGTCTGAGACTTTCTACCCGGGCTATATCGGCGCCGACCAAGGGCAGCATTACATTGCCGACACTCATAGCCACAACTCCTTCATCGTCAGGTCCCGAGTCTTCAGCGACGAAGGCATACATTTCCTCAATTCTCGGCATACTTCCCTCCTTTGCATATAATAACCGAACCTACCTCACCACCATGGTGAGGTCACTGCTGGCGCGTAGTACCTCACATTCTCCTGTTTGGCAATCTTCATATAGCAATCCCTACACCGCCCGGTGAAGAGCGGTAGTCTGGCTTGAGATCTCTGCACCCATCTTCCTGTATCGCATTTGGGACAAATTACCCACACGAGTATCTTCCCACCCACAACCTTCTCGTCTCCTGCCTTCATTTCCTCTCCAACCTCCCTTGCGTATAACCCCTGTTATACGCTAATCGCTCTAGGCAAGCTCCAGGACTTTCTCTACGGCGTGAATTAAATGTCGGTCGGTGCCATCTGTCGTAGTGATGTCGAGATGGTCACCTGGTTGTATATCTTTGTTATGGACCTTCGTGCCAATCCAAATGTCGCCCTGAAATGGCCGGCAATCCACGACCTCCCCTTTATCGCTGATATCCCATTCGAGGAAGTCTTGCCCATCGTCTACAAAGAAAACCGTTATCATCTGGTAAACACCTCCTTATCGTTTAATACCCATTACACGCTATCCGTCCCCAGTAGACACACCTAGGCGTGGCCGGGGCAATACCTGGCGGATATCATATAGAGCACATGGCCCGAGCCATGGAACCGAGCACAGTTCCTCATCGGATAACTGCTCCAATGGTTTCTTGAGGTAGCCATAGATATACCCTCGCCCAAGGAGATGTTCTACTCGCGTAGACAGCTTACCGGCTATTTTCGGCTGCTCTTGTTTGTCCCACCGTTTACTTAGTGACATCTATCATCCTCCTTTGCGTCAATTACACGCCTAATCTTCAACTACTGTAATGCGCTGTCCTCTGTCGTTCCATCTGGCATGACAGTGTGTGCATTCCATGTAGAACGGATTGAGGCTCTTGACTCTGACTACGCCGTCGCTGCATGCGGGACAGACGTCTCCTTCTTTGACTACTTCTTCCTGAGTCGGAATCATGGTTTACCTCCTTTTAACGTCAATTACACGCTTAGCTTCTGGATAAGGGCGTTTCCTTTCTTCATAGCTTCCCAAGGCATCCCACTCTTTGAGGGGAAGAAGGTTTTATCCCTCTGTATTAGTTCGGCAAACAATCGGTCTATGGCATCATGTTGTGCCTTAAGGGCCTCCAGTACTTCAGGAGGCTTATAGAACTCCATCCCCTCTGCTGTCCCCCAGGCGATGATTACCGGCTCGTTCTCACTCTTGAGGAATCTCTTAATTGATTCCGCCTCTCGGTCAACCTGGTCCTCAGTGGTTACCTGTCTTAGATTTGCCATTTGGTCTACCTCCTTTCTGCGTGTAACGTCAATTATACGCCTAGCTCTGCCCAAGCTAATATCATTGTTATCAGACTAAGAATAGCTATTGCTGTGCCACATAGTCCGAGACCCATAGTTTTCCGTTGATACCCCCACCATGCTAGAAATATGCCCATTGGGAACCCCACACTGGCACCGATGAAGATAAGCCACATCTTATTTTCCCTTCTTCGTTTTAGCTATCAGACCTTCCAGTATGCCAATATTAACCTTATTGCCCCAAGATAGGATTGCTTGCTCATCAGCTTTTTGGTTGAGACCACTGACGACACCAGCATAGAGCTTGCGCTCTCCCATTTCATTCTCACCAACGACAAGGCCAAACTGCCCTTGTGAGGTGGTGAACCACATTGAGTCTATAACTTTCATAGTCACCTCAGTCCTCCTTCTTCAGTAATATATTGGCTACCTCTTCTATTTCCTCTAGGCAAGAGAAGTAGCCAAACTGCCCTCGTTCAAACCAAGCACAGTCCTTTGGTAGAAGTTCCCGAGTATCAGGAAATTGACAGTGGTAGTAAAGAATCAGATAGTGCTCTTGGCTCTCAGAGATGAAAGTCTTAGCATGTATCAATTTGCCCAATATTATCTCTCGCCCCAATTCCTCTCTAATTTCCCTTCTCAAGGCAAAACCGGGTGACTCTTCATATTCCATCATCCCGCCAGGGTACTCCCATTTGCCTATGAGTTCCGGATTCCTCGACTCCATTATTCGGTGAAGCAGAAAGGCCGTTCTTTTCCCTTTCCCTGTTGTGATGACGGCAGCAACGACTGGTATTATTTGTTTATCCATCAGCTCTCCTTCTTCAAGCGTATCATTTCAGCCTCGTATTCGACTCCTCGGCCGCAGACCGCCCAGAGTTTCTTACCGCCCAGAAACTGGAAGCCCCGCTTGTCTTTTGGCTCCTCCTGCTCATATAGAGTGCCCATCGCATCATCGGGACCGGTAGCTCGTTTTCTCGGAATCATGGCGATGATATCGAGCTTTATCTCATCGAACACCCATCGGAGTTTCTTGGCAGCCTCTTCCTGAGTCCAATTCCCTATCACGGTTATGAAGAAGTCGCCCTTGTTCGTCTTAACGAGCCAGAGATAGTCTTTCATATCATTCATCTTCTACGACCTTCCCCTGCTTCACTCACTGGTGAACTTTTATAATCTCCCTCCCATTTAGGATATTGGTCAAGTTCCTGCTCCCGGACTCCCTTCTCAAGGATATCCCTGGTCGGCACTCTGAAGGCTTCACCGGTGCTGGCGCGCACCACCATCTTGAACTCGCCATACTTCTCAATCAGCCTCCTCACCAGCTCTTCATGGCAGGCATCCGAGCAGGTAAACTGCCGGCCACCAAAGTATTGGATCCCACAGATAACACAATTTGTCAGGGCAAGCCCTAGTTTCCCATCTGCTTTATCTTTCATAACAACCCTTCTACGCTACCATCTCCTTCTCATCTCAATTCCCTTAAACCACCATCGCATCATCAGGTAGAATATCCCCAGCCCGATGACACTACCACCAAACAAGCATAGAGCTGCCCCGACCCACATATTAGGTTTTATGACGAAAGCCACGATTGCGACCCAGCCACCAGCCGAAATAAGGATGATGGCCATCACCATTCCTGCACCTTTTAGCTTTACCATCTTTCTCTATCCCTCCTCCCTTTTTTTATACTTGAAAATCACCGGTCCGTAGTTATACGGAGGCTTGATGCTCGTCAGGATATCCGTCATATCGTCTGAACTCAGCTCTGGGACTTCAGCCGAGACATAGATTCCCTTATTCGGGAAAGTGGCCATCTCACAGTCCCGGACGGCCTGCAGTAAGGCACGCAGGTCCTCTTTATTGAGCTGGTCGCTCTTAATGGACATATTAACTTTCATATTCACCTCCTTCCAGTCTCTTTATCTCATCCAGCCTCGCCTTCTTTTCAGTCTTGTCCAGAAGCTCGATATAGTGGTCGACGCCCGGTAATACTTTTGGCTTAAATGGTAATTTAGCTACCATATGCTTAAATTCTTCGGGTTTCATCCAGGATGGTCTCTGCATTGGGCAATTTCTGGATGGATAGTCCAACTGGCACTTATAGCACCAGATATGTTTAGCAAACTCTGACCAGGTAATCAATTCACCCCTGTGTCCCTTAGGACAACGATAACCCCATTCGTAGGGAGCAAATAATGCTACCGTTCCCACTGTAT
>JAUXAC010000143.1 GCA_030615035.1 Dehalococcoidia bacterium | reverse complement strand
TTTAGAGAATTTGGGTAAAGATATTGTTGAGGCAGCACAGTGGATTGAACGAGAAAAGACAGAAGCAGTTTGGGCTTTAGGCCGATTCCTTGATAAGACAAAGGAATTGATGTTTGAGACTGTGATCACCTGTGAGTGCCGCAGGCTAAAGGAGTAGCTAAAATGCTTGACCCCGAGACAGGACTTATTTTATTCATCGTTGGCGGAATTGGAACTATCGCAACCTTTACTCTCTTTAAGACAGCTGAAGAGGCAGGGCCGAAACTCACTATAGGTGATTTGAGACCTTGCTTACCGTGGGAGGGATTACCCTTGCCACGTTTTGTTTATACTAAGCCTGAATTACTAGAGGAATTGAGAAGGAGGTAATCCTATATCAATGTATAGGTCTGTAGCGGAGTTGCCTGAGTTTAGAGGCACAGCGTGGCGGGCTGAAAGCGGCTACTGGCATGCCCCAGGAACAACCGTTGCAGACATTATCAGGTTTGAACAAGAGGAACTAGGAAACGAGTATCCCGATGTTTCGGATGAACTTCTGAAGGACCTCGACCATTTTTCAGCATTTGATGCGGTATGGGTAAATCGTCGCAGGAAAGATTGTTTGACCTATCTCTCCGAAGGTGAAAGTGAGGAGGCTGTTGGCAGGGTTCATCTAGGTGAAGGTGCGAAAATAGTTAGCCCAGATTATTGCGGTGGTTTTTTAGTATTGAGAGGCGGAGCAGAGCCTATGCTGGAGAAAGGAGGTAATCCAATGCCAAGAACAGAAACAGAACGCAGAGCATTCCATGAGAGGATATTCGGCAAGGGTGCAAGCCCCCCCCTTGAGAGACTAGGGAGAGGGCAGACAGTAAATAATCTCCTCCCAATGTCGCCTGAAGTGGGACCCCCATTGCCTAGGATGTTTGCCCTGAAGTGGCCGTGGAGTAAGTAGGATGAACAAGTCTCTCCCTAACCTCCTTGTTAAGTCAATAACTAAAGCCGCGGCCAATGCTACTATCTCACCGGGTACGCTTCAGCCGTGGGTCGATCACATAAATAGGCGTGTAGCCGAAGAGGGTAAATTTCCCAAGCCAGCCGTAGCCTATATACCATTTTCTCCACCCCCCGTATTCTGGGATTATAAGTGTCGCAAGTGCCGTTTCTGGCAGGGACCCGACTCCTGCCAAGTAGTTGAGGGCGAAATCTCCCCTGGGGGCTGGTGCGCAATCTGGCTACCACCTGAAGACAAACCTGCCTTCTCCTGGATAAATGAACTATTGAGGGGGGATTGGTGATGACAGAAGTGTCTGCTGTGCCTGAAGTAAAACCAAAGAGATATATCATAAAAGAAGAACCTGAACCGTTATATAAGTCTGGTAAAAAGTATGTTGCGTATTATGAAGATGGAACTCCCCGTTATCTAGCAGCAGAAACTAAACAGGCACTAAAAACCCGCTTATTAGAAGCTGAGCCAAGTGCTGAGTTTGTTACTCCTACTACTAAGGGGACTTGTTATGAAGATGCTTGGAGATTCCTGATCAAAGAAGAAGAGGGAGAGCTAATTCATGGCACTGTAGAGTCTCTCGGTAGGAGGATTGGCCATGCTTGGGTTGAACTCCCTACTGGTTACATCTGGGAACCGCAGACTAAGAGTTATTTTTCCATTAAGGACTTTGATATTGCAGCTAGTCCCATAGAAGAACATAGATATACCGTTGAAGAGGCTGCCATTATGCTTTCAAGGGCTGGCAAGCATGGACCATGGACGAAAGAGGAAAAGGAAGAGTTTCTTAAAGGAAGAAGTAAGGTAGAACCTTGGCAGATGACCCTGGAACAATACGCAGTGGAAAAAGGGGCGAGACCCGCTTGGGTCAAGGCTGGATATGGTGAAACATATCGTTTTCACAAGAGAGCTGTTGAGAGAGCAATTAGAGAGGGCAAACCCGTTCCCGCAGAA
>JAUXAC010000151.1 GCA_030615035.1 Dehalococcoidia bacterium | reverse complement strand
CAGGGGATACATAAGGGCAATTGCAAAGCATATAGGGCCCCGGAAGGACATTCCAGCTCCGGATGTCTATACAACCCCCCAGATAATGGCCTGGTACATGGATGAATACAGCAAGATAATGGGGCATGCTGTGCCAGGGGTTGTGACAGGGAAGCCTGTTGAGGTCTTCGGCTCCAAGGGGAGGGACCGGGCAACAGGTCGTGGCCTGGTCTGCATAGTAAGGGAGGTCCTGAAGTATCTCAGGAAATACCCGGAAAAAACCACGGCTGTCATACAGGGCTACGGGAATTTAGGGCACGTGGCTGCAGAGGATTTGATAAGGCTTGGCGTAAGGGTTACAGGGGTCAGCGATTCCAGGAGCGGGATTTATAATCCGAAGGGCCTGGACCCGAAAAAGGTCCTGGCGCATAAGAAAAAGACCGGTTCTGTTATAAACCTGTCCGGGGCAAAGAATATGAGCAATGAGGAGCTTCTCTGCCTGGGATGCGACCTTCTGATACCTGCTGCGATAGAGAATGTGATAACAAAGGAGAATGCAGGGAAAATCAGGGCAAAGGTGGTGGTGGAGGGGGCCAACGGGCCCACAACCCCGGAGGCGGACAGTATTCTGGACAGGAAAAAAATACTGGTTGTCCCTGACATACTGGCGAATGCAGGCGGTGTTGTTGTCAGCTACTTTGAATGGTGCCAGAACATAAGGAACTACTACTGGGAGCTGGACAAGGTGAATAAGAGGCTGAATAAAACAATGACAAAGGCATTCAAGGAGGTTGCGGAGGCAATGGAGAAACACAAAGTCAATATGAGGACTGCCGCATACCTGCTGGCAGTGGAGAAGGTGGCAAAAGCCATGAAACTGAGGGGATGGGCATAAAGGCTTTTTAGCCCTCCTTCCAAATTTATTCCATGATAAGGATTCTCAGGCTGGGACATAGAATAGTAAGAGACGCCAGAATAACAACACACTGCGCCCTGGTTGCAAGGGCCCTAGGTGCCCGGGAATTCGTCTATTCGGGCCAGAGGGACTCCAACCTGGAGGACTCCATTAAGAGGGTTGCGGAGCAGTGGGGAGGCCCTTTCTCTGTCCGGTATGTGAAGGACTGGAAGAGGGAGATTAGGAATTTCAAGGGCATGAAGGTCCATTTAAGCGTTTATGGCCTGCGGTTCCAGAGGCACATAAGCAAACTCAAAAAGGCAAGGAATCTTCTGGTGATAGTGGGCGGGGAGAAGGTCCCTCCGGAGGTCTATCAGTTGTCTGATTTTAATTTAAGTGTAGGTCAGCAACCGCACAGCGAGGTCGGAGCCCTGGCTGTTTTCCTCTATGAGCTGTCCGGCAGGAAGTTCAGGGAGAAATTCCAGAAGGCCAGGAGGAAGGTCATCCCCCAGGAAAGGGGGAAGAAGACCATAAAAAGGTCTTAAATAATTGCTTCCAATTCCTTCTTATGGAATATAAGGGTTAATAATTAATAGCTCTGGCCATAATTCATTTATTATGAAGTTCACACTCTCCCTTGTTGGAATTAATATAGTAGCCTTCATACTGCAGGGAATATTCGGGGACGCGTTCACGTACAGCTTTTCCCTGGTGCCTGCACAGGCCTTCTCCGGGGCGGTCTGGCAGTTCGTGACCTATATGTTCATGCACGGGGGAGTAATGCATATTGGAATAAACATGTTTGTTCTCCTGATTTTCGGGGGAATGGTAGAGAGGGAATTGGGCTGGAAAAAATTTCTCATGCTTTATTTTGTGGCAGGGATTGGCTCTGCCTTCCTTTACCTGGGCCTGACCTGGG
>JAUXAC010000110.1 GCA_030615035.1 Dehalococcoidia bacterium | reverse complement strand
GTTCCAGTATTAATGTTGTTTCGCTAGACAGGTATCTCTCACTGCTAACTGAGCAGGGACTCCTCACCATTACTAGAAAAAGGAACTATAAGATATACCACACGACAAAAAAGGGTGAGATTTTGCTACACCAGATTGATGATATCTATCGGACGTTAGGTGAATGACTAGCTTGGTTATAGGCAAGCTGATTGGTGGAGGAGTGGTGAAGCTGGAGCGGGTCCTGGTCATCTGCCCTGGCTGCGGCCAGCAAGTTGAAGCTGTAGCTCGGGATGGTAAGGTTAAAGGATACTGCGCCGTTGCTAGGCAGTTCGTGGAATTTTTAGCTGAAACACAGCTAAAAAGAGAGAAGTGGTGGCTGGACCCTGAGTATCGGGTTAAGCTGAGCTCCGCTATGAAGAAGAAATGGCAAGACCCTGAGTATCGGGCCAAGCAGATTGCCACTCATACAGGCAAACATTTCACAGCTGAGACTAGGGCAAAACTATCGACGGCACATAAAAGGCGGGGCGATACGAAAAGAGGGGCTCCAGCTCGATGAGTTAGGGTGTAGCAGGAAGAGGTGAAGACATTGGTTGGTTGGACATTAGTAATAATAGCTCTGGCAGGATTGGTAGGCTATGCAATTTTTCTATGGAGACGGCACAAAGAATAAGGGTGAGTTATGGCTGACCAGTGCGTCCACCACTGGATGATCGACAGCCGGGATATAGGCACTTGCCTAAAGTGTGGTGAGGTCAGGGACTTCGACAAACTTCTTCCGCTGGGGTTCCGTCGCAGCACTCTCCCGCCTCAACACCAAAGAGGTAGACCGAAAAAGAAGAGAAAACCAGAGGTGGCAATTCCGTAGGGTATCATATCCACGATTTTTAAAGGGGGTGAGCTATGAATGATAGGCTGCATCAATTACTCATCACGGTGAGTAGGCTGGATATGGGAAAACTTTACCCAGTGGCAAGGTTCGCTGAGCTCCTAAAGTTTTTCGGGCTTCTGATAGTGGTGAGTATCGGCTTGATAGTGGGCTCTATAGAACATAGAACGGGCTGGCTAATTCACTCTTCTACTGGAAAGTAAAATTTCTCCCAGAATCCGTGGCCACAATGTGGGCACTTCAAGGGGAAATCCATCAGTTGACCTCGTAAGTAGTTTACCCAAGGTATCTCCAGCATCTTATCAAAGGTTTCAATTGGTATTTCTTCTGCCTGTCCACAATTAGGACAAGTAACCTTATTTTGGCTTCGTGTAATCATTGACTCACCTCCTTTGCCTTTTAAGAGCCTCAGAGCTACCATAACCAATATTTGCTAGACGACAGTCTTTGGTCATTTCTTGTGGCATAAAAGGTTTCCCGCAGGATTGACACCACCATTGCCTAATTGCTCCATGAATCGCCACAGAGGTATTTTTACTATGGCAATGAGGGCATTCCTCATTTCGGGGATATACCCCATCGGGCCATTTGCTCATATCTTCCATCAGTTTTCTCCTCTTAGCGTTCCCCCTTAGGACGCTGGCTTTTCCCCCAACTTGATGATGGCTGAGGGAAGCCACTGACCGCCGGCGTAAGCAGGCTTTGCCTCCTTGCTCACGTCCGTCATGAATTTGCTGACGATGCGAATGCCGTCCTGGTGGGGATAAATACCAGCGATAAATTTCCCATCTCTCCAGTATTCCACCATGGTCTTGCCGCCAAGAACGCCGTGGGGGCTGATCTTAAATATTTCTTTTGGCACCTTAATATAACCTCCTTTGCGTATAACCAATATTATACGCTGACCTCCGGGTAGCTCCACCCATCGGTTAAAATTAGCTGCCTGAACTCCATAAGCCGGCGGTAGCTGGCAGAATCACCGCGGTAGCCCCTCTTAAATTCAGAGATGGAAAGACGTTGGTCTACATCAAGGAAGCCATAAATGGGCTTCCCATCATACCGGCTGTCCTTCTCCAGCCGTTCTTTTAGGAATAGCAGTTCAGCTTTAGCCAGTAGCACATCCTCGCACCTTGTATAGAGGGCAACCCCTTTACCTTCCCCTTCTCTGAGCAAATAAGGCATCTAGCTGCCTCCTTCTCCTTTATAAATTTCTCTCAAGTGCATACGAATCTGGCTCTCCATCTCCGACAGCACCAATGAACAAAATTTCTACAATGGCCACTCTTCACCTCCCTCCTTTGCGTATAACATAGGTTATACGCTTAGCCCTTCTTCGTTTTAGCTATCAGACCTTCCATCATGCCGATATTAACCTTACTTCCCCACTCCAGAATTGTTTGCTCATCAGCTTTTTGGTCGAGACCACTGACGACGCCAGCATAGAGCTTGCGCTCTCCCGTTTCATTCTCACCAACGACAAAGCCAAAATGCCCTTGTATGGTGTTGAACCACATTGAGTCTATAACTTTCATCTTACCCT
>JAUXAC010000046.1 GCA_030615035.1 Dehalococcoidia bacterium | reverse complement strand
GAGGGGCAAGCTGCTGGGCAGAATACGGCCCTGCCTCAAGTGCAGAATGCCGGCTATTGGATTTCGCGTGATGTTCAGATGGCAAGAATTGTGACCCTTGGTGAGCCTGGTGTTTTTCTAAGGCTTGACATCCCAATGGATAATAACCCGGAGAATGATTATACCATTGATTATGTGTTTGATGGCGATAAGCTAAAGCGTCAGAAGCATGACTCCTTTGGGACTTCGGAGACTTTTATTGCCGAGTACATTGATACTGGCAATACCACATTTAGTGTCCTGGACGCCGACGCCGGTCTCTATAAGCTCACCGTAAGGGCTTCCAGAGATGAAACTGGTGCAACAAGAAGTTACGAAATTAGCCAGCGGCTCAGGCCAAGCAGCTGAGGAGAGGGAAGCAAAAGATGAAATTGCTGAAGAGCAGGGAATCTGGACAAACCGTGGTAATGGCTTTAATCCTGCTGGCGGTGGGTAGCTTGATGGTGGTCCCGATGCTGAACCAGTCGTTTACCAACCTGGGGTATCACCAATCAATCGAGTGTAGGACGTTGACTAGTTATTCTGCCGATGCTGGCATGCAATATGCCTTGACCGAGTTATATAACAACCCAGGCGGATATACGGAATATACGGAAGAAGATTATTTAATAGCGAGTTTTGACCTCAACGGCAGAACGGTAAATGTTACTGCTCGTTATGAGACTGGCGGCACCTATAAGATAACCTCCACCGCCAGCGGCGGCGGTTGTGGCAGCACGACCATTGAGGCCTATGTCAACCTGAGCGCCGGTTCCTTCGCCTTCGTTGTTGCCGCTAAGGAGAGCATGACAATTGAAAATGCCACGGTTGACGCCGACGAGCCAGGTGGAGCTAATATCCATTCTAACGGGGATATTGACCTAGTCGGTTCTAATGTGCTGGTAGACGGCGATGCCTCTGCCGTTGGCACGATTTCCGGGCAGGACAAGGTTACCGGGATGGTTACGTGTCCCAGCCCGCCGATACAGTTCCCCGGGGATTATTCCGAGTTATATAAGACGATGGCGCAGGAAGGTGATATCTATAATGAGGATGTGACGCTTGATGGTGGAACCCTTGAAGACCCCATAGAGTTCGGACCGGCGTATATCGAGGGGAACCTAACGATTGCGCCAAACAGCTTCGTAGAACTTACGGGCACTGTTTATGTTACTGGTATAATTGCAGTGAAACCAGGTACATACCTCGAGGGTGAGGAGAACATACTTGCCGAGCAGAGTATAACCATTGAGGGAGGCGAGTATGTTTCCGACCGCATCCCGGTTGTTATCTCTACCGGCGGCGATATTCTGTGCACAAAGAATATAATAAACGCTGTGGTCTATGCCCCTAATGGTAACGTTCTGGTAACAGGAAATACCCACTTGTACGGGGCTGTGGGTGGTAATACGGTTGACGTAATCAATGCCGCAATTACCTATGCCGCAGAGCTTACGGGTCGCCAGGACCTGCCTGGTGGTGAACTGTCAACTATCAGCTACATCTATAAGTAGTGGTCTAATCCACTCCGTAGTGGAGTAAAAACTGGCAAGGAGTAAGAATGACCGACGAAACTGAAGTTATCGTAGGGATTAGCCTGGAAATGGAACGAACGGCTGCCCGGAAAGCAAGGGACAGAGCCAGAAATGCAAGGTGGGACCTTAATGTTCTCATACTCTTGTTCGCCATTTTGATTCTTATCATAATCTTAGCTACATATACCAAAGCGGGACTTGAGGTTGTGGCACCCATTGCCATCTTTGGCTTAGCTATGGTCTGGCTGGTGGGGTGGAGACGGGGGGGGCAACTATACGAGCGCTTCTACGATGAAGAGCTATCAAAACTGGAGCAGGAGCAAAAGTTAAAAATAAAAGAGACGGTTAAGGAAGCGGTAGAGGAAACAATAGAGGAGAAGGTTCAGAAGGCACTGCGTGAAAGGTGGAAATAGCCAGAGGGATTAAATCCTAAACGTTTTGGTCATTGCGAGGAGTGTCAGCGACGAAGCAATCCCGTAGGGAAGATAGCGAGATTGCTTCGCTTTCCCTTCGCTTTGCTCTGGGCTTTGGCTCACCGCAATGACCAAAGGGGATTAGTTTAGGAATTGGGATTTAGAATTTCCCGTCCCTTATTAAGGGAAGGGGGGCTGAAGAATGGAAGTTATAAAGAACCTGCTCATCAGATTTCGCCAGTCGGGAGTTCTAGTTTTAATCGGTTTTTTCCTTATTATCTACATTGCCTTTGGCTTTGTCTATTGGCAGCAGGGCTCAGAGCAAAGAGAACTTGAGGAGCAATCCGCCAAAATAAGCCGCATAGTCGCTCAGCCATTACCCAGCAAGGAAGAGTTACAGGAAGAATATGATAAGGTCAACAGTGCTCTCACTCCAATGACAGATAGTGATGCCATTGAATTACTCGTTGGCATAGCTGAGAAGAGCGGAATTGATACTGATAGCGGTAAGCTCGTTGTTTCCTCAGCAACGGTCAAAGAAGAGAAGGTGGGGGGAGGCACATATCAGGTTTTTTCCTTCAAGAATATCAGTGTGCAGGGTGATTATAGCAATGTCATGGCTTTCATCTCCGACCTTGATTCGGGTGAAACACAGGAGACCATGGTGCTGAAAAGGGTAGATATTAGACAGATTGAAGTTAAGGGCGAAGGTGAAGGGGTGACCACGACTGAGACCGTTGCCACCCTGGATGTTGACCTTTATACTAAACCGGGGGGATGATTGCATTTGATGCCAGTAGTCAGAGGAGAAAGCAACCTTGGCTAAGAGAATCGTAACCCTTGAAATAGATACCACTGCCATCAGGCTCATGGAAACCAGAGAGGGAAGGGTAGTGAAATGGGCAAGCCTCTCTCTTGAACCGGGCATGTTTGAAGAGGGAGTGATTTCAGACCCCGGGGCTTTGAGCACTGCGGTCAAGCAGCTTATAGACTCAAGTGGTATAAGGGCGAAGGATGTCATTGTCAGTATCAGTGGTCTTTATTCGGTAAGCCGTGTCGTGGCGGTATCCAACCCGCTGGGGGGGGGAATAACCACCCAGGAGGCAGTTCTAGAGGCGGCAAGGGATATAATGCCCCTATCAATGGATGAGCTGTATCTCTCATGGCAGACTATCACTGCCGGTGGGGAGGCCCAGCAAGTTCTTATTGTGGGTGTGCCCCGAGATGTGATAGATGCTGAGATGCAAGCCTTGAGGGCGGCGGGCATCAATCCCCGTACCCTGGACCTCAAGACTATAGCGCTAGCCAGGGCGGTGAATAAGGAGCAGGCTCTTATCCTCAATATCGAGCCCTCCAGCTTTGATATCATTATAGTGGTCAATGGCATACCTGAGGTTATGCGCACCATAGCCTGGCAGCAGGATAGTCTTACCGGGGAAGACAGGGTGGAGCGCTTGGCAATGAATCTGGAGCTGACAGTGGGCTTCTATAATTCGCATCATTCCGATACTCCTCTCGACCCGGCTACTCCCTTCCTTATCACCGGGCAGGTGTCCGGAGACCTCGACCTGATGGAGAAGCTGCAAGCCAGGGTGGGCTACCCCGTTGAATCACTGTCACCGCGGTTAGAGTGTCCGGAACACATGCCTGTCTCCCAGTATGCCGTCAATATCGGGCTTGCCCTGAAGGGGACAGTGCCAGCTAAAAGTCTGGAGCAGGATGGCTATTTGCCCCCCGATATCAATCTCCTGCCCGAAACCTATGAAGCATGGAAGCCTTCAGCCAGGCAGATATACTTTGCCTGTGCTTTAATAGCCGCCATCGCCCTGCTATTCCCTCTATATCAGCTAACCTCGGGGGCTATGGATAAGACTGCTGACCTGGAAAGAAGATATAACATTCTCAGCGATGAGCTGCAACTGAAGCAGCTTGAAATTAAAAACCGGGAACCACTGCACCAGGCTATTGGTGAATATAATACCATTGTGAATATGGGCGGCGGCTTTACCGAAGACCTGACGGTTATTAAAAGTGAAGCTGACCGACTCGGTGTCCAGGTGGAGTCTGTTGTCCACGAAGGCGAGAGTATCACCATGACCTGCCAGACAGAGCCTGAGAGCTATATCGTCTTTAGAGACTATATAACCGCTCTAGAGAAAAGTGGCCGGTTTTCTACGGTTACTCCTCCCTCTGAGAAATTCTCTTATATCACCGGCGGCACTAT
The DNA here is from genome assembly GCA_030615035.1 of Dehalococcoidia bacterium. The sequence goes on along the minus strand of JAUXAC010000046.1, from coordinate 929 downwards.
TAAGCTTGAACCCTAAAGTCGCTTCGCTCCAAATCATAAAGATTAAATCCTAATATCTAAATACGAAATCCTAAACAAATCCTAATTTTCAAATTTCAAAACTGCTTAGTCCTTTTGAATTTTAGTCATTTGATATTGTTTAGAATTTAGGAATTAGAATTTAGGAATTAGTGCTTAGTATTTCCCTTTAGAGCTTAGAAATTAGTGCTTAGTATTTCCCTTTAGGGCTTTAGTGTTTAGAGTTTCCTCACCGCATATAGCTGTCATTGCGAGGCACAAAGTGCCAAAGCAATCTCAAATACGACTGACGACCTTGAGGTCATAGAGTTCAATATAGCCGCACTTGGGGCAAAAATAAAGGGTGACAGAGAACCCCGGGGAATGTTCTGAGCCTGCCATTCCTCTTCTTACCAGCTCAAAGGCGCCATCCCCCTGCTGTAATTGCTCCTGACACCGAGGACATGTCTTAGTCGGATAATCCATAAGTCGCTCGCTCCAAACCATAAAGATTAAATCCTAATATCTAAATACGAAATCCTAAATAAATTCTAATTTTCAAATTTCAAATTCAAAACTGTTTAGTCTCTTTAGATTTAGGTCATTTGATATTGTTTAGAGTTTAGAGATTAGTATTTAGTATTTCCGGGTTGCCCCCTGCTCCCAAAAAGGACAGGTGCCCCTCTTTTATTCGCACTGAGTAAGCACCTGTCTTTCATACCTCCGCTTCCACCAAACCCTTTTGCTAAACTAGCTTTTTACAGATTATTAATACCCGGTGGATGCTTGGACCACCGTTCCAGAGGCATCAACAGTATAGGTGCCCTTGGTGGTGTCTGTAGCCAAATAGTTGACCAAGCTGACTGCCCCGTCGCCGCCAATTATATCGTGCTGATAGAGCAGGTAGCCATTTAAATCACCCGACAACACCG
>JAUXAC010000081.1 GCA_030615035.1 Dehalococcoidia bacterium | reverse complement strand
TGACTAAACTACCAGCTTAAAAGCAAAAGACACCCCCCTGTAGGAAGTGCCTTTGCTTTCTAATTTACCAGTTGAAAGGCAAAATACACCCCCTTGTAAGGAAGTGTCTTTCGTTTTTTTATGCTCTAGTGGGAATAATAATCCTTGACCGCTTCCATAACCTTTCGCATAATAGCCACTCTTGTTGATGGTGGTAACGGCTTCCCGTATCTGATAGCCTTTCGCCTTTGCGACTTACTAACTTGCCTTAACGCTTCGCCTAAATCTACATATAGCCTCATATAGCTTGAAGCCATACGCACTCTAACAAAAGGCTTGAGGGTTAGACCGCTAACCGCTTGCCCCTCAAAGTAGTATAGGGGCTGACTTTCAGCGTAAATGTCCCTAGATACAGCAGAAAACTGCCCTCTAATGGGGTAAGTCCTTTGACCTAATGAGTGTAACGCCTTGCGTTCAGCTTCCCACTCGGCAAGTCTTTGCTCTATGTCTAGGTGCTTCCAGTCTTTGATGAGTAACTCGGAGTAGAGGTAGTAGTGATGTTCAGGGATTTGGCATTTTGGGTGTCCATAGACACAAAAGCCCCCACTATCCAGAAACAGTTGAACTAACAAGTTTCTGCGGTCAAGGGTTGCCCACTTCGGCAGAGTTTGGGTAGTTGCCATAGTGAAACCCCCCTCTCGTTTTGTTTCAGAGCCTAGATAGGGGGGGCTAGTTCCCTATTTAGTGAACTTCTGCCAGCTCCTTTTCGGCTTCTGGGGCTTCTGGTATGGCTTCCACTTGGGCTTGTCGCATAGCTTCCTCTAGCTGTAACTGAATAGCCTTGTCAAGCTCCACTCTATCGTGGGATATAATCGGCTTGCCTGCTATTGTAGCCATTTCCCCCTGCTTCGCATAATCCTTTTGCCTATCGGTGGCTACTTGCTCGGCATACTGCTGAAGATTAGCAACAAAGTTCTGCCGAATAAGGGTTACACTATCAGAGATGGGCTTGGCTACTCTGGATACAGGTCTGCCAGATTTGGAGAACTTAACAGAGCCATCTTTGTCATAAGCCAAACGGATAGGTGCTCCTAAAGCGTCAGCAGGAATAGCGGTGTCGCCCATAGTATTGGTAGCCAGTAGAAACGGTAGCCACACCGTTTCTAGGTCTATACTCCAAACCCTACGCCCTCTAGGGCTTTTGGTGGTGGGGAGTAACAGGCTCTTGATGTAGTTAGGGGTTTCTTTCATTTTAGCACCTCACAAGGGATAGCCCCCCCTAACTAGGCTCTGAAACTGTATGACCACTAGCCTACACGATTTCGGGCTTCAAGCTCTGGCATTTTTACCCTATTCACTTTGTAGGTTTGCCCCGATACATAATAAGAAGAGGTTTTAGTATCGGGTGAGTGGTATTTTTTAAGGTTCAAGCCATATTCAACAGTATCATAATACCTATCAATACAGCTACAAAACAAAGCATATCATAGCTGTTTTCTAATTGTCAAGTCTTTTTTGTATAGATTGAAAATATATTTTTGTTAGATATAAAAATTGATATGAGAATTGAAGCAAATAGTCAATACGCCATCTCAAAGCTAAACCCCCCCGCTTTTAGGCGAGGGGGTCTTAAATGAGGCTCTGTAATCAAAATGAGGGCGATTTAAGAGTAGGTCAATCCTTTACTATCCAGTGTTTTACGAAGGGATGAACTCCGAGCACCAACCTATCAATGGCGAAGGGGTCATTGGACATTATCTCTGGATGGCTATAGACACCGAGCATTGGAGCTCCCCCGTAGACAATGCCCTTTTGAGCTCTTGACCACCCCATATAGTCAGCAACCAGGGAGAGGGGTAATCGGTTTTCAGCCAGGTTCCATTCCAGAAGAGTCCTCAATGTCCTTCTTACCGAGTGCCATCCGTATCCTTTCCTTCTCTCCATGCCGGCTTTATCAAGCACCCTGTAGAAGAGGTAAGAGAGGCTGTTGATATTGGTAAGCTTGGGGTGGTAGTCCTGGAGGATGGAGTTAATCTCATCAGGGATAATGTGCTCCACACGGAGAGCTCGGCCCTTTTGTTTAGCTATCTTTATCTTGATGGTTTGCTCGTTGTAATCTCTTTTCCTTATCCTGACCATTTCCTCTCGTCTCAGGCCCCAGGTGGTGGATACTGCGACATAAAAGAGCTCACCTTTGGAGTATTCATCTCGGGCTCTAATTAGAGTTTCAATCTCCTCGGGGGTGAACGCCGGAGCAAAGGGTTCTTCTTCTGCCACCGGTCTATCGTCAGAAGTGAATGGCCACGGCCAGTTATTCGCGTCTGCGAGCTTCTTTAGCTGGATAAACTCCTTGGTTAGGGTCCTCTCGCTGGTATTTTTCTTCCTGCGATACAGGAAAAAGAGCCTGAAGATTCGACCAGCTTCAGCAGTTGCCAATTCGTCCTTCTCCGTTGGCATCTGCATGTCGCCCTTAAAGTCGAGGAAAACCTTGGCTGTCTGAAGGTAGGAGATTATCGTGCCTTTAGCTCTCTCGCGGGGTGATGTCAGGATCAGTTTAAGGTTTTCTAGTTCTGTTTGCATTTTGGTATCTTGCATAAGCCACCCCTATCCTGAATCCAATGTGGGTTGCTATCATAGGTTGCTTCTTCTCACTTGCTATATTAAGTACTTGATCAATGAATTGCCCGACATCTCCAGAGGGCATCTCTACCTCTCGGGTAAGCTCAATGAGCGCCTCGGTCATTTTTAACCACTCAGAAGGTTTATCGCCCTGGTCATGTTCCCGGAGTATTTCCTCTACTTGTTCTTGCCATTTTTCCATTGATTCCCCTCCTTCCTTGAAGTAATGATTGCCGTAATATTAATTTCGGTCCGATGTAGGAGTCCTCTCCACAGATTAAGCATCTCACCTTTTTCATTAGGGGGTCGTAGTGGCTAGGTGGCTTCCAGGGCAGCTCGTGATAGCCATGGCTGCCACAGTTAGGGCATTTGCTGTTGTCTCTTGAGAGTATTACTTTAGCTCCTTTCATCTATTAGAACATTATACCTATAAATTTGAACCTTGTCAAGTCCAGTAATTATGTGGTATAATAAGGCAATGAATAGTCTAGCTCTGATATTAGGTGGTGCAATAGGAGCCGCAGGAGCTTGCGCTGCCATTGACCTTCTCCACATGACCGCTACCAAAGATGAAGCCTTTGAGGAAGCAAAGAGGCTTAGTAACGGGAAGGGCATAATCAACCTGGGCGCCGGCCCGCATCGGACCTATCAGGGGCAGATAATAGCCGAGTCGCCCGAAA
>JAUXAC010000053.1 GCA_030615035.1 Dehalococcoidia bacterium | reverse complement strand
GGGAGCGAGCCAGGGCTGATGAGTAACCCAGTTCTAATGAGCGAGCCAATATAGCAGAGTAACCCAAAAGATACGAGCGAGCCACTGTTGTTGAGAAACCCAGGAGAAGTGAGCGAGCCATCGGGTTTGAGTAACCCAGGGAAGTAGAGCGAGCCAGGGATCGAGAGAAAACCAATTGGGAAGAGCGAGCCATGGCTGGGGAGAAACCCAGAAGAAACGAGCGAGCTAAAAGGGGGTCGGATCCAAACCGACCCCTTCTTGACTTTTAACGATCGTATTTGTTACCATTATTTTACTATGGTAGTTTGCCCGTGTGAAATCGGCCCGGAGCCCGAAAAGATGCCAGTCCAGGACATCAAGGATGAGCTGAATGCCCTCCTCTACGACGAGGCGGTTCAGAAGGCCTGCAAGGCCGAGGACCGGGAACTCCTCTCCATCATAATCACTCAGCCCAAAGCTCCTCTTTTTGACTTCCTCACCGGCAAGACCGAATGGAAGGTTCGTGGCAAATGGCGGCGCCCGGACAACGGCTTCGACATTGAACGGAATGTCCAGCTTGATGTTGAGTTCAAGGATGCCGCCGACGAGTGCGTCGGGAAGCGGATTATCGACCTCCTAAAGGCCTACAACAAAAAAGTGGTCAGCGAGGAGCTTCTCTATGCCCGAACCATTCCCGTTGAGGAAGGCACCCTCTAGCACTTAAAAAAGGGAGCCGGGAATAATCCCCGACCCCCTTTTTTAGTTTCAGCCTAACCAGCTGGCGGCTAGCTGCGGGCTGGTATAGCCAGTGCTGAGTCCCAGGTGATCTCAGTAATGTTCGACTCGCTCAGAAACTCCACGGCCGGTCCAATGCGGCCGCCTTTCCTAACTATTCTCTCGGCGTCCTCATCCGACTTTGCCGTGACCCTGGCGATCCCTAGTACCCTGGCCTGGTAGATGACCTCATATGTGTTCATCCTTCACCTCTCTTCTTTTATTTGAGCTGATCCGCTCACTACTACCGACTAACCGCTATCACCTAGCTGGCCGGTAGTGTGTGAAGGGACTAACTTAGCTTAATAGGGCAGTCACAAGGGTGTCTATGTTCGATATGATAGGTTTGGTGATTCTGGATGTAGTGGCGCAACCGGTCTATTGTATGGCCGCCTTGCCTTTTACGCTCACAACCCATCCACTTGTAACCGTTCCTACCCCACTCTTCATCATTGCTATTGACTAGCTTGACTAACCCCTCTGGCACCTCGATAGATTCCTCCTTAGTTACTGGGGTTAATCGGGTTACTTGCTCTGTGTGAATCATTTTATAACCTCCTTCCTTTATTCTCAGCCTAACCAGCTGGCTTCTGCCCTGGCGGTAGGTGTCCAGGGCAGCGGGCCGGGCGGTTAGCCACCTATTTCACTTTTACCCCCGTTATTCGATTGGTATGTTGTAGAAGACTTCAACGCAGTTTTCGCTTTCTGCCTCTGCGCCTTCCGTGATGCTGAGTTCCTCTTTGAGCTTGGCTTCGGCTTCATCCGCTTTGCCCTTGTCCGTAAAGACTCGAGCAGAATCAGCACAGCCTTGCACCACGCCCACGACTATATGAACGCTAGGCATACTTCACCTCCTTTCTTAGAGTAATAAAAAAGACCCCCGGGCGGAGGTCCTCCGCCTTCCTTTTTCAGAGGACTTGAACCTCTGACCTATCGGTCCCCCTGGTGGGGGCTGGCTTTGGCACCTTCAAGAAAGACTCAAAGGCTGCCGTGCGACTTACCGGGCCAGTTCCCTAATCGCAACTCTTGATAGTTCCCGGTTTTATTCAATTTTTAATGTACTGGCTATTTAATTATACTGTTCGCAGTAGAGTTTTAATAGTAAATGTATCTACTCTTACATTATATTTGAGCATATTCTAACTTGTCAAGTTTTTTTGGATATATTTTCAATTATTTTTTTGAGGGTAAAATTGAAGCTATTGAAGCAAAACAAAGAGGACTAGCAGTTGAAGCTAGTCCTCTTATCTTTAGAGGGGTGTCGCCCCTCTTTTGTGTTAGGCGTGAATTCATAGGTGCTAAAGGTCAAGCTTGAGCGTTGAGGGGGCTAGATTTGGATTGTAGGGCGTCGGGGTCAGCTGTTTCTACTTCAACCTGTAATACCTACGCACAGGCCTCCACTCCATCTTGTCAAACATAGGATTATCTGACTCCTCTTCTCTACCGGTGAACTCTATAACACCCTCCCTGGCTAGAAGGTTCATCTTCTTATTAAAACTTGAGTAGCTCGCTCTGTGATACCGGTAACGCCGAGTTCTTTCTATGGCCAGTCTATCCAGCTCCGCTTTATATGCCCGGTGTATTTGAGCACCATAAGCCTCGCCGTTCCTTGAGAGATAATCTATTATGAACTGTCTTGATGATAGGGGATGATGATTTCCACCTCTTTGCCTGGTTATCTTTAGTTCAGTTACCATTTACTTCTTCTCCTCTTCTTTAATCCCCAGAATATCATGGATGGCGCCATGGATAGCCTCTATTTCTTCCATAGCCAGCTTGCCCGTCATTAGGTCTATTTCTAGGGGCAATACTATTACAGAAGACTTTGTAACCGTGCCAATATTTTGTATCAGTTGCGGGGGTAACGGGTGTCGTGACTTAACAACTACTATTGGCGGCTGTGTGGATAGAGGCAGCCCGTCCGGGCCTAATATCTTGTCTCCATTGTTCATCTTTTACCTCCTCTTCTAAGGAATGGTAGCGGGGGCAGGGTTCCATGAGGCTTGACTCTAAACTCGATATTTGCCATGTTCCTTCCTTTCTTGCTGGCTCGGTGTAACTATTGCACCGCTTTCAAATGACAGGGCTTGTAGCCGGACGCCAGCAAAGGTTATACGGTAATGTAGCTTATACGCTGGCCTTTTCCTTGACCCCTTCCACCGGGTATCGTAGGCGGGTTCGCTCCCCGGATGTGGTCGTAATGTCCAAGAGAAGCCCGGGTTGGATATCGGTGCTATGTACCTTGGTGCCGTTCCAGAGCCAGCCCTGAAATGGCCGGCAGTCAACCACAACACCATCCTCGATATCCCACTCAAGAAAGTCCTGGCCATGGTCCTCAAGGTAAACTGTTATCATCTTATTTCCTCTCCTTTCGACAGTATCCAGCTACTGTTGAATTAGTAGTGTTTATTCTACTTGAAACCTTGGGGAAGCCGGGTCGAACCAAATCTGCCTGAAACATGGTTGAGAGAGTAGTTCCCTAATTTCTCCCCAGGGACCTGTAATCTCCACATGCACTTCCCCTTTTTCGTCAAGAGGCTTAAAGGTATCTATACCCTTGAGCTGCTCCTCCAGCTCCTCTATACCCTCCATATCAAAGGCTTCAAATCCTCTAGGGTCTCTGTGAACGAATACATTAAGCATTTCTACCTCCAAACTCGTTACTGACGGAAAAACTTGAAGGGGAAGGGCGTTTCAGGCATTTTGAACTCGACCACCTGCCAGCCCACACGCAGAGCGCATTGCTCCGAGTGGCCCCATAACTGCAATTCATCGAGAATACCGATCCAGAATATCATCTCCATGGCCCTAGCCTTGGCCATTAGCTCAGTGACTCTCGCACGCTCCTCGCTGGGGGTTGGGGTATATCGTAGCTCTACTTCCAAGAGCTCGGCTGCCTTCCTGCCCGCCTTGCATAAGGTCCACAGTTTCTTTAGCTCATCGGACACGGCGCCGATAACAGTTTCGCCCTCCCTAATCTCATCAATCGGCTCTATCAATTCATCCACTTCCTGCATTTCTAGCGGCAGTAACTTAAGCCAAGTGCTCATATTTAACCTCCTGAAACTCTCTCACAGTGATGAAGTTTTAGGTTGATTTCATACCCGTCGTCCCAGGAAGCGAAGTCGCTGCCGGCGCTGGAATATCGCCATTTCTTTGCCACGAGGTAATACCCTATCCAACCATTGGCCTTAATGCAGGGAAGAATATCGCCGACTTCAGGAATGCGACCACCAGCATCATTAAAAGGGTTGACCAGGAAGGTTTCACAAGGTAACTCAATCTCTTTACGCTTCCAAGGCTTGCCCTTCTTATATAACTCATACTGGTAGTCGAAGAATGCGCCACAATACCAGAAGCGCTCCTTCTTTTTTGGGAATAGGCGCCTAGCCCTTCGCTCAGCTAGTAATTCTCTTAATCCCATCTTTTCCCTCAATACTGGGCGGGTAGAGGTTTATTTTAGCCACTGCTTTGAGCGCAATTATCATACCACGCCTGTATGGTATGTTAGACCTCGTCTTTTAATTTGCACTACTCCTTTCCTACCCGCCCAGTATTCAAGGGCTAATTGGGTAGCTGGTTATCTCAGGCATAGACCTTCTCCAGCCAGGAGAATTGAATGCGGTAAAACTCGTACTTGGCCAGCGGCATAAATCGATATCCAGCTCTCTGGAGGGACTTGGCCAGCTCAAATCGGTTACTGAATCCCCCACGCCGGGCATCGTCAACATCGAGGGCTTCCCAGGTAACCACGTCCATGGAGACGAGCTCTACACGTCCTACTAATCTGTTGTCCAGGACGATTTCCAACCGGTCACCGGGGCTGACTCGCCCGAGAAGGAAGGCATTGGCGACGCTGTCGCTCTCAGAGCGCAGAGTCTGAGTGACCTGGCGGTTCTCTAACCTGTAGGCGGCAGCAGGGCCGAG
>JAUXAC010000060.1 GCA_030615035.1 Dehalococcoidia bacterium | reverse complement strand
TATCAAGACAGAGGATGAAACAGACCTCTTCTTCCATCGCAACGAACTTGAAGGAGTGGAATTTAATAGCCTTAGCGAAGGACAAGAAGTTGAATTTGAGAAGGGTCAGGGACGGGATGGTCGCCCCGCAGCAGTTAAGGTGAGGCTTGCCGAGACTCAGGTAGAAGATGCTGGTGGCGATAGTGGAGATGATGGTGGCACTGGAGCATAGGCTTGCTCCCAGGGGCCCCACGCCGCGAAACGTGGCTTGCCCAGCCTCAGATGAGTAGTAAACGCCTCGCACCAGACCCTTGGCAACTTCTCCTATTTGGCGGGGTGGCCACATTGAGAACCTGGTGCCCTTGAAAGGCCTACCCCCTTTCAGTGAAGAAGGGAAAGCGTTACCTGCCGGATTAACGCTGGTACATCCCGGTTAGCTGTGCCTGATCAAGTATGTAGCCCTGTATAGCATCGAGTACCTGTTGTTTAGTCGCACCAGACATTAGATCCAGGGATTTGTCTATGGCGTAAATGGTGAACCGATATTGATGCCTAGAGCCAATCGGTGGGCAGGGGCCACCATAGCCGATTTGGCCGAAGTCATTTATCCCCTGCCTGGCCCCATCGGCGAGCTGTGCCTGCGCCGGGATACCCTCAGATAGATCGAGAGTATCCGCCGGTATGTTGAACAGCACCCAGTGTGTGAACGCTCCACCAGGGGCATCCGGGTCATCTAATATGAGAACGAACGTCTGAGTCCCCTGGGGGACACCACTCCATGATAATGCGGGGGACACATCCTGTCCATCACAAGAGTACTTGACCGGAATGTCCTCTCCTTCCTGGAAGGCTGTGCTGGATAGAACAAATGCTAATTCCTCTACCAGGAAATTAGCGATAACGCTCTTGTCAGCATCCATCGTAACCGTAATTGAAGCCGACGTACCGCTAGCATCACCACTCCAACTATCAAAGACACACCCTTCGGCAGCGGTAGCCGTGAGGGTCACCTCGGTGTCAGCTTCATAGAGACCATCTGTCGGAGTGACTGTGCCGGCACCAGCGGGGCTTACCGAGGTCGTCAACGTGTACTGCGTCGGAGTACATGCCTGAGATAGCATCATAGTAATAATAAAAATGGGAAACAGTATACTTGCGATTCTCCTTAATGCCATAATCATACCCTCCCGTCTTACCTCAGATTCCTTGTACTAACTAACGCGGTTATTATAGGAACCAGCGTGATGGAAGTCAATCCAGGAACTATATGTGGGCGTAGCTAATATATATCAAATCAACACATGTCCTGATGCCTCCGCTATAACTCTACCCTCTAATATCACGACTGCATTCCACACGTGCTAAGGTCTTTAATTGAGCGAAAGTTCTTTAGTATTAGTTCAGTAACCATAGTGATATATAATGGCCTAATATCCTAATGCATAAATTACTATTTTAGTCAATAATGAATCTCTTAGAAGTCTTTGTCAATTCCCATCTTTATGGTTTAGGTAATAACTACATTAATTTGTGGTTGCTCCCAGAAGCCCCACGCCGCGAAACGGGGGATTTGGGCTGAATTTACTGGCATATCTTAGGATGCTATACAGTGGCTTTTGCTGTATAATCATTAGTTAGATATCAATCAATAGGCAAAGAGGTGCAAAGTGGGTGAACAATCCGAGCAGCAGAAATTCGCAGTCCTGATTGATGGTGATAACGCTCAGGCGTCACTTCTCCCTCAAATCCTAGCAGAGGTCAGCAAGGTCGGTCTGATAACTATCAAGCGGATCTATGGAGACTGGACCACCACAAGCATGAATAGCTGGAAGGAATCGCTTCACAAATATGCTATTCAGCCCATTCAGCAGTTTAGATATACGGTCGGCAAGAACGCCACAGATAGCGCAATGATAATTGATGCGATGGATCTACTCCACACTAACGATGTTGACGGCTTCTGCATTGTCGCCAGTGATAGTGACTACACACGGCTGGCAACAAGAATCAGAGAGGAAGGACTTTTCGTCATTGGAGTTGGAGAGAAGAAGACTCCAGAGGCTTTTACTAACGCCTGTAACCAGTTTATCTACTGTGAAAACCTTGCCATATCCAAGGAGCCAAAAAAGAAACCGAAAAAGAAAACCAAGAAGGAAGAGAAACCTGATGCGCATGACCCTCTGCCCCTGCTCCTCCAAGGGTTCGAGATGGCTGCGAAGGAAGAGGAATGGGTTCATCTTGGGTCGATGGGAAACGCTCTTCGGCAATTGGATCCAGCATTCGACTCCCGAACATTTGGTCACCAGAAGCTGCAGTCACTCATCAAGGATTATCCAGAGACATTTGCTATCAAAGTAGACGATTCAAGGACGCCTCCAGTAGTGTACATCGCGCTGACCGCATAACGAGAGTAGTGACTATGAAGCATAGGCTTGCCCCAGTAGCCCGACGCCGCGAAACGGGGCTCGCCAAACCTCCCGCGAGTGCCATACACCTCACGGCCTAGCCTTCGTGCACTTCCCTATTCGGGGAGTGACAGAATATGGCGTCAGTAGTGGTATCCTTTATGGGGGCAGGTCACCAAAGCCTATCAGCTTGAAATCAGAAACATGGTTACTAATGCACCCAGCGTTATGACTACTACTACGATTACACCCACTATGGCCATTAGTTCTTTTCTATCTTTCATAGAATCCTACCCCCTTAAATTGTAATGTTAAAAGTCTTGCAGCATTGTCTGATTACAATAATTCAGGTTCACTACCCCATTAGCTTCTTACAAGTAATGCCTTGGCCAGCGCACCATGCATGCGGCCGACATATTTAGCCAGGTGCATCGTAACTGTAGCTAACACAATACCAGCTATTACGACCAGGAATAACATCCAACCATCCAAGTAATAGGAAGCATCGCTGATATTAACCGGAATATCATAGCCGAGTTGTAGGATCGGCATAGCAATACCGTACAGCGATAGGGCAATTAAGGTAATAAAAACACTGAAATAAAGGGTACCGAGAGGGAGTTGTATTATCATGTACACAATTGAAAACCATGTGTGCTTATCAAAAATAATGTTCTTAAAACGTGACCACAATCCCCTATTCCTCTGGTGAAATTGCGGCCTACGCGGCATCCGGATCCCCAGCAATGCTTCAACGATACGTCCTTCCACCAAGCCAATACCTCTGACAGAGAGGATGAATACACCGGTAAATGGCAGCCCGATTATTAAAACTATCAGGCCAGCAGATAGCGATATGCCCGTTACTACCCAGGTAAAATAAAGAATACCTGTGGCTAGGGAGAAAAGAAGGTAAAGGAATGACCCCCAGGCTATGGGGTCTGCAAACACACCAAAGAAGCGGTTTAGGAATGACCGTTCGTCTTTCGCTTTACGCGTTCTTTCGGGTTCGCTTGGATAGCTGGGCTGAGCCAGGGCAGGCGTGATACGACGTTCGATTTCTCGATAGGCTGTGGCAATCTCTTTAGGCATACCATATTTTTCTATGATCTGACACAGAGCATCCGCTTCGGAAATAGCAGCATCATTTGCCATAGCACTACTAAGGGCCGTCCTCAAGTACTCCTCAGCATCGGAGAATGCGTCCTGTATTGTTGCGCGGTCACAACCGGAAAGTTCTTTTTTCAGCTGAGACAAATAGTCATCAATACTCTGAATCATTATTCTCCTCCATGCATGACATTATCAACCAGTGCCTTTGTCTGATCCCAGATTTCACGCCAACTTTCCAGGGTTTTCCGACCATTTTCTGTAATTCTGTAATAACGTCGTGGCGGACTTGACACGGATGGTTGTACTTCGCTTTCCAGCAGTCCAGTGCTTTCAAGCGATCTCAGTACCGGGTACAATGCTCCTTGTTTCATAATGGGTATGTCTTTGACATTCGCCTCAATAAGCTTGCCAATCTCGTAACCGTACATTGGTTTGGACGTTTGTCCCAGAATACCTAAAAGAACAAGTGCCGTAGTGCCGGAATTTAATTCCTTCTGGAATTTTTTAGTTTCTTCGTTTGTGCTGGTCAAGGCTACTAACTCCTCTGTATGCAACAATACGAATCCTGAGGT
>JAUXAC010000073.1 GCA_030615035.1 Dehalococcoidia bacterium | reverse complement strand
CAGGGTATTGACAAAAAATATATTTTGTTCACTGTTATGCTAGTGCCTAAAGGGAGGGAGACGTGAGAAGCAAGTTAAACAAATTTCTGCGTTATCTTCAGATTGAGAAGGGGTTCTCCCAGGGTACTATCGAAGCATACCGGCTTGATGTAGAAAGAGGGCTGATTCCCTTCTTGCATCAGCAAGATAAATTTGAAGTAGGAGACGTCACCAAGGCTGACATCAGAGCTTATCTGGACTACCTGGCTACGGACAGAGGTAACTGCAGTGCCACCAGGGCGCAAAAACTGGCGGCAATAAAATCATTCTTCAACTACTTGGTAGAGAGTGACGGATTAGAAGTTAACCCAGCAGCCTCAATAAGGAGCCCCAAGATACCAGAGAAAGAGCCGGAATACTTAACCGAGGAGGAGTGTATCCGCCTTTTAGAGACAATAGCCAGAAAGGGCAGGCCACAAGTTCGAGAACGTGATATGGCAATAGCTATCCTCTTCCTTCATACCGGGCTGCGGGTGTCGGAGCTAACAAACCTGAAGCTAGTTAATGTTGACCTAGGGAGAGGCCAGATAAAAGTAACCAGGAAAGGCAACAAGGAGCAGTATCTCCACCTTAATGGTGAAACAGCGGGTGCATTGGCAGATTATCTAGCCAACCACCCACAGGCTCAAAATGGCAGGTTCTTCGTGGGCACCAATGGGGGCAATCTGGATCGCGGCTATGTTTATAGTATAGTGCGAAGATACTTGAGGTTGGCTGGCATCGACAAGAGTAAGCGAGGCCCCCACATCTTGAGGCATACTTTTTGCACTAGGCTACATCAGAAGGGAGTGGGGCCGTTCACCATAAAAGACCTCGCCGGTCATAAGAACCTTAACACCACTATGAAGTATATTAAGATTGAGAATAAAGAGCAGGCCGAAGCGATTGATAGACTGGAGTTTGGCATCTCCTTTCAACGAGAAGGAGCGAAGCCCCTCTTAAACACAGAGGGTAACATTCAAAAGCCCTGAAAGAAGGCTAAAAATTGATTCTAGGGCTTGCCACAGCCTGCTCTACACCCTAGCCAGCAAAATAGGGAGTGCTGGCGCCGAAGCCGCTAGTGTTCATGACAGCTTGCGTGTCCCCATCCATGTTCCTTCATGTAGCCTATTATTGCTTTATGTGAGTTGCTATTGGGCGGAGTCACTCCGAGATTAAGTTGTAAGTACCTTGGTTCTTACCTCTTTATACCCTGGCATGGTACAAAGCTGTTTAAGGGCCGGGTTGTTCCAAAAATTATAATGGCTTTCCGTCTGACAGTACGGACATTCGACAATGGCGCTCCCTACCCGTGTGATGTGTTTAACCATAGCTTTCGTCACCCCAAACCGTCGTCTACAGAGGTCACAAGTTAAATGGCACCTAGCCTCCTCGTCTTTTTGTCCATTATCGTACCCTGCCCGATAACCATCTTCATAGCCATCCTCATAGTTTCCTTCTGCTTCCCTAGCCCCAAGTTGCTCTTTGATAAAGTCTGTGAACGACATACCCTTCGAAGTAGTGTAGCTTTCGAGCCTATCTTTAAGCTCCTTAGTTAATCTAAAGGATACTGTAGGGTGGCTTTGGTCATATTTTACTTTCGCCAGTGCTTGTTTAGCTCTTCTAGCCATTCTATCGTTTACTGTACCACAAAACCATCGTTTACACCATCGTTTACCATATATCGTTTACGTACTTATTAATCACTCCTCCTAGGGGAAGTCTCTGCTACAGGTCGCTAAATAAGGATGAAATCATCACCCTTTCGCCACCATGGTGACATCAGGGGAGGAATGGTTGATGAGGTACTGGCACCAGGTGAGGAATAGTTGATAAAGTGGTAAAATAATGATAAAAGGAGGTGAGGAAAAGGCCAAAAAATGGGACAAATCTTGAAACAATAACAGTTATATAACAGGCTTTTCAGGCGTTATATTGACTGTTACACACAACCAGCGCCAACTTCCCTGCCTTTAACTAGGCTAGAGCCACTTTAAGCCACTCTGCCCCTAGGATTAGGTGTCTTTAAGTGATTCAAGCCTAAGGCATCGTGAGACCCCTAGATGGTGATTGAAATGCCAAAGGTAATGAACCAAGACATTATCGACAAGATAGCTGAGTATGCTAGCAAGGGCTACTCCAAGGCGGCGATAGCCAAGGAGCTCAGCATTGACCGGGCAACCGTCAGAAAATACTCGCCAAAGGAACAAGGACCTGAGGAGGAAAAGGGGAAGCAGCCTCCACCCCGGCTGTCCCTTGAGGAGGAGTTCAATCTCGTAAGTAAAAAAGCGGAAACAGACCACGAGCTTGAGAGCCTGCTTAATAAGATAAAAGGTTGGAAATGGGAGACAGAAAGCTTAAAGGCTAGGGGAAAGGCTGCTGTTGTGGGTATCGACTTCTTGAAGGAGAAGCTAGACAAGGCAGAATCAGTTACGGACGTCGACGAAGTGCGGGAGCTAGCAGCCAAGGTTAAGGATGAGGTAACGACACTGTTGGAAGAGGATGAGCCCCTCCACAAGCAACGCCAGGAGCAGGAAGAAAAGAAGGAAGAATGGCTAATGCGAGTTCGCCTTAACGAGCTTGCCTGGGTTTTCCCCTGTGGAAGAGACCAAGCTGAGAAGATTATCAATAGATTCCTGTGGAAGCTGAGTGATGATATCGATGACCCTATCATGACCTCCCTAGAAATGGTTGGCGAACAGTTGCGTATCGCTGAGCACCTCGGGTGGGGAGATAATACTAGTAACCTCAGACCTCTTATCACCGAGTGTGCTAATCTCCTCAAGGGCAATTGGGGAGAGACAGAGAGAATCATAGGTATTCTATATTCGAGGAAAAAGCAGATTTTAATTCCCAGTGATGAAGATATGGAGAAAAAATACTCATACATGATCGATTTGCTAGCTAAGGGAGTATATGAGCTTTTTGTGGAAGTAGTTTTGAAGTTTACCGCCGCACTCGGCCGCCTTGCTGAGGAGCGATTCATAGAGAAAGAGGAGCTGCTCAGTAAAGAAACGCCGGAACCGGTTGTTGGTTAGCCTATGCCAACCACGGACTCTAGCCAAGAGGTAAAAACTCTTCCTAAAAATTCTCCCCTTTGACCTTCTGCCCCCCTTGACAACTCTTTAGGAAGGTCACTGTTTTGTCCGGGCATTAGATAGCCTTGACTTATGCAGGAACAGCAATTCCAGCTTTGTCTAGGACTGCTTCCTCAGCGAAAATGGGTGCTTTTCGCCTCACGGCAAGAGCCAGAGCCCCAGCAACTGGACAGTCAACCTCAAAAGATTCCTCATTCTGGGATAACAACAACTTGGCATAAAAAGTATCGTCTTCAAACTGGTTGACTGTGACCGATTCAAGCACAAAGTTGGTTACGTCAGTGCCAGCCAAAAAGCACTCGTAATCTTCTGGTTCGGGAAATCGAGCACCTATCAATTCTCTTTTTACGATATTGGCCTGGCTCGGTCCCATGTAGATAG
>JAUXAC010000014.1 GCA_030615035.1 Dehalococcoidia bacterium | reverse complement strand
TTTTGGACATACACCCTGAGTTGCTGGCCTCCCGTTCTTCATAGTTATAGATTTGGCATCCTTCATTTCCCTTTTGGCCTTGCATTTCATACAATATGCTTGCATTAGAATACCTCCTTTTTGGTATGGAGAATAGACCATCCCCCACTGGAATGTCAACAACCTTCCTTTTTTACCCTATGGTTTCACGCCTAATCTTCAGGCGTGAAAGTTGGCGCACCTTTTTATGAGAAAGGTAACAAAAAGATGGATTGTTCAATAGATTTTTTTCACCAATTTGCGCAGACTGTCAAGGTCCGGTAGGAGATACTCAGGAATATCTCTCCCTAGGCGTACTGCACTTGATGGATGGATTAGTGCAAAATAGATTACTCCCCTATATTCCTCACAGCCACCGCTACTCGGGTAATGGTCCCAAACTTGGAAAAGTGGGGATTTTGGAGTAGAGTGGTATTTGGCTGGGCGGTAATCGGCAGTAAAGCGCTTATGCACTTCACTACCTAGTGTTACCACAAGGCGTGGCTTCACCGCCTGAATCTCACGCTCGAGCCAGGGGAGGCATGCATGAATCTGTTGCTCCCAGTGGTCATTGCGTCTCGGACACTTCACCAGATTAGTTATGTATGCGTCATGCCGCTCAATCCCGATATAAGATAACCATTTATCCAGAACCCTTCCGGATTCCGTGTTAGCTGGGAAAGGTCTGCCGATGGATTGAGCCATGGGCGTTGGAGCCTCTCCTATGATCATAAACTTTCCCGGTACCGGGCCTTCGCCAGGCACGACTGTGGACCCCAATGAAAAGGCGCAACCATTCGAGCAATGCAAAACTGTATGATCACTCATCCGACAACCAGCACTGTCTGATGCTAGGAACACCTCCAAAGGTATAGCATCGCCGCAATTAGTTCACGGCGGAACTCTAAAGGGAATCCTTTCGATTATGTCAATTTTACACCAATGATAGTTTGTGAACAATGAGTTAACTTTTTGGCTTATTGTTCAGTCTTCTATTTTCTTCCAACGTATAGTCCGTATCCGAAGTATTTGAACAAACTGAAAATACTTCTTGGGAAAGTCAGAGCTTCTTTTGTGAACCTCCTACGAGCTAGATTCTTCATAAACATGCACAAATATTTACACCATGCTCTTATGTAATCTAAAAAGTCAAACTGCCTGACTTCGTTATAGAACTGATATATTGATGGATGAAAATACCATAGCGGTTGCGTTCAATGAGTGGTAAAATTGACTATGCGAGAAGTCCGTGGAAATGGTGGGGGAAGGGAAATGAATAAAGAGGTAGAAATCATAATGGCAAACTTAAAAGAATATCCTTTCCTCGATAAATACTTTGGAAACATTATTGAACAAAGGTTACAAATTGCATGCTATACGCACGGGATGCTTACTAGCCACCTACTTGAACTCACAGAATTTTCGCAATCAGACCTTGATAGATTGGAGATTGTGCTTCAATTTGCAGGGTCTTGCTGTCATGACTTTGAACTAATTACCAAAGAAGATAGTCTATCCCAATACCAAGATGCAGATGCAAAGATAGTTGATATGCTCGCTGAAGTCAAAGCCTTTGAATTTCTGTGCCGCTATGGATTTAGAGATATAATTAAGATAAAGCACTTGCCAAATGCAAAGACTGTTGACTTTACAGCAAAATTAAATAATCAAATATACGCATTAGAAGTAACTCGTTTAGGTTTATCTTCATCAGATAAGAAGCAGCCAGTTTATTCATTTATACACAGTACTCTTAAATATGACGCGAAGTGCGAAGATGCTGATGGATTAGAAATTAGCATGATTGGCGAAAAACTGAACAAAGAAAGAATTGAGGAAGAGATTTACGATGCCATTGGGCATGAGTATCCTCAATTGAAAGAATTCTGTCAAACTGAGGACGATAATTGGAGAGGAATTATTTTCATCTCCAGCGGAAGAGATTACTTTGCAGCTCGTAAATATGAAAACAAAGCATATGAACAAACACCCAAAGAGGATTTTAGCAGTGCCCTTGAGCAATTATGGCAGCATCTAAAAGGAGAACAAAGAGACAAATATCTGCATCATTTAGTTATTACGCGAGGTAAAGATTTAAGAAAAGCAATCGTTTCACCAGATTTTAATAGGGAGTAACCTTTGAAACCAATTGAAGTCTTAATCATTGGGTTGAAGGCTATCATCATGTAGTCATGGCGGAGGGCATGACACGATGAAATCAGTGTGGATTACCTATGCGTGGGAAGATAATAAGGAAGGAGACGTTGACTTTGCTGCTCAGGAGTTGATTCGCGCAGGTTTAGACGTCAAATTGGACCGTTGGAATCTCGGTGCTGGAAAACATTTGTGGGAGCAAATTGGGAGTTTTATTCAAGACCCTTCGCTATCCGACGGTTGGATTCTATATGCCACTCAGGCAAGTCTTGGGAGTCAAAAATGCAAAGAGGAGTTTGCTTATGCTCTAGACCGTGCTTTAGACAAACGTGGTGGTGACTTCCCCATAATAGCGTTATTCCCGGCATCGGTAGATAATGAACTGATTCCAGCTGGCATAAAGACAAGGCTTTTTGTTAGCCTCACTGACCCAGATTGGAAGGAAAGAATAGTAGCAGCAGTCGAAAGACGACCGCCCGATATAACCAAGCAACAATTCGAACCATATTCTCTCACTGTGCACCAATCGGGCGAACAGTATGTAATTGAAGTGAGACCACGTGGGGGTACCTGGTCACCATTTATGGCAGCCATTCCCGTAGATGAAAAAAACAATGTTTCGCCCAGTTTACTTCACGGTGCAGCCAAGCAAATCCCTACTGGCGGCATGTTGGTGAATTGTGGCGAGGGGATATCCAATGACGGTGGACTTTGGGTAGTTTTCGCTGGAAATGAAGCTACCCCAACACAAAGCTACTTCATTTTTTGCAGGAAACTGCCATCTCTCTTAGTTTTCGGCGTGAAGGGTGGTTCGCCTCAATACCAAGTCACATTTTGACGGAAGGTTCACCCTCTTCAATTCATATATTTACTAAGCAATTTGCCTATGTCACTAGGTTTGTCCGCCACCGGCACCCCAGCGGAGGTGAAGGCATCAATTTTAGATTTGGCTGTTCCCATGTTACCTATGATTATTGCTCCAGCGTGCCCCATGTGTTTTTCTGGAGGAGCTAACCTTCCGGCAATATAGGCTACCACTGGTTTGGGATAGTTTGTTTCACTAATGTATTGAGCTGCCAATTCCTCAGCGTTACCACCTATCTCACCTATTAGAGCCACGCTCTCCGTTTCTTCATCATCCTTAAACATCTCAAGGAGCTTAATAAAGTCTAGCCCGACAATAGCATCTCCACCTAGGCCTACGCATGTGCTTTGACCCAGGCCTGCCTTACTAATATGCCAAGCAATCTCATAGGTTAAAGTTCCGCTCCTGGAGACCATACCTATGATACCGGGACTAAAAACATGGTCTGGCATCACGCCAACTTTTATCCTTTTTCCGGGGTTTATCACCCCGGGTGTATTCGGACCGACAATTATTACGTTGCCCCTTTTATTGGCTTTGGCAATAAATTCAATAGCATCTTTTTGTGGAATGAGTTCAGTGATAACCACTAATGTCTTTATGCCAGCATCAATGGCTTCAAAAACAGCGCTTTGGGCAAAAGGGGCAGGAACGAATATAATAGATGTGTCAGCACCATGATTACTGACTGCCTCAGAAACTGTGTTGTAGACGGGTACATCTTGAACTTGCTTTACCCCCTTGCCTGGGGTCACCCCGGCAACTATTTTGGTTCCGTAGCCTAGCATTAATGCCGTGTGAAATCTCCCCTCATTTCCAGTTATACCTTGGACTATAACTTTTGAATCTTCACCTACTATGATGCTCATAACCAACCTATAGTTTTAAAACCTCTCTAACCGCCTCTTCCATATCAGAATAGGTATGAACTCCAGCCTGACCTAATATCTGGGCTCCCTCTTCTTCATTGGTGCCTATCATCCTTACCGCTATAGGCTTTTTTATACTGGACTCATTAAGCGCTTCAATAATTCCTCGGGCGACTATATCACACCTTGTTATTCCGCCAAGAATATTTATTAAAACTGCCTTTACTTCCGGCTTCGACATGACCAGCATAACCCCCCGTTTAATAACCTCTGCGCGAGCACCACCACCTATATCCAGGAAGTTTGCTGGTCTACCACCAAAGAGGTGAACAAGGTCTAGGGTTGCCATAACTAAACCGGCACCGTTGCCAATAATGCCTATATCCCCAGATAGGTCTACATAGGCTAGTTTCTGTCGCCTGGCTTCAGCTTCCCAAGAGGTATCATCTACTCTTAGAGAGCTTTTATCCTTAAATTCAGGATGCCAAAAAACGGCGTTATCATCCACTATTATTCTGGCGTCAGCAGCTATGAATTCGCCTGAAGCTATCTTGGTTAAGGGATTTATCTCAACTAGTTCAGTGTCATAGTCCATAGCAATCTTATATATAGTGGTTATGATAGAGGCAAACTTGGTGGCATCATGTTTGCTTATATTAGAAAATTGGGTTAGCATCGATTCAGCATTATGCTCGCTAAAGCCGATAGCAGCATCGACCCAATGCCTTAATATTTTGCCTGGAGAGGCTAGAGCAGTCTCTTCAATATCAATTCCGCCACTAGTAGAAGCCAGGATGATATATGTCTTGGCTTGCCTATCTATAGCTACCGAGGCATAGAACTGCTCAACGATGTTTAGTTTTTCTTCAACTAACAAGCTGTTTACTATGTTTCCCTTGATGGTGCTGCCAATAAGGTTTGTTGCTACCTTTTTAGCCTCAGTAGCATCATTAGCAAATATTATTCCACCAGACTTACCTCTGCGTGAGACCAATATTTGAGACTTTAATACCACAGGTTTACCTATCTCCTTAGCTATTACCTCAGCTTCATCTGAATTGGTGGCGATATTACCCTTGGGAGTGGCGATACCATATTTCCGTAAAATATTTTTGGCTTCAAACTCAAAAAGCTTCATTTTCCCTATATGCGCTATAGTTCTCAACTAGGTATGTTAAGTTTAAAAAACCGAAAGCGGAGCGAAACACCCTCTTCCACCATGATACTACTTCCTTGGCTCAGTTAGTTCGATTAATACCTTGGTCCCTTTAGGATGAAGAAAGGCTATCTTATGACCACCAGCACCAATTCTTGGCTTCTCGTCAATGAGCGTAACCCCTCGCTTGCTTAGTCTTTCCAGAGCATCCTGGATATTGCTGACCTCTAGAGCCAAATGATGCAATCCCTCCCCCCTTCTTTCAATATACTTAGCAATTGGTCCCTCAGGGTCGGTTGATTCCAGTAATTCAATTCTGCTCTCGCCCACTGGAATCACTGCCGTCTTCACCTTCTGGTCTTCCACGACCTCTATCTCGTTAACCTTTAGCTCCAATACATCAGTATATAATTTTACCGCATCTTCAATACTGTTCACGGCAATCCCAATATGGTTAATCTTCTCTATCATTACCCTTCTCTCCTAAATTTGTTTGGATAAACTTGCTGATCTCATCAAGGGGTGTTCCCGGACCAAATATCTGGGCAATGCCAGTCTCTTTTAGCTTGGGGACATCTTTCTTGGGTATAATGCCACCACCTATAACCAGGATATCCTCACCACCCTTCTGTCTAATAAGCTCCACTGTCTTGGGAAACAAAGCCATATGAGCCCCGGACAGACAACCTAGACCAACCACATCTACATCTTCTTGTATAGCTACCTCAGCAATCTGCTCTGGTGTTAACCGCAATCCAAGATAAATTACCTCCATGCCAGCGTCTCTTAAACCTTGGGCTACTACCTTGACTCCCCTATCATGACCGTCCAGTCCCGGTTTAGCCATCAAGACTCGTATTTTTCTATACTGCATAGCAAAGACCCTCATCTAGAGTATACTTGGCTTTCGGTATTCTCCAAACACCTCCCTCAAGGCATCACTTATTTCCCCGACGGTGGCGTAAGCTTTAACCGCCTCAATCAGTACTGGCATAACATTCTCGTCGTCTCTAGCCACATTGCGTACTCTATCCAGCACCTCGCTTACCGTTTGGTTATCCCTTTCCTCCTTTAATCTTTTTAATCTCTCTATCTGCCTTCTCTCAGTTTCTATACCAATCTCCAAAGTCGGTGGTATATGCTCATCCTTAACTACAAACTTATTAACGCCAACAATGACCTGCTCACCAGAATCTACTGCCCCTTGATGGCTATAGGCTGAACTCGTAATCTCTTTTTGAATGTATCCCTTCTCTATAGCCTTCAGGGCACCACCCATTTTATCGATTTCATTGATATATGCCATCGCCTTATTCTCTACCTGATTGGTTAACCATTCTATATAGTATGAGCCTCCAAGCGGGTCAACGGTATTGGTAACACCGCTCTCATGGGCGATGATTTGTTGGGTTCTGAGAGCAACTTGCACTGCCTGCTCACTGGGCAAAGCCAGAGCCTCGTCAAATGAATTGGTGTGCAAAGATTGGCAGCCCCCCAATACCGCAGCCAGAGCCTGTAGGGTTACTCTTACGATGTTATTAAGCGGTTGCTGCTCGGTAAGAGTAAAGCCATCGGTTTGAACGTGATATCTTAACATCATAGACCTGGGGTTCTTGGCACCAAACCTTTCCTTCATTATCGTAGCCCACATCCGACGCAGCGCTCTAAACTTGGCAACTTCTTCAAGGAGGTTAGTATACGCAGCAAAGAAGAAGGAGAATCGTGGGGCAAAAGAGTCAACCATCATTCCCTTATCTATCATTGCCTGAACATAAGCAATTCCGTTGGCGAGGGTAAAGCCTGCTTCCTGAGCTGCGGTAGCACCAGCCTCCCGCATGTGATAGCCACTAATATTTATCGAGTTCCATTCAGGCATATTTTGGGCGCAGTAGGAGCAAATATCGGTGACCAATCGCATAGATGCGGTTGGTCCAAAAATATACGTATTTCTGGCTATATATTCCTTTAGTATATCATTTTGAACAGTTCCACTAAGTTTGCTTTTATCTGCCCCCTGCTTTTCCGCAGCAGCGATATACATGGCTAGTATAATCGGTGCCGTGGCGTTAATCGTCATCGATGTGCTTACCTCAGCCAGCGGAATACCTTCCCAGAGCCGCTCCATGTCTTGGAGCGAATCGATAGCAACCCCGCATTTACCAACCTCTCCGGTAGCTAAGGGATGATCTGAATCATATCCCTCCTGAGTGGGTAGGTGAAAAGCAACACTAAAGCCGGTTTGCCCTTGTTTATACAAATACTTATACCGCTCATTTGTCTCTTCCACGGTGCCGAATCCTGCATATTGGCGCATAGTCCATAGCCTACCTCTATAACCAGTTGGCATTATATGTCTGGTAAATGGATATTCTCCAGGGAGACCGATCTTCCCCTCTTTAACCCGCTCCAAATCAGCCGGTGTATATACTCTGTTAACTACAGTTCCATCAACAGTAGTCCTAAACTCCTTCTTCCTCTCACTCATCTCTTCGGTTTTCTTCTTCATCAGATATTTCCTCCGTGTAAACAAGACCGATGCTACCAACTATTTCCTAGTATTCGTGGTAGCGCATCACTAAACCAAGCATATGGTCGCCAATTTCGTTATCATTTCTGACCCACTCCCAATCCACCTAGTTTCGATTCAGCTAACCATCTCAGGCTGTCCAGTCGGGCCAGTATCTACACATTGTGACTGCCTAAATCATACCGAAATAACAGGCAAAAGCTAATAGAAACCAATATATAGGCATGAAGCCTCCGATTGTCAGTCATCTGCCGTCAGGAGTAGAGGATAGTCTTTGTCTCTGACCGTGGTGGCAACTCGAAATCGATCTGATGGAGACTGACAGCTCTAACCAGCCCTTTTCCGCTTGCTAGATCTTGGAGCCTTCTTCCTAGTGGCTTTGGGTGCCTTTTTCTACGGCTGGGTGGTCTTACCAAGCTTCTCTCTAGGGGCCTCGGGTGGCTTCGCGCGTTTAAAGAATGACTTAATCTTATCTAGCACTGTCATCATTCCCATCCTGTATTCGTGCGACCCTACGTTATTCCAAACCAAAAAGGCACCAGCAACGCTAAACATAGCGACTCTGATACCTTTTCCCATTCCCCAACTCCTCCAACCTGATTTACATTGCTTCTGGGCTTACTTCATGTTTTCAACTCGAGTATAGTCCCAGTCTATATGGTTGTCAATCCCTCCAAAATAGGGAGATGACCCTTTTTGCATGTAGCTGGTATACACCCACCAGACTGTTCTTCATATTTGCGTCACGTTGATTACACATTTAGCCAATTTGTGTGATCCCACAATGCCGGTGTCGCCGGTACCACATATAAAAAGGTGCGCCAAATTTCACGCCTGATGGCCAGGCATGAGACAATAGGGGGAATTAAGGAACCCTTTTGTTGGATGAGGTAACAATCCAAGCTTTTGTTACGCGAGCAAGAGAATTGTGGTGACCTATCCGGGTGGCACCACATTTGGGCAAGCTTTCTTAGTTTATTCTGTAGTTGACTACACAATCCAACAAATCTACAATGGCACTAGGAGAACCAGATTGCCTTTAAGCAAGGAACGGGCCTACTATAAAGCAGTGCGTCGGGCGGTAGTGGTTGTGAATTCCACTGCGACTTTAAAGGAGAAACTGGATGTCATCGTTAGAGGCACAGCCAGGTCTATGAAGGCCGGCGCCTCACTGGTATTCCTTGACCTCACTCGAAAGAAGCTAATTCATAGTTCCTCTTGGGGACTGCCCCAGTTCTATCTGCGTAAGGGTGTACTGGATGCCGACAAGAGCCTGTCTGAAGTCCTCACCGGACAGCCAGTTGTTATAGTTGAAGTGTCCAAAGATAGCCGCATACAGTATCCCGAAATGGCAACCAAAGCTGGTATTGTCTCCATTATGGGCGCACCAGTAATGTTTGGTGGCCAAGCTGTTGGAAGCCTTAGGGTCTACACTAAGGAGCGCAACGAGTTCAACAATCAGGATATCAACTTCGTGACCATTATGGCAAATTTGTCTGCCTTAGCTATTAGCAAGAACCTAGTACCCCGAGAGGGAGAGGAAGCAGGGCTCGTAGAGAGTGGGACCATGGCTGAAGCAGACGCCGTTGCCGCAAGATGCTGAAAATTCCGATAACGGCCCGCTGTACTGCTACTGACTCTTGTACCAATGTACTGGCCACCTAGGAGTCTAATCCTCTATGGCGATATGAGCTTATGTCGCTCTCACCCTTGGTATGATAGCGTTTGCTGAGATAACCAGCTAACATAAACAGCTCAAATCAAAGCTAAACTTCCTTAATGCTGCTTTTTTAAATTAGTTAGAAAGACGATAAAATAGCAACCAGCACCTACTAAAAGTGCCTCGGTAAATCCAAAGCTTATGGCTATAACTATGGTCATCACCGAGCCCAACACAGAGCTTGTACCATTAATCCCCCACATCCATGGGATGTGGTTTTCCATTTTCATCTCTTTTAGCCACCTTATACCCAAGGGAAAAGGGAATCCCATTAGAAAACCCAGGGGGGTCAATATGACAACCGTGGCTAATAAGCGGATTGTAAGACCTAGCCCCAGAAGTTGATTGAAGATGAGGGGAAGGAGAAAAGTATAACTAAGTAGAGCCGCCACAATAGACAGAGAGGCAATGGCTATCCCTTTGATTAGCTTATCTGAAGCAAGTCGTCCACTATACATGCTACCCACGCCTGCCCCTACCAAGAGAGAAAATAATAAGACTGCCAAAGATAGCACTGGTTGGCCAAGAAAGAGCACAAATCTTTGGATGAGGGAAATTTCAACCAGCATGAACCCTATACCCAGCATCGAAAATAGCACAACGGACTGAAGCAGCTTTTGATTGAAGCCTCTCTCGCTCTCCGAACGCGCCTCTGTCTGGAAGGTTCTCTTCTTCCAATACAGAAGGGGCACCAATACCACCAGCAACACCGTAATAATCGACAGCCAGAAAACTAGAGACACAGGCTGCGGTAGCCCTTCTTCAAGTTTGTAGAAAAATGGACTGTCATCTGTTACCGGACTGATATCGTAACCCTGCTCTTCAACCATCTTCTCTAAGTCATCGAAGCCTATCTCCCCACTACCCAGAGTCATAAGTACTGGGTTGAGCATTCCCACTTGTGTGATGTAAGGGAAGTAAGAGGAAATTGGGTCATACCTGAATTGGTGTATTGTCTCATACCTCAAAAACGCCTCTGCCGGCTCAAACGGTGTTTTCTTCAACACAAATACAGGGTACTCCTCCGAGCCCACCATGTAAATCTGCTTCATCGCTGTTGTATTACTGACACCCCTTTCATTGAGAGCAGCCAGCGAGATGGAAAGCAGCCTCAATATCTCAGCATCGTTGTGACACACAACCACCAAGCGCCCCTCATCAGTCAGACGAACCAAATAATCACTGATGGAATCCGTGGTGAACAGAAAATTCTCGGTTAAGGCATATCCCTCCAGGCTTCGGCTGCTGCTGGTAACAGGGAGACTAAGCATGATAATGTCATATTTTTCCTTCTGGCGTTTGAGGAAATTTCTTCCCTCGTCAACAACTATATCTACATTATCCAAGTCGGTATAAATACCACCGTTATACCATGAATATTCACGAACTATATCTACCAGATCCTCATTTACTTCAACGGCTGTGACCTTACGAACCCCTCCCATTAGCGCCAGAAGTATATCCCGTCCTCCGCCCGGCCCTATGATGAGGGCATTATCTCTTTCTTCTTCCTCCAAGAAAAGGAAGGGGAAATATCCCGGAAAGTCAGCCTTTAGGCTGTTGACTGCGGAACCCGGATCGTTAAAATCACCGCTAAATCTGTACATAGGTGTCCCGGCTGTTCCATCTATGTAGATGTCCCTATGCTCCGGATAATCGCTAAACTCCACTAAATCGGTGCGGCCAAAAGCACTCCACCTCGTCTCGGTTATCTTCCCCTGGAAAGTTGAAAGAGCATCGTGAATTTCCTTGGCTGGGTTTGCTCCGATGGGTATATGAGGCAGGTAAAAGCCAGTCAGGTTTGCCCCTAATAGGACGGATACCATCAAGAAGCTGACGGAAGATATTATCACTCCCCTAATGTTCCTCCTCAGCACCCTCGCCGCAAAGAGTAGCGCTGCCATTGCAGCGACGACGCCAAGCAGAAAACTAGTACTTATGCCACCGAGGATATCTAGGGTGAGGATGACCCCAAGAGAGCCAACTGCTGCTCCAACTAAGTCCACGCCATAAATCCAGGCACTACTGGCAGGAAACATGCGGAAGACCTCTGCTAGGAGCACGCCGGCAAAGAAAAAGGGGATAAATAAAAAGAAACAGTAGAGCAGGATATTATCCCGGACCTTATCCATATAGCCAATCTGGATTATGAGTATTACGGAAAAGGGGATCGTCAGCGAAAACAGACTGGCAAACAAGGCTAAGGAGCCAAATCGGTTATGCCCGCTTGGTATTTGTGGCCTGAAGAAGTGAACAAAGATGCCACCAACACCCAACCCCAGTAAAGCTAAACCAACAACGAGGAATACATAGTGGTGAGAAAGCATTACAGAGAGGAGCCTGGCGAGGGTTATTTCAAAGGTTAGCAGGCTAAATGACGTGAGAAAAACGCCACCCAGCAAAATCCACAATGTTCCACCATTAATGGGCTCATCTTCTTTCATCAGGAACACGGCTTCTTCCTTGTCTTTTCTCCTTCCTGTGATTCAGTGAGTTCCCCAGACAATTTTCTCTTTCTTTTGAAATATATTATTGCCCTGAGGGAGATTCATAGCGCGATTAGAGCTATCATCTGCACTTGTTGCAATCCTCAAAATGTAATGTTTTCCTGCAGAATAATAAGGTAAGGACGAAGCAGCCTGAAGAATAGGGGGATAAATACCTCAGGAACAACGTGCCTCTTTCTTGAAGCATCGACCACGCCTGAAAACTACTACCAGGGCTAATGAATTCCAGATTATCTTGCATAGCAATAACCTGTCCAACGTGCCTAATCCCAACTAGACTGGTGCCAGGGGCACCCCGGCACCGTAACACCCCACCGCTCAGGCACTAAGGGTAGCCTCGGAAGCTACCAACCGTTTACGCCCCGGTAGCCAAGATAAGGAGACAACCCAGCCACTTCAAGGATTTCTATAAGGATTACTTAGGTCTATATTCTGGAGCCCTTCTAAACGGACTTCTATAGTCAGCATCCTTCAGAAATGGGCACGAATCACCGCGCTGTTTTAGCAAACCACATTTAACAGTGGAGCTGCCATCATCACATTTAATAACAAATGCACTAACATGCCTTTTTTCACAGTGGACACGGTGTTTCTCAACAATTTTAGCCATCTAAGCTCCCTTGCCAAGAAGTGACTTCAACATTGATCTACGATTGTCTCTTTTCTTTGCTATTATCACAAAAGCTCTGGGAACATCCGCCATCAGGGACTTTGATTGCTCGGCGGCATCCGAGTAAAATTTTATGATTTTTTCTTCCATCTCTACAGCCTTCGCCAGAGCATCAGAATAGCTTGCCCCCTTTGCCAATTCAGTTTTAAACGTATACTCATCCGGATTTATTTTAAAGGCAAAACAACCCTCAATGGCATCAGTAATAACTCCATAGTATGCTCTTTCAACCTGTACTATATTCTTTACGTTCTCCTTGGCAAAAGAGAGCAAAACATCTTTATCCTTTGCGTATCTCCGAGACAAGTCTTCGTAGAACTTTGCCGAGTCTTCCTCAAGCTTTTTAGCAAAACTGACAACTGCCGAAGCCGTATTTAGTTCCATCTATAACCACCTTTGAATGACAACTTTGCTTTCAGTGAAGAAACGAACCGCCTCTCGACCTTGGGTATGTAACACCCCAAAGAATGAATCCCTCATGCCACTGAATGGGAAGAATGCCATAGGCGCCACTATGCCGACATTTATGCCAACATTACCACTGACAATCCTGTACTGGAATTCGCGGGCAGTTTTACCACTTGAGGTAAAGATAGCATGACCATTAGCAAATGGGCTGCTATGGGCCATGTCTATGGCTTCATCCAGGTTTTTCGCCCGCATAACACTCATTACCGGGCCAAAAATTTCATCCCTACCTATTTTCATATCGGGGGTAACATTCTCGAAGATAGTTGGACCGATAAAGCATGTTTGAGGATAGTCACCAACAATCTTTACCTCCCCTCTGCCATCAAGTCTGAGTTTTGCCCCTTGCTGGATACCACTTTCTATATATCCTAAAACCCTCTCTTTTTTCCCTTTATCACGCAGAGGCCCCATCTGAACTGATTCATCAAGCCCATTACCAATAATTATCTTAGACGTCGTATCGACAACTGCATCCATAAAACTATTATAGAATCCATCATCTTCACCGACAATAACCAGAACGGCACCTGACAAGCATCGTTGACCAGTATTGCCAAAAAATGACGTCATGAGAGCTGGTATGGTTCCGGCTACATTACAATCGGGCATTATTAACATAAAGTTCTTGGCACCACACTGAGCAATAACCCTCTTACCCGTTTCACCACACATCTTGTAGATATATTTCGCTGTTGGTGTGGAGCCGACAAAGGTTATCCCCACAATGCCCGGATGCTCTAGCATACCTGATACAACAGTTCTTCCGCCATTGACTACATTCCACACACCTGGCGGGAAACCAGCTTCATCTACTAACTCAGCCAGCCTTCTTTGGCTGAGGGGGTCTTCACTCGAGGGTTTGATAATGATGCAGTTTCCAGTACCTACAGCATATGGTGCCGACCAAAGCGGAATCATGAACGGGAAGTTAAACGGGCCTATTATGCCGAAAACTCCTAAAGGCGTTGGAATAAGATACTCATCTATACCTGAGGCGATATCCTCTGAATTATACCCTTGCATCAATGTAGCAATCCCGCAAGCAACTTCTACATTTTCAATTCCGCGCCTCGTTTCGCCTCGAGATTCGTCTATCGTCTTTCCGTGTTCCTGCGTTTGAATTCGACTAACTTCCTCAAAATTCTCTTCCAATAACTCTTTCAATCTGAAGAGACATCTTGACCTGGCCAGTGGCGTTGTCCTTCTCCAGTCAGGAAAAGCCTCTTTAGCCGCTTCCATCGCGGCATCTATCTCGTCTCTAGTCGAAATCGGAACTTTGGCAATTACCTGATCGGTGACTGGGTTCACAACATCTAAAATCTCACCTTTAGATTCAACCCATTCTCCACCAATCAAGTTTTTAACCAGCGGCACTCCTTTTATTGGCTCTTCTAAAAGCGCCATATTCTACTCCTTTCCTAATTGTCTTATTGTGTCACCCAGTAAATAGTAAACAGATTACATCGCCCACCTCCTTCTCACTTTTTGGTTTAATGGGTTACCCGTCCCCCAATACTTAAACTGCCTGAAAGTGAGTGGTTACTTGCCCCCTGCCTACTGGGCGTAAGCTAAGTTATAAAGTTCTATTATCTCTTCCTTTGTCGCCTGACGGGGATTATTCGCTGGGCTACCACTATCAATAGCAGCCTCGGTCATCTTAGAGGCTAACTCGTCAAGTTTTTCTTTATCTACACCCAACTCCCGCAAAGAAGGCGCTTTGATGTCCTTTATTAATCTTTTGACAGCCTTAGCTCCTAACTCGGCGGCTTCTAGATCGGTTAAACCGCTAATATTCTCCCCCATAGCTTTAGCAATATGGGCATATCTAGTTGGATTTCCAATCAGGCTAAACTCCATAACTACACCAAAAAGAGCGGCATTAGAAGCTCCGTGAGGCACATGGAAATACGCCCCAATCGGTCGGGACATCCCATGAACCAATGCTATAGATGAATTGCTAAAAGCAATGCCTGCCTGAAGTGCCCCCAACATGGTTTTCTCTCTCGCCTCCATATTATTTCCGTTAGCCCAAGCCTGTCTCAAATTGCCGGAGATGAGTTCAATGGCTGAAAGACAAAAAATATCACTCATAGGCTGGGCTTTCACCGAAACATAGGCTTCAACAGCGTGAATAAGGGCATCGATTCCCACGGCTGCGGTTAGACCACGAGGGCATGAAAGAGTTAACATCGGGTCTACAATAGCTATCTCAGGCATAAGAAATGGACTGACGATAAGCATTTTGACATCCGTCTTGGTATCGATAATGATGGTACTCACAGTGACCTCACTGCCTGTACCAGCAGTCGTAGGAATTGCCACGAGGGGGACTCCTTTTTTAGTAATCTTGCCCAGTCCCTTATAATCTTCAATTGAACCTGTGTTGGTGACCATTACCGCAATGGCTTTAGCGGTGTCAATAGGACTGCCCCCACCGACAGCTAACAGAAAATCACACCCATTTTCTTTGTAAGCCTTAAGCCCTTCCTTGACAAAATCTACCGTTGGTTCAGTAGCCACGCCGTCATATATGGCAAATTGGACTTTGCTTTGCTCAAGTGCTTTTTTGATACCATCCAATGCTCCCAATTTGCTCAGAACTTTATCGGTAACAATCAAGCCCTTCTTAACCCCTAATTTCCTACTTTCTTCTCCGACTTGCTCCGATGCCCCTGACCCAAAAATTACTACCGGCGGAATGCGAAACACCCTTGCTGGTAACATGATAACCTCCTCCTATTTAATTTACCTCAACCCTTTACGATAAGGCTGGGCAGCCATGTTGCCAGCGGAGGAAAGATAACGACAACAAGTACGCCCACCATTTGAATGGCAATGAAGGGAACAACACCGCGGTAGATATCCAACAGCTCTATTCCTTTTGGCACGGTGCCCTTCAGATAGAATAAGGCATAGCCAACGGGTGGTGTTAAGAAGGAAGTCTGCAAATTGATCGCCACAATCATAACGAACCAAAGTGGGTCAAAGCCAAGTTTGACAGCTATTGGCAGGAAAATGGGCAAGATGAGATAAATAATCCCAATCCACTCCAACAAAAAGCCCGCAATGAAGACGGTAACCATCATTAGCGCGAATACCGCCCACTTGCCCAGGAAACCGACCGACAGTACCATATTTGTCACCACCCCCCCACCGCCTAAACCAATGAACACAGCGGTAAATATTGAGGCACCAACAATGATGGCTAGTACCATGCAGTTGGTTCTTGTTGCCGCCCAGACAGACTCCGCCAGCTTCCCCCAGGTAAACTTGCGATAGATAATCATCAACATGAGGGCAATGAAGGCACCAACTCCAGATGCCTCAGTCGGCGTAGCCACGCCTAACCAGATTGAGCCCAGAACCGTGAGGATAAGTGCCATAGGCGGGACTATGTTCACCGCGACCAACCTAACCCTTTGCCTTATCGGAACCGCTGCCCTTTCTTCAGCGGAAAGCGCCGGTCCCAATTTCGGATTGCGGTGAGTCATAACTATGATGTAAGTGAAATATAGGGTTGCCAGAACCATACCGGGGAAAACGCCACCGGCGAATAGCCTTCCTACCGATATCCCCGTTTGGTCAGCCATCAGCACCAGCATTATACTCGGTGGGATAAGGATACCCAGAGTCCCGGCGGCAGCCACCACCCCCGTGGCCAGGTGCTTGTCATATTTATACCTCATCATGACCGGAATAGCCAGAAGCGACATGCTAACCACGGTTGCCCCCATGATTCCGGTGCAGGCAGCCATAATTGCAGACAGCACCACCACTGCCAATGCTATTCCCCCATGCACCGGACCGAACAGATACATCATGCCTCTAAACAACCCCTCGGCAAGACCGCCCTTCTCTAAGAAAACCGCCATCAAGATAAAGAGGGCAACAGCGATTAGAAGATTGTTTTGCATGACATCGAAGGTTCGGCCTATAAACAGGTACCACGCCTCGGGTCCCCAGCCGATAAAAGCAAATATTACCCCCAGTCCGGCAAAAACAAAGGCAACGGGATGCCCCAGTAAAAACCCCACCACAACGCCAACAAGCATAAGCGGAACTATAATTTCAGGGGCTACTTCAATCACAGGCGCACCCCCTTGACCACAAAGACGATATTTTTAATAAGGCCTCCTATCGCTTGCACAGTGATCAGGAAAACGGCAATGGGTATTACTGTTTTCGCTGGATAGACGGGGGAACCAAAGGCACTCGGGGCTGTTTCCAGTATCTCCCATGAGGTTACAGCATATATTGTTCCCTGCCACAGCCAAATGGCACAAAACAGCCCGATGAAAAGAAAGAAAGTGACAATCTCAAGAATAGCCTGTGTCTTCGCGGAGAAGCGCAAAACGATGAAATCAACATTTACGTGCGCCTTGTGCAGTAGAGTGTAGCCAAGGGCAAGCATAAAATGTGCGCCA
The DNA here is from genome assembly GCA_030615035.1 of Dehalococcoidia bacterium. Next base: position 7,475 of record JAUXAC010000014.1, on the reverse strand, counting down.
AACACATAGCGTAGTATCTCGAATGTCCATATAGTCGGGCTGCCGAGCACCCTCCTCGTGAACACCTCATAGACTATCAACGCGGCAAGGACCAAAATAAAGAAGCTAATAATTTTCCCTGACCATTCGGAAAAGTTATCAATACGTTTAACTAGCGGTATGATTACCTTCACAAAAAGCCTCCCCTTACGAAAGCCCCGGAAAGCTGCTACCCCTTCCGGGGCTTTCTCTGGTAAATATACCATTTCACCGGGGCTTGCAATTCTTTCAATGCTGCCCTAAACCGACGCTTCACTAGGGGGCAATAGGATTTTCTATGTAGGGGGTCCCCAGCTCCCAAAACCGCTGCCCTTCCATCCTAGCCCGAACCGACCTTTCCAGAGCTATGACCTCGTCATAAACTCCAAATTCTTTGGCAAGAGCTTCCAGTTCGGCATACATTGCGTCCAGTTTTGGAGGGTTGCGGCCAAACATGAACGGGTATTGTGCCTCCCGCCAGACGGCGAAGTCTTTAAAGTACTTCACCTGAGAGAAGGCTATCTTGGCGTGGTCGGGGTTTTCCCTGGCATCTTCAAGTAGATACCCATAGGAGAGTTCCTGTATCTGCTCCAGAGTCGCATCGTCCAGGTGAGTCCTGATGATGCCATAATCCTCAAATTTCCTGGTGTACTCACCAGAGCTATACTCAAAGTATGTCCAGGCCCACATCATGGTAGCCATGGCCGCTTCCTTGAACATGAACTGAATCCCGTCAGGCAGGGCGTCAAAAGCGTCCTTATTAATCATAACGCCAGACACTGGACCCGGCTGGTGCCATCCGGGGAGAACCCAGTAATCGGAGACCTCCTGAAAGCCCATTGACCAGTCGCATTCGGGGACGGAGAACTCACCAGCGTCTATGGTTCCCCGCTGCAGTGCCATGTATATCTCGGCACCGGGCATGAAGATTGCCGCACCACCGAGGTCAGTGAGGATTCTGGCCTGGTTACGCCCACACTGCCTCATCTTAATATCTTTATAATCGGCACCGGTGTAAATGGGCACACGCGAGCGCATACCGGACTCCGGACTAGTAACTGAGTGGGGGAACCAGACTATGTTATACTTGGCATAGAGTTCCTGAGACAGTTCCAGCCCACCAGCCTGCCAGAACCAGAGCAAATAGTCCGCCGGGGTAAGCCACTGAGGAGTAGAAGTGATGAGATTAAAGGCGGTGTTCTTACCTTCCCAGTAACTTGGCCAGTCGGTACCCATCTGAATTGACCCTTTTGACACGGCATCAAACAGCTCAGCGGATGTGGATACTAGGGTACCACCTTCGTAGTATGTAATTTCGAGGTATCCAGCGGCTAGGCGGTTCATCAGGTCACCAAAGTATTTATCACCCCGCCACAGGGTAATGGCGGGCGCCCACATAGTCTGATACTTCCATTTGGCTACTTCCACCTCTGGTGCTGGTGTTGGCACCGGGGCCGGGGCTGGGGCTGGAGCCGGAGCTGGGGCTGGAGCCGGAGCTGGGGCTGGAGCCGGAGTTGGGGCTGGGGCTGGAGCCGGAGCTGGGGCTGGAGCCGGAGCTGGACAACCAATAGCAACCAAGCTCATGGCTAACAACAATGCCAGTGGAATTAACAATATTTTCTTATTCACCTTTTACCTCCTTAAAACTTGAGATTACCAACCACTGACGACTACCTCATATTCTCACACAACACCACCTCCCTCGTCGTATTTTATGGGATATTCATCCTAAATTTTGAGTATGCTAAAGCTGACATTTCTTATACTGCCATAGATACCCCTAATACACCCATTATCTCCCATCAATTCCTCAATATTTTTGTTCTCGCCATAGCTCGTAGTGGGTTTTTACCAGCGGGATGCCACTTGCCCAATTTCGCATAAGGTTGCTCATGGGAGGGGCACCAGCACCGGTCTGCATCTAACTCTCCCCTGGCAGAGCCCGCCATGTTCATATAAAAACCAATCTTAGCCTCCACACCACTTTATCTATCTTTAGAGGGCTATTCCTTGTCACGCTTCTATGTCCCTTTACGGTCATTCTCTTTTCTCGATATTATTTACTATTTCTTCAAAAAGGTTTTGTTTATTTTAGCGTACCTGTCAAGCCTTCCGCAGACCAAAAAAGTCATGATAGGTATTTTAACAACAGAAAATGGAAATGTCAAGGCCCACATTGACCAATTACGAAGATAATATTAACTAAACATGGAATTATGGATACATATATTGACCATTGTAGGTTATTTTGTTACACTAAAAGCGGTGTGTTACCGTTTCTATACTGTTCAAAGTGTTTGGGCTTTGCCCCCCAGAGTGCTTTCCGAAGGAAGGGGATATTTAAAGATGTTGGTCTTTGACAGGTGTGGGCACTAAATTTTTACAACCTACCAGCATATCCACTAGTCTCGTGGAGGGAAAGCAGAATAATGGATGAATTAGACCAAAAAATACTAAGTGAGTTAGAACATCAAGGTTTTCACAAGAGTGCTACTCTGGCTCATATCCTTGGCGTAGGGGAGAGAACTATACGCCGGCGAATAAACAATATGATCAGTAACAGGGCTATTAAGATAATAGCAGTCCCAAACCCTGTATTATGTGGATTTAGAGCATGGACCAAGATTGGAATCAAAGTAGCACCGGGATATTTAAGTCATGTGGCTCGTGTGCTTGTCGAGTACCCTTCAATATACTTTGTGGCTTATGTCCTTGGTAGGTTTGACATTATCATAGCGGTGCACTTTGACACCATTGACAAGCTAACCTACTTTGTAAATTCTGAGTTAACCAGAGTGAAGGGCGTTCTAAGTACCGAAACGTGGATGTTTGCGTCTCCCAGGAAATATTACCATTTTTCCTGGCCTGCACCTGTTTTCGAGAAGACCAAGAATGCATGGGAGCCTTATCGTGAAGCCACTGTTAGCCATAATCTTTACAAAATAGATGAAGTAAACCGAAGGATACTTGGCATTTTAAGGGAAGATGGACTCACCCGTCCGGCAAGTCTGAAATCAAGGTTAGGCATGGGAGAGAGTACGATACGCAAACGTATGAAAGATATGTTGGCTAACGAGGTGTATAAAGTAGGAGTCGTACCCAATCCAGAAATATTGGAATACGAGGCATGGGCAACGATTGGAATTACTATAAATCACCAATATGCTCACAAAGTAATAGATTCTATAATCAAATATCCGGCTGTGTACCTCGCCTCAGTCTCTCTCGGTAGATTCAATATAATAATAGCTGCTCGTTTTAGCAATACTGATTTGTTAAATCAGTTTGTTACGGTGGAACTCCCGTCAATACGGGGAATTAGTTCTACAGAAACCTTCTTACATAATAAGCCGCTCAAATACCACAATATTAATTGGTACTACCTTATAAATCGCCCTGGGAAAAATCAGACCTAGCTAAGGAAGAATAAAAAGGAAGGGCGATAGTTAATCCTGCACCAAGCCTTGTAATTGATTCATTAGAATCGCACTATAGTGGCATTGAAAGTTTGAAGAAACTCACTCAGATAAACCATTATCTCACGACTTACCCAGAACAGGGTAAAAAAATTAAGGGAGGCCAAATCATAAAAGCAGCAAGATTGTTTGAATACGGAGAGCCCCTGCGGATCGTTGACACAGATATCCCCGAGCCCCGTGGACAGCAGGTGCTTATAAAGGTCTGCGGAACGGGGGTTTGCAGGACGGATTTTTACATTCGTCAGGGAACGCTTAGAGACGTTATGCCTATAGAGCCACCTTTGACTCTTGGACATGAGGTAGCTGGCATAATTCACGATGTTGGGAACTATGTAAAGGGCTTCAAAAAAGGCGATCCGATCCTTGTTTGTGGAGTTATACCTTGCGACACATGTAAATTCTGTCGTGTTGGCCAAGAAAACGTGTGTGTAAACTTGAGGATGATAGGCGAAACTACGGGACTTAACGGAGGGTATGCAGAGTACATGCTTGTGCCAAATTACAGACAACTCATTAAAGCGGAGGGAATTTCCGACCTAAGAAGCGCTGCTGCCCTAACTGATGCCGGACTCACCTCATACCACGCAATTAGAACCAAAATTCTTCCTAAATTATCCCCAGATTCTTATGTCGCTGTTGTAGGGATAGGAGGTTTAGGACATGTAGCTGTTCAGCTTCTAAAATCTCTTACGAAAGCCACGTTAATAGCCGTGGATAGAAACAACACAAAATTAGATCTTGCTGCCAAATTCGGAGCGGAATATGTGATAAACCCTCTTGAAGTCGATGTAAATAGGGAAATCCGACGAATAACGAACGGCAAAGGAGTCGATGTTGTTTTAGAGCTGGCAGGTTCAGATGAAAGTTTAAAAATGGCGATGTCCATGCTCGGGCAATGTGGAAGAATAGTGATTGTAGGATTTGGTGGATACTTACATTATTACAGTTCCAAAGGCTCAGTTTCTGAAATCGAGGTAGTAGGGAGCAATTACGGGAGTGCTAGGGAACTCGAGGAACTAGTCGCGCTTTATAAAAAAGGCGCTTTGAATTTCAAAATAAACTTCCGTAAATTAGAGGAAGTCAACGAAGTTCTGGACGATTTAGGAAAAGGTGCGATATTAGGTAGAACTGTTATAACTCCATAACCGATGCCCACTGAATTACTCCCGCTGCCCTTTTAGCTCGCCAGGTGGGATGGCTGTGGTAAATCCAGCTCTGTATAGGGGCAGCTGCTGTTGTAGAGCACAGCTTCCCGGGATTCCTTAGATTTCGTGGAGGTAAAGGAGCATCGAACTCACCGTCCCATTAGTAGCGTTATCGATAACGCACTACGAGCTTATCCAACAAAACATCGTTTCGTTGTCTCTGAGGTAACAAAACGTCAGAATGTTGAGCGTAGAAAAAGGAACGATTTACCCCGAATTAACAGGACGTTATTTTATGCTACGAGGTAACAAAGCAAGCGATTGTGTGATTTAAATATGTAATCTGATTAAAAGATGCAGGCGTATTGTTCCACCTATGAAAGACAAGCAAAGGAGAATTGGCAAACTGGGTTTGGAGTTCAAAATTTACGGATGAAAGAGTAGGTATAGAAGTGAATCAAAGCAAGGAATGAATATAATCTTAACCTATGGCGTTTTTCGGCCCTTATAAATATACTGCTAAATTGGCAACGGGGGTTCCAGATATACTATTCCAAATTTTACAACTAATTATACTGAATGATAATATGATTCAAGCATTCACGCTTAGAGAACGCTCGCAAGTTCAATAACAATAGGCGAGGTAATTATGAGCTTATATAAATCTCTTCAACAAAGAGAAGCAGCAAACAGACCTATAAGGATTGGTGTTATTGGGGCTGGTACCTTTGGTTCGATGTTCTTGGCACAAGCGAGGCGAACTCCAGGGCTGAAATTGGTTGGCATCGCAGAGCTTGATTTGGCAAAGGCAACGCAGACCTGCCAGGAAATCGGATGGTCCAAAGAAGCCATCGGTTACGAGAATTCAGCTGGCGCTATCAATGATAGTGCCAATAAGGGAAAAATAATATTGACCGATAACTCAGAGGAATTAATCAAAGCGGATCTGGACGTTATTGTCGAAAGCACCGGAGTCGTAGAGGCTGGAACGTACCATGCCTGGACAGCAATAGAGTACGGTAAGCATATAGTCATGGTAAATATTGAGGCAGATGCGCTATTGGGGCCCGTGCTCAATAAAAGAGCTAGGGAAAAAGGGCTGGTTTACTCTATGGCCTACGGTGACCAACCCGCGATAATTGATGAAATGATTGATTGGGCTCGCACTATAGGTGTTGAGGTTGTTTGCGCTGGCAAAGGAACTCGTTACCAGCCAAAATACCATTATTCAACTCCCGAGACCGTCTGGAACTACTTCGGCCTCACTGAGGAACAGCTGTCAACCGGAAAGTTCAATGCCCAGATGTACAATTCGTTCCTAGATGGCACCAAATCAGCCATTGAAATGTGTGCACTGGCTAATGCCTCCGGGTTAGTGCCGCAAAAAAATGGCTTGAAATTTCCCCCCGTAGGAGTCCAAAATCTTGCAAATATGCTAAAGCCGGTGAATGATGGTGGAATTCTGGAACATAGCGGAACAGTGGAAGTTGTGGCTAGCGAACAAAGAGATGGGAGCCCCATTAAAGATCACCTACGCTGGGGAGTTTTTGTTGTATTCCAAGTAACGACCGATCACATGCGTAGATTTCTATCTACGCATGATTTTGTTAAAGATACTTCTGGTGAGTATGCGGCCGCTTTCAGGCCCTATCACCTTATCGGGCTCGAACTGGGCATAAGCGTAGCAAAAGTGGCACTCCGTGGTGAAGAAACTGGCTCAGCGAATTTCTTCACAGCTGATGTCGCCTCAGTAGCTAAAAAGGATTTGAAAAAGGGCGATGTCCTGGATGGCGAAGGTGGATACACGGTATATGGTCGTTTGGTTAGAGCAGGCGATAGTATAACTGGAAGCTATCTACCAATGGGATTAAGCCGTGGCGCGAAACTCCTGCAGCCAGTGCGCAAAGATTCAATTTTGACTTATCAAGATGTAGAACTGGATAGGTGTCAGTTATCTTATAAGATACGCAAAATTTTAGAAGACGATTTCAAGCCGATCATTAATAATTGAAAAGAATACGCTATCAACGGATATCGATTTGACGTAGCATCCCTTAAAATTTTTCACTGCTAGCCTCGGCAGATATTGGATTTGTGGTCGAATATTGGAATAGAGCAAGAGACGAACCGACACCGTTTAAATTTCAAATAGGTGGCAAGAAAGAAGGCTCCATAAGCAGCTAGCTGAACTTTGTTGTCACGGCACGGTCAAAAAGATTCCTTGTATTCATTCAAGCGAGTAACATTTAGCCAAATTGTGTGATTACCGGATTGGGCTAAAAAAGGTTAGGCAGACCCGAAAAAACGGCTAGATTTGGAAATGAAGCCCGTTAACAAGGATTTTATATACCATATGTATGACAATTGAAAAAATCATCCAGATATGTTAATCTAATTAACGACAGGGCTCTTGAAGAATCGGGGAATAAGTTGAGCACCTGATTCGTGAAAATGGAGCCGATTTTTTGGGAAATTTGTGAGTGGAAGTTGCCAAAATTGGGGTAAATTCAGCACCTGACTTTTAATCAGGGTGTCACAGGTTCGAGACCTGTACGGCCTACCATTTTTTGAGGCTAAAAAGCCCCTACTCTTCATTAAGGAAGTAGGGGCTTTTTCATTTTAGCTAACGGATAGCTAACGCAGGATTTCTTTCGTCTCGTTTTCTGAAACGCCGTGAACTATATCATCAAAACGGTTAGCGGCGGCTTGCTGCAGACCAGGAGTAACGTGGCTATAGGTATCAAGCGTAATCTGTATACTTGCATGACCCAGTCTCTCCTGTACTATCTTGGGGTGTATGCCTTGCTTCAGCATCAATGAGGCGTGGGTATGC
>JAUXAC010000124.1 GCA_030615035.1 Dehalococcoidia bacterium | reverse complement strand
TAGGGTATGGCATCCCACCACCATATACAGCCTTCTCATTGTCAGGCCCCACGGATATAGGTAATTGTACAGGAGCGTGGGATCCCTGGTATAAAAACGCAGAAACTTGGTTTAATAAAATGGGATATTCTACTGAGGCCGTAAAATACCCAGATGAGGCAAAGGTTCAAAGCCACATTCAGAGCACCGAGACAACGATGTTCTATGAGCTGGCTCACGGCGGCAGCTATAGTTTTACTAACTCATGCACTGACGCCACAACCGCAGGTGAGATCCACGATTGGATTGAGAATTATACAAAGATGCCATTTGCATTTATAGGCAGCTGTGGTGGAATGTGTAATGTTGGTGCAGGTACACTTTCATACGAATTTAGAAAAGGCTCGATAAGTGATACGGCCACCGTTGGCTATTGTGGGATGGCGACTGAAGAGTGTAGTGATGCCTGGGATAATTCAGTCAGCTGGCAAGATGCAATATTCAATTATATGAGCCAAGGCAATGCAGTAAGAGAGGCTTTTGATAAGGCAATGGCAGATTATCCAATGTGCGTAGGATGCATGCGATTAGCTGGTGATGAGAACTTTGCAGCAGTCCCCGTTGTGGGAAGAGTTAATCGGCCCCCAAATATTCCTTCTGCACCCACAGGACCTGATAGCGGCACCCCGAATACTTCTTTCACCTTCACCGGCACCACTACCGACCCGGATGGAAACCAGGTAGCCTTTAAGTTTAACTGGGGAGATGGAACTCAATCGACCTGGACCTCTTATGTTGTTAGTGGAAGCTCAGCCAGCAAGTCTCATTCTTGGTCTACCAAAGGCACTTACTATGTGAAGGTAAAGGCAAAGGATACTTACAATGCGGAGTCAGGATGGTCTGCTGGACATCCGATAACGATTAGAGCTGTTCTTCTCGAAGTTGACCCTCCTTCTCTGGATTTTGGCGAGGTAGGGAAAGGCTCAACCAAGACAATCACCTTCCGAGCCTATAATGCTGGTGGAGGAACCTTGAGCGGAACTATCAGTGCTAACCGTAATTGGGCAACGATAAACCCAACCAGCTTTGAAAGCAATGATAACACAATTTCTGTAACCGTCCGAACCGAAGGGTTGACAGAAAGTCACACTCCCTACACCGGCACGATAACTGTGACCTCTAATGGTGGAACTAAAACCATAGAGGTATCTGTAATCGTTATTCCTACTGGTGCGGTAGCTTACCCCAACCCATTCTCTCTTGGTAGACATAGTAACTTAACTTTCTGGGGAACCGGTGTTCCCTATGCGAAAATCCGAATTTTCACCCTTGCAGGAGAGTTAGTAAAAACTCTGGACGAGAGATATGGTGCTAGCGCGGTTTCGTGGGATGGTAGAAATGAGAAAAGCGATAAATTAGCCAGAGGCATCTATGTTTACGTAGTTAAGAACTTCACAGGGAAAATAGCTATTATAAAATAAGAACTCTGAAAATGTTTTAGGAGGGTGATTGATGAGAAAAATATCATCGAGTGTGGTGATAATAGGGATTTTGATCCTGACTCTCAATCTTGTTGGTTATGCAAATGCTCCGGGAACTACGACAGCTGGCTTCTTGAAAATCGGGGTGGGGGCAAGAGCAGCTTCTATGGGAGAAGCCTTTACCGCTTTAGCTTCAGATGGAACCTCCCTTTTTTGGAATCCAGCCGGACTTATCCAAATCAAGCACAGAGAGCTTTCCGCTACCTATAATCTCTGGTTCCAGGGGATAAGTCAGGGCTATGTAAGCTTTGGTTTTCCTTCCTTGGGAGGCACAGTAGGACTCGGTGCTAATTACGTAGATATGGGGCACATAGAAGGTAGAGACGAGCAGGGCAATCCTACAGGAGATTTTGGGGCCTCGGATCTTCATCTCTTTGCAGGTTATGCTAATAAGTTTAAAAATATTTCCTGGGGTATTACCCTCGGTTGGCTTAAAGATACGATAGAAAAGGATGCAAAAACTACCTTTCTAGGGAATATTGGGCTTCTTTATCCCCTGACTGAGCGTTTTACTTTAGGGGTAGTAGCCCAAAATATAGGTAGTGAATTGGGAAGTGACCCTTTACCTTTAATTTTCAAAATAGGAGCAGCTTCA
>JAUXAC010000175.1 GCA_030615035.1 Dehalococcoidia bacterium | reverse complement strand
TGATATAGTGGCGGATAAAAAAGACATAGAAAAGGCACTGAAGAAGGTCCTGGACCCCCACACCGGAATAGACGTGGTGGACATGGGACTGATAAAGAAGATTGACATAGCAAAGGACGGCTCTGTAAAAATCCTGTTCGTCCCTACAACCCCCTTCTGCCCCATGACCCAGTACCTGATGGACAACATAAAGAAGGCCGCTGAGTCCGCAGGCGCCAAGAAGGTGGAAGTGGAGATGGGAAGTTAGCAATTTATTTAACCCTTACCAATTCTATTCATGGCCAAGATTACCTTCCTGGGCACGGCCGGCGGGCGGTTTGTCATGCTCACCCAGCTCTGCGCCTCCGGAGGCTTCATTCTGGAAATGGATCAGGAGATGCTCCATATAGACCCGGGTCCCGGTGCTTTAGTCAGGGCAAAGCAATACAAGGTAAAGCTCAGGAAACTGACGGGAATCCTGTGTTCCCATGACCATCCGGATCATTATACAGACCTTGAAGTGGTAATAGAATCCATGACCCAGGGCGCCAAGAAGAAGCGCGGCGTCCTTCTGATGGGCGAGAACGTCCTGAAGGGCTCAGGGGATTTCAGGCCCGCTGTTTCCCGTTACCACCTGAGGGTGCTGGAGGGCTCAAAGACGCTCAGGCCCGGGGAAGGGGGCAAAATCGGAAGCCTGGAAATAAAGGCCACCCCCACCAAGCATGGTGAGCCAAAGGGCATAGGCTTTGTGATATCCGGCTCTGAAAAAATTGGCTACACCTCTGACACGGAATACTTCCCCGGCCTGGAGAGGCATTTTGAGGACCTGGACGTTCTTATTATGAACATTTTAAGGCCCAGGAACACGGAGTGGCCCGAGCACATGAGCACCAACCAGGCCGAGAAATTCCTGAAGGCCCTGAAAAGGAAGCCAGGGCTTGCAATAATCCAGGGCTTCGGCATGAAGATGCTCAGGGCAAACCCCTTCAGGGAGGCCGCCTGGCTCGAGAAAAGGACAGGGGTGAAGGTTATAGCCGCCAGGGACGGCCAGGTAATAGAGACCGGAAAGGTTTAAATATCAAAATTTCTTTTTATTATCATGTCTTTAGAGGGATTTGAGGAATACCAGAAGAGAAGCTTTTGCCGTGATGTGAGATGCCCCACCCAGCTTGAACTGGATACAAAAACCGAGGGAAGCCCTGAATACCAGGAGGTCAAGGAGAAGTGCAAAGAGTGCGGGGCCTGGAAATTCCACAAATGGCTCACAGAAAGGGGCTTTCTGGTCTTAAGGCCCCGGGAAGCCAGCGGCCAATAAACCGGTAGGCTTTTTAATCTTACGGTCAAAGGAATAGTATATGTCATGGGCGATAAAAAACCGGATGTCAAGGTTCATAAAGCCAAAGACAGGCCATACAGTAATACTGGCAGTGGACCATGGATACTTTCTGGGGCCAACCACAAAACTGGAGAATCCCAGGAAGACCATAGAACCCCTTATACCCTATACTGATGCTCTTT
>JAUXAC010000061.1 GCA_030615035.1 Dehalococcoidia bacterium | reverse complement strand
TTATTTCTGGCATCCACGCAGGAATAGAAGACAGCGGCTTGGTAGACTCGTCCAGCTTTATATCTGTCAGCCCAAACCCCTCTCCAGTTTAGCGAAAACTCAACGGGGGGTAGCTGGCTGACCTCTATCCTCATCTTCTTTCCCGCTCCTCATCTATAGCCCGCAGGCTTATAAGGGTTTTTGCCGTAATCGATACGTCTGGTTTCCAATTTGCCACCACACAGACGGCATTGCTTCCAACCCATAGTTATTCTGTCTTTGGGGATAGCCCAGGCACATTTCGGGCAAAATAAGATTATCTCATAATCTCCATCTGCATCCCTATAGCGTGGAATCGGCATTTTTCAATCCTCCAACAACTCACTAGGGGCTGGGCCCTTCTCTCTGTTTTTACCTTTCTGTCTTTCTCTATGGCGGCGCACTCGCTCGGCAACCGCCTCCGGGCGTGCTGATGGTGGTATTCTCTGCCTCTCTTCGTAATGAACTACGATAAGTACGCCGTCATTCCACCTCAGGCTGCCACGCTTCTCCATTTTGGCTATCATGGACTCTAAGGCCTGGCGGTCATCGCTCGTTTTGACATGCAGTGCATCGGCAATCTCATCTATATCCAAACCCTGGCCACCACTTAAGAGCTTGCCGCCGGCATCGCACTTACCAGCCAGCTTAAGAAGGCCCCACCAAGCCCCCCTCTCAGCCAGGGATAACTTGGTCAGCTTGGGGTCATCTAAAGCCTCAAGCCACATCTTCATCCATGGTAAGGGCATTGTGCCCTCCTTGTAACGTGTTACACGGCGTTACGACGCGAAAAGCCTCAGTTGCTCACCTGCCTCATGTATCGCCTTTTCTTGCACTGGGGTAACCTTGCCTTCCACAGGAGCATGGGGCAGGCCACCAGGCGCCCCGGGTATTAATGAGAATGAAAGCTGGTGATATGCGCGACGGGTCTCTAACCAAGTTTGGTAAGCTCTTGCCGCCCTCCTGTCCTCCTCTCGAGTCTTCGGCCCTTTGCGGCTATTGCACGACCCGCAAACAAGGCGAGTATTATCATCGTAGAATGGCTCCGAGGGGGGGTCTATAATATCTATGGTCAAGTCATCTCTGCCGTGCCCCATGTCCTTGTAAAGGCATCCGCATTTCCTGCAAGGCCCCTCATATACAGCTTCCATTTCGCGTGCTATCTTCTCAATAAACCACCCATAGATATTAGCAAAGGTCTCATAGTGCCCATCCCAACTTGGGAATCTTTCCGGGGCGATTTTATATTCTGCCAATGCCCTCAGCCGGTGATAGGCTATCGTAGTTTGGGCCTTTCGCTTCCATCGGTCCTCAGTGTGCCTCCTGGTGGATTCGCACATCTTGCAGGTGGCACGTATATGTGCCACCCCATCGACTGTCCTTTTCACCCTGAAGAAGTCGGTGGTAGTTGGCAGCCGCTTGTGGCACCGCTTACATACCTTCATTTTCCCGTTCATATCAGCCCCGTTTCAACACCTGTAACCGTTCTGTAACAGTTACACTCTCCTTCTCCTTCTTATATCTTTATCTTTATCTATTAACTAATATATAGAAGAAGACTGTAACAGTTACATCGTCGTTACCGTGCGTTTGAGAAAGGTGGCACATATATGTGCCCGTTCTGACGCCTTCTTTACTCCCACAACTCCATTTGTTTCTGAGCCAGCACTTGTTAGAATAAGGAAGCCTGCTGTTTTTCTAATCGGCTATTTATCTCCTGGACGAACTCCTGGGCTTGGTCTCGGGTAAGGGTTGGAAGTATATCCCAGAGAGTGCCTTTTGCCTCTTTTAGTTTGAAGTGAAATATGACCCAAGTCCGTGCTGTCTCTTCGTCCCAGTGGATATCTTTTAGGCTCTGTTTGAGCCATTCTGGGTCAATAGTGAAAGTTTCCTGGTCGGTGTCGGCGGCGGGCGCTTCGATTTTTGTGGTTTCCTCTGGCCCGCCACTTTTATCCCCACCTTCAGACAGGCTGATAGAGGGGGCATATTCCTCGTCTATCACCTCTACGCCCTGTGGCATCTCGCCGGCGAACAATCGGTCTAAGGCATTGCGCTCGCTGCGGATGAAGGCCATATTTGCCTTGGTGTTGCCTTTCTCGGCGCCGTATGGCTGTTCATCCCTGGGCCAAGAGCCGTAGCCCGGGGCCTCGTTGCCCTTGCTGTCCTTTAGTTTTGTTATTGCCAGGACCTTTGTATTATCGACCTCGCCGAAGATGCGCTTCTGTTCCTCTTCGGTCATTATCCTGGGTGTGTCGCCAAGGTAGCTGAAATGACCGCACCGGTGGGCTATTAAGCGGGTTGCCTTAATGCCCAAAACAGTGACCCAATCTTCTCCCACGACTATCCCTTTCTGCCTTCGCTTGAAAGGGATGAGGAAGACATGCTTCATCAGCGGATTGAGACCATAGTGGTGGCAAATCATGGCTGCCTTCAAAACCTCAAGCTCTGGCGCCTCGGGCCAGATGGTCTGGAGTATTTCCATGGCGTCCGCCTTGCTGAGCGATACCACCCCCTCATACTTGATTAGCTTTATTGCTCTTTCTTTACCCAGTTCTTGTTCCATTTGCTTTCGCCTCCCTTTTAGATTGAATAGATTAAACCCGGGTATATCGTAAGGCCCCAAAGTGGCCGGTCTGGCTATTCTATTGTGGTTGATATCGTTGGCACACTTCAGGACATAGCTGTCAATGTTCCAGGCGCCACCCCAGGATAGGGTGAGCTCCGCCCCGCATTCACAGGTGCAGGTTTCAATAATCTTCTTCCCCAGTTCGTAGTCAACCGGAATCATAGTATTCCCTTAAACCACCATCGCCACATCAAGTAGGCTACACCTCCCCCGATAGCCGCCCCACCACTGAAGGATAGTGCTGAGCCGACCCAAAAGTTGGGTGCTAGGACGAAGGTTACGAGTGCTACCCAGCCACAAACGGAAATGAGTATTAGACCCATTACTGTTGCCGCACCTTTCGGCTTTATCATGGTTACCTCCTCTTACTGTTTACTCAATGAGTCTCTGAGCCTCGGCAGCCACGGCATCTACGACAGCATTTCTCGGCTCCTCGTATTCCCCCTCCCTCTCCTTCTTCACCTCCTCATGCTTTGCTAGAATCCGCTTCAACTCCTCAGCTCCCAGGCGGACGACATTGTAAAGGAACTCATCCCGCTTATACTTCTTCACGGGGAGAAGAACGGCGAAGGATGAGACGACTACTACAGGCTCATCAAAGGAGAGCCAGACTACCAGCCGGTCCTCCTCCCAAGGTTCCATTTTTGCCTGTCCACTAACCCTCTCTATCTTCGCTTTATGTCCCAGGATTTCTACGTCAGTCGCCATATATTTACCTCCTTACTTGGTAGCGGAGGTGGGATTCGAACCCACGACCTCCAGCTCATGGGGCTGGCGAGCTTCCAACTGCTCTACTCCGCGACACCGCTACCTTTCAACAGTATTTCACTACTGTTTAATTTACAGTTTATCTGGGTGCTTATTCTTTTCTGTATATTTGCAAACCTCTAATCCTGTGGTTTGGCCCAGAGTCAATTGCTATTAGGGCAACGAGCCGACATCCTGTAAATGCCTTCATTTTGTAAAGTAGAGTATGAAGAAGAATGTAATAACCTCCAGGTTTCAGGCAGGCTAACCCGGGCTCAATAAAGCTGTACGGTTTGATGGGTTTAGAACCCCATTTCTCGTAGTCATAATCTGAATATCCTGGGTCAGCGAAAACAATGTCATAAAAGTTCTGGGGCACACCTTCAAGTTTTCGAGTATCAGTGAGAAAGGTTGGTTTGCACTCTGGGTTCGTATCCACCGTATCACCATCATTCACAATTCCGCCAAATTGGTAGAGCCTCTTTGTCCTATCCCATTCGACCCCAGCGTAGTCTCTTAAAAATTTGATTACTCTTGGCAGGAGACCATCGGGAAATTTTCCCTTGTATGGTCCCGTGACCCTTGCAATAGTCCAATAGTCTGTCAATACTCTTTTCCTAACTCCAGCGCAGACCGTGTAATCCTTAATTTTCTGCCTCTGCATTGGTTAGCCCCC